>JASGMM010000049.1 GCA_030156435.1 Clostridiales bacterium | reverse complement strand
AATAATACCACAAGTCAGTGTTTTATAAAATAAAGCGCCGCCGCTTACCGAACATAAGCGACGGCGTTCTTTATTATCTTTTACTGAAACCTATAAACCTTATTTGGCTTGTTTATGCTTTACAGCAGCCTGCGCTGCGGCCAAGCGCGCTATGGGCACGCGGAATGGCGAACAAGATACATAATCCAGCCCTACTGCATCGCAGAATTCTATCGAGCTCGGATCTCCACCGTGCTCACCGCATATGCCGAGCTTTATATCTGGCCGCGTAGCTCTGCCGAGCTCTGCCGCCATCTTCACCAGCTTACCCACGCCTTCCTGATCCAGGTGCTGGAACGGATCAAAGTCGTATATCTTCTTATCATAGTAGGCATTCAGGAATTTGCCGGCATCATCTCTGGAGAAACCGAATGTCATCTGTGTCAGGTCATTGGTGCCGAATGAGAAGAACTCGGCCTCTTTGGCTATTTCATCGGCAGTCAGGGCAGCTCTTGGCACTTCAATCATGGTACCTACATGATACTCTATGCGCTCGCCCTTCTCCTTTATGACATCCTCAGCGGTCTTGACTATTACATCCTTTACATATTTCAGCTCTTTGAGCTCGCCTACCAGCGGTATCATTATCTCGGCTACAATGGTATGCCCCTTCTCCTGCTTTACCTCTATGGCAGCTTCCATTATAGCTCTGGTCTGCATCTCAGCTATCTCGGGATATGTGACCGCCAGGCGGCATCCCCTGTGGCCCAGCATGGGGTTGAATTCCTTAAGGCTCTCGACAGTGGCCTTCAGCTCATCAAAGGCTATGCCCATCTCTTTCGCCAATTCGGCTATTTCCTCATCTTCATGAGGTAAGAACTCATGCAGCGGAGGATCCAGCAACCTTATGGTAACCGGCTTGCCTTCCATGGTCTCATACAACCCTTTGAAATCGCTCTTCTGCATCGGCAACAGCTTAGCCAGTGCCTTACGGCGCTGTTCTTCGGTTTTGGATATTATCATCTCGCGCATAGCGGGTATGCGATCTTCATCAAAGAACATATGCTCGGTACGGCACAGCCCTATACCCTCGGCTCCATATTCGGCCGCCTTCCTGGCATCCCTGGGTACATCAGCGTTAGCCCTTACCTTGAGCCTGCGCAGCTCGTCAGCCCATGCCATAAACGTCGCGAAATTGCCGCTTATGGCCGCTTCTACTGTAGGTATGGCCTGCGCATATACATAGCCGGTGCTGCCGTCTATCGATATATAGTCGCCTTCCTTTATCGTCAAGTCGCCTACTGTGAAGTATTTGCCCGCTTCGTTTATCTTGATGTCACCACAGCCGGCTACACAGCAAGTGCCCATGCCTCTCGCTACCACTGCAGCGTGAGAAGTCATACCACCGCGTGCCGTCAGTATACCTTGAGCCACATACATACCTTCTATGTCTTCAGGTGATGTCTCAGCTCTGACCAGTATAACCTTCTTGCCCTCTTTGGCGGCTTTTACAGCATCTTCTGCCGTAAAGTAAACCATACCGCAAGCGGCACCAGGAGATGCTGGCAGGCCCTTGGCTACGGGCTTGGCTTCTTTAAGTGCCTTTTCGTCAAACATCGGGTGAAGCAGTTGATCCAATTGCTTTGGCTCCACTTTGAGTATAGCCTCTTCTTTGGTCAACAAGCCTTCATCGACCATGTCTATGGCTATCTTCAATGCTGCTATGGCCGTGCGCTTGCCATTGCGTGTCTGCAGCATGTACAGTTTGCCGCGCTCTACCGTAAACTCCATATCCTGCATATCTTTATAATGCTGTTCAAGTTTCTTGGCTATATCGGCAAATTGCTCATATACATGCGGCAGCACCTCTTTTAATGCTGCTATGGGTTGGGGCGTCCTTATACCTGCCACCACGTCCTCGCCCTGAGCGTTCATGAGGAATTCGCCGTACAGTTCCTTTTCGCCGGTGGACGGGTTGCGCGTAAAGGCAACGCCTGTACCCGAATCATTGCCCATATTGCCGAATACCATGGTCTGCACGTTGACCGCGGTGCCCCACCAGCTCGGTATCTCGTTTAAGCGCCTGTAGGTTATGGCCCTTGCGTTATTCCATGAACGGAATACCGCTTTTACAGCCTCCATCAACTGCACCTTCGGATCTTGCGGGAAATCTTCTCCCTTTTCTTGCTTATAAAGCTCCTTATAGCGCTTTACCACTTCTTTTAGATCATCAGCTGTAAGGTCGGTATCGTATTTATAACCTTTAGCTTCTTTTATCTCATCCAATATTTTCTCAAATTTGTTCTTATCTATTCCCATTACGACATCCGAGAACATCTGTATAAAGCGGCGATAGCTGTCATAAGCAAAACGTTCGTTATTGGTAAGCTTAGCCAAACCTTCCACGGTTTCATCATTCAAACCGAGGTTCAATATCGTATCCATCATGCCTGGCATAGAAGTCCTTGCACCTGAACGAACCGAAACCAGCAATGGATTGTTCGGATCGCCGAGTTTTTTGCCATTCACCTGCTCGAGTTGCGCGAGCTTTTCATTTATCTGCTCTAATATGTCCTCCCCTATGACTTCGCCGTCTTCATAATATCTGGTACAAGCCTCGGTAGTAATGGTAAACCCGGGCGGCACAGGCAAACCAAGCCTGGTCATTTCGGCCAATCCGGCTCCTTTGCCTCCGAGCAGCTCTTTCATGCTGCCGTCGCCTTCTCCAAAGAAATATACGTATTTATGTGCCATAAAGCTATATCTACTCCTTTCATCTTTGTAAATCTATATAATAAAGCTGATATTTCAGCTATATTACAATATAGGAAAAATCACCTATTGTCTTAAACAATTCAGCTATGTTCTTCAAAATCGCCAAGCGATTAGCCCTTATAGCTGGATCATCGACCATAACCAATACGGCATCAAAAAATTCATCCACCGCTGGCTTAAGCCCTTTTAATATTTCATAGGCACGGTTGTAATCCCGTGCAGCCAGCACCTCATTTAGCAACTCTTTTGCGTCTTTATACGCCTGCCAAAGTTTGCTCTCGGAACTATCGCTAAAGAGGTTCTCATCTACAAACAGGCTGTCCGTTTTGGCTGCCAGATTATTCGGCCTGTTAAAAGCCGTCATAAAGTCTTCGAAATCCAAGCGCGCCTTCCATTGGGCTATTATCTTGGCGCGTTGGCGCACCTCGCAAATATCATCGAAATCAGCCGCTATGGCAGCGTCCACAACATCATAAGATAAGCCGTCATCTATCAGCATAGAGCGTACTCTCTGCTTTATAAAATCCAATACCTCGTTAAAAGTCTTACGCCGGTTTTCATCATCCAAATCGTAAAGCTCCAGGCTGTGCATCACTGCATCGTGCAACGAAATGCTTATCTCCTTCTCATATATCATCCGGCATATGCCCAAAGCCTGTCTACGCAACCCGTAGGGGTCCTGCGAACCCGTAGGCTGAAGTCCTATGCTGAAGTATCCGCACAGCGTGTCCAATTTATCGGCCAGGCTTATGGCCGTGCCGATAACCGTATCAGGCAAATCATCAACAGCCGTGCGCGGCAAGTACATTTCATATATGGCCTGCGCCACAGGTTTCGACTCGCCTTGCAATATCGAATATTCTCTGCCCATTATGCCCTGCAGCTCATCGAATTCATTTACCATATCGGTCACGAGGTCGGCTCTGGACAGATAAGCCGCTCTATCAAGGCAAGAGAGCATATCTTCGTTTAATCCTAATCTTTGGCCTATATACCGGCACAAATTGCGCAATCGCATGGTTTTATCATACAGCGTGCCAAGGCCATCATGAAACACTATACCTTTTAGTTCCTCTACTCGCTGCTCGAGAGGGCGCTTTATATCCTCTTCAAAGAAAAACTTGGCATCATCCAGCCGTGCCCTAAGCACTTTTTCGTTGCCTTCTCTGACCACATCTATGTAATCGGCCGTACCATTCCTTACCCCTATGAAATATGGCATAAGCGTACCTGCATCATCTTTAACGGGGAAGTACCGCTGGTGGTCCTTCATAGGCGTAATCACTACCTCTTTGGGTAAATCCAGATATTTTTTGTCAAAATTCCCCAAAAACGCTGTAGGATATTCTACCAGGTATACGACTTCCTCCAGCAAGTCTGGATCTTGCAGCGCTGTGCCTCCTGTTTTATCGGCCAATTCTTTTATCTGTCGGCTTATCATATCTTTACGACGATCTTGATCCACTATAACAAACTGCTGCTCCATGATAGCGATATAATTATCGGCCCTATCTATAGCCACCTCTGATTGCCCTAAAAATCGATGTCCTCTGGAATAGCGGCCAGATGGAATGCCGCCTATATCAAAGGAGATCACTTCGTCATCCAACAATGACGCTATCCATCGTATCGGACGCACAAATCTAATATCCATATCGCCCCATCGCATAGACTTAGGAAAGCTCAATGCCGATATAAGCTGAGGGGCTATTCCATTTAACGCCTCGCTCGCCTGCATACCGCGTTGCACTTTATGAGCATAGACATAAGGTATGCCGTTAATCTCATCGATGATCAAATCTTCGACGCTTACATTCTGGCTGCGCATAAAGCCCAATAGCGCCTTGGTAGGCTGCCCGTCATCACCATACGCTGCCTTTTTGGCAGGTCCTTTGACCAATTGTTCGACATCCTGCTGGCGCTGGGCCACATCCTTCGCTATAAGCACTATGCGCCTTGGCGTACCATATGCGCGCATATCTTTATAAGGCAGACGGTATTGTTCAAAAATAGCCTTGCCTTTCTGCTCTATCTGATCCAATATATCCGGCATAAAATGAGCCGGTATTTCTTCACACCCTATTTCTAAAAGGAATGTGTTCATGGCGCCACCTCCTTCCTCAAAAGGGGATAGCCCATATCTTCGCGCTGTTTTATGTATAGCCTGGCGCAGCGTCGAGCCATATTCCTAACGCGGCCTATATACGATGCCCTCTCGCTTACGCTTATAGCCCCTCTGGCATCGAGGAGATTGAACGTATGCGAACATTTCAACACATAATCGTATGCGGGCAATAACAAGCCCTCTTCCACGAGCCTATAAGACTCTTTCTCATATATCTCGAACAACTGTGTCAGCATATCAACATCAGAGCATTCAAAATTATATTTTGAATGCTCCCATTCCGCCCTGTGAAACATATCACCGTAGCTTATATCATCCACCCACTGTATATCGTATACATTATCCTTATCCTGTATATACATAGCTATACGTTCCAGGCCATAGGTTATTTCCACCGACACCGGCCGGCAATCGATACTGCCCACCTGTTGAAAGTATGTAAACTGCGTTATTTCCATACCGTCCAGCCATACCTCCCAGCCCAAACCCCATGCGCCGAGAGTAGGAGACTCCCAGTTATCCTCTACAAATCTCACATCGTGTTTTTCCAGTTCTATGCCCAGTGCCCGCAAACTATCCAGATATAATTCCTGGATATTATCGGGCGACGGCTTTATCACTACCTGAAACTGATGATGCTGATATAATCTGTTGGGATTATCGCCATAACGCCCATCCTTAGGCCTGCGCGAAGGCTCCACATAGGCCACCCGCCACGGCTCCGGACCGAGTGCTCTCAAAAAAGTAGCCGGATTCATAGTCCCGGCACCTTTTTCTATATCATAAGGCTGCATTAAAGCACACCCTTTGTTACCCCAAAAGCGCTGCAGCGCTAAAATAATATCCTGAAAATTCATATATCGGCTCTACGCCGCTTTATACAGCGGCTTCAACCATCCTCTCAAATAATAATGCTTTTTTGCCAAGTATCCTTATATACTTTAGCAAAAGGACAACTGCTTGTCAATAGTCTAAAAATCTATCTGCAATTCGTAATATGGCAAATTCCGGACTGCAATGATATAAAGCCTACGCCCGCTATCGGCTGGACATATATCACGTAATGATTGCATACTTACACTTTGTTTCAGTTGTATATTACGAATTGAAGAGATCTATATAGCCTATCGTGTTAATTAAGCGCCTGTAAGCGTTTGATAGGGATGATGCCGACACATTATAATATTGGGCAATGTCCTGCATGCATCCCCAAGCGCCTTTTCTTCTGCAATAATAATACTCCAGCGCCGCAGCCCATACCTCTTTCTTCCTTATTCTGGTTAGCTTTTCCTGCGGTACTGTGTTCAAATAACATGTCATGGCTTTACGCACCGCGGCTTCATAATTATCGTCATAACGGTCTTTCATCATCTTTACAGCCAGCTCGGCGGCTTTCATGTATGAAACGTACAAGCTATTGTCCTCGGTCTCGGCTATCAAATTAACCTTTACCTCCGTCAACTTCTGATCTATATAGGCCATATACGGCTCTTTTATCCCATTTTGCTTTAATAAACCAAAAACCTCTTTGCGCAGTGCTTCTGACTCGCCTTTTCTGAGCAGAAATTCCCTTAAAATCCTTTCGGCTTCCCTGTCCTTAAATCCTGATACGGTATGAAGCAGAACGCTCTTTATCACATCGTCGTTTATATCCAGGCCCCACCTGATTATATCCTTAAATTCGTTGTCCTTGCGCCACATATCGATCAATTGATCTTCAGACATGGCTAACATACGGTTTATAAATTGCATCCGTCTCAAAAATTCATCATGCGGCACCTGGTACTGATAGAGGTACTCCTGGTCGGGTATCAACTGCCTCATGTGAAGGCTGGTCCTCTCTCTGTAAAACGCCGCTATCGAGTTGTCCGGATCCAGCTTCAGCATCTTATCCCACCAGTCCATAGCTTCATCGTATCGCTTTAGGTTAAGGCAGGCTATTCCACAATAATATATTATCCTTATATCATAGGGATTATATCCCAACGACATTTTTAAAACATCGAGCGCCCGCTCATGTAACCCCAGTTCGCATAATGTGATGCCTATTTTATATAAGCCGTCAGGATCATCGGCATCTATTAAATCCGTTATCTTCTTTATATATTCATCTTTGCTGTCTTGATCACCCATATCATCATAATATAAGGCCATATTGCAATTTGCGTGTATATTGTCGCTTTGAGCTGACAACACGGCTTTTTCTATATTTATCGCTTTATCTATATCGCCTGCGCAGAAGTACGCTAATGAAAGATTGTTTTTTACGAATAAGAGCGTTGGATCCTCCTCCATTATCCTCTCAAATACATTTATGGCTTTTTTATATTCACCCTTATCCAAAAGTTGTTTGCCTATCCTCGCGCGTTTATAAAGGGCTTTAAAGCTGCTGTCATATCCTATTATTTCCTCAATATAAGAGGTTTGTAGCTCCAATATAGCCAGAAACTCCTCCGCTTCATCGGCATATTCCCCATCATAATCCATATTAAGATATTTTTTGAAATATTCCCTGGCCTGATCATAATCCTGCATTCCCAGAAAATTGCATGCCATATCAAAATAGATCCTGGCTCTGTATTCTACCGCACGGTGCAGCGCATATGCCAGTACAGCATTGGACTCGTCAAAAAAACTCATTTCGGTGAATAATTCCGCAAGCTCCAAAACATAGCCTATGTTATCCGGGTCTTTATCCACTGCTTTCCTGTAACAATTCAGTGCTTCTATATAATTGCTTTTACCGATATATTTCCGAGCCCTCTTATAGTAAAACGACCCATCCTGCTCAAAAGGCAGCACGTTATCTTCATTCGGTTTAGTATAAATCATGATTCACCTACCAAAAATCAGCGCTATTACAGTTAAATTATATACTATCTATTAACGTTTGTGAAGAGCGAAAAACGTTCTATACCGTCCTTGGATACCAACGAATAGATAAGTTTCGGCCTTTCTACGAAATCTCCGGATGTTTCGATAGCATTTAAAATATCAGGCAGCACCTCGTTTAACCTCTCCTCATCATTGGCATATACTGTAGCTATTATTTCGTCTTTGCGGACGAAATCCCCTACTTTCTTATTGAGCATAATGCCGACAGAAAGATCGATAACGTCGTCTTTGGTCGCCCGCCCTGCACCCAGCCTCATGGCGCACAGCCCAAGCTGCTCTGCATGGAGCCGCGATAGATACAGATCCCTTTCGGCCTTAATCTCATGCTTGATCTTTGCTTGCGGTAAAAGCGAATAATTCTCCAACGTCTCGCAGTTTCCGCCCTGTGCCGCCACCATCTCTTTTAACTTGGCAAAGCCCCTGCCTGATTTTAACGCATCTTCAAGCATCGATACGGCTTCTTTTCCGCTTGCGACCACGCCCGCCAGCATAAGCATATGGCTGCCGAGAAATAAGCACACATCGAGCAGGTCTTTGCACCCTCTTCCCTTAAGCGTTTCGCAGGCCTCTATTACTTCTAATGAATTGCCTATGGCAAGGCCAAGAGGCTGATTCATATCGGTAATCGCCGCTACCGTTCTCTTTCCCGCGTTTTCCCCTATATTAACCATAAGCTCAGCCAACTTAAGCGCATCGCCGTAGTCCTTCATAAAAGCCCCTTCGCCAACTTTCACGTCCAGCACGATAGCATCCGCCCCTCCCGCCAGCTTTTTGCTCATTATTGAACTGGCGATAAGGGGCATGACATCGACTGTCGCCGTGACGTCTCTCAAAGCATACAGCTTTTTGTCGGCAGGTGCCAGGTCTTCCGTTTGGCCTGTGACAGCCAGGCCGATTGTGTTTACATTATTGATAAACTCATCCATCGGCAACGAGACCCTCATTCCGGGTATCGATTCAAGTTTATCCAGCGTTCCGCCCGTATGCCCAAGCCCCCTGCCCGCCATTTTTGCAACAGGCGCGCCGCATGCCGCCACCAAAGGCGCCAATACAAGTGTCGTTGTATCGGCCACACCGCCGGTGCTGTGCTTATCGACCTTGATGCCGTTGATGGCAGAAAGATCGGCCATCTTGCCCGATCTTGCCATAGCAATGGTAAGGTCGGTTGTTTCCCTGTCGTTCATGCCGGAAAAATAGATGGCCATATTAAAGGCGGACATTTGGTAATCGGGTATATTCCCGCTGGTATAGCCATTAATGATATATTCAATTTCTTGTTTATCAAGCGCTTCCCCATCTCTTTTCTTTTTTATAAGATCTACCATCCTCACAATCTGTCGCCCCCGATTTCCTCAAGAAAGCTTATACCATGTTCAAAGGGCTCAAGCCCGAAGTTTTCAGCTACGGTTTGTGCGATATCAGAAAAGGTATTCCTGATGCCGAGAGATACGCCATTTTCATTTGAAGGCGTATATACCAAAAGCGGTACATACTCTCTAGAATGATCGGTGCTTTCGGTGGCCGGATCGCAGCCATGGTCAGCCGTTATTATCAGCAAATCCCGTTTTTGGACATGGACCATTATATCGGACAAAGCGTCGTCAAATTCCTTTAAGGCCTTCGCATAGCCCGCGACATTGTTCCTGTGGCCATATTGTGTGTCAAAGTCCGCGAGATTAGTAAAAATCATACCGCTATTCAGGTTGTCCATGCAATCGATCGTTGCTTTTATGCCGTCGCGGTTATTTCCGGTATGATTACTTAACGATATGCCTCTATGAGCGAATATATCCTCGATCTTGCCCACTCCGCAGACCTCAAAGTCCTTGGCAATCATCCTGTCCAGCATGGTGTCTTCCGGTGGGGCAAGAGAAAAATCCCTTCTGCGTTCTGTTCTGATAAAGTTACCCGGAGTGCCGACAAACGGCCTGGCAATTATTCTGGCGACCGCATGTTCTCCCGTCATTATTTCTCTGGCTATATGGCACATCTCGTACAGCCTGTCCGGCGGTATGAGATCCTCATGAGCGGCAATCTGAAATACACTGTCGGCTGAAGTGTATACTATGGGGTAGCCTGTTGTAATATGTTCCTGGCCCAATTCCTTAATTATCTCGGTGCCGGATGCCGTTTTATTGCCTATGACCTTTGTGCCTATCCTTTTTTCAAATGCCTCTATAATCTCTTGTGGAAAACCGTCAGGATATGTCGGGAACGGCTTTTCGAGCCAAACGCCGGAAATTTCCCAATGCCCCGTCGTAGTGTCCTTCCCCATGGACCTTTCGGCCATCTTCCCGTAAAATCCCATAGGATGGCCAACCGGCGGCACGCTGGCAAGCGATTTTATATTACCCAGCCCCAATCTGCCCATATTGGGCAGTTTAACCCCCGTAAGTTCGCTTACATGCCCAAGCGTGTCCGAGCCCTCATCGCCATATAAGGCAGCATCGGGCAGTTCTCCTATTCCCACGCTGTCCAGCACAATCAAAATTATCCTGTTGAAATAACCCATCAAAACGCCTCCTGAAGAATAACTTAGGATTTATAGTGCCTGCATATACCTTCCGCCTGTTCTTTTATAACATCCGCCAGCAGCTTGGGCTTGAGCACGACCGCATCGCTGCCATAGCTCAATATCCACCGGCCTATTTCCTCCAAATTGGATACCGTCTTGACGAATACAACAGAACCGTCGGGTTGCTTTATAAGCTTATCAGCCTTCCTTTGCTCATATTCACATACCAGCCTGGCGCCTTTGTTTACAAAACGCACTTCCACCGTATAGTGCTGATCGCCTTTTAATATATTCCACACATAATCGGTATACTGCTCGTAGGAGAAATTCGGATCCACTTCGAAGTGCTTGTCCAGCACATCAATCCATTTTATCCTATCTACACGAAATTCTCTTATCTCATTGGATTTATGGCAGTATCCCACGATATAATAATTGCCATTTTTGAAAAATAACAAATAGGGATCCATTTCCCTCACGCTCTCTTCATCCGACGTGAAAGAATAATACCTCATCTTTACAGTGCAGCGGTCATCAGCCGCCTTTTGAAGCAGATTCATAACACCATCGGAAATTATATGATCCGACGACAGGTCATTGATATCCACCTTAAAATAAGACGCCATCTGCCGCATAAATTTTTTATTGGGAGCAGGCATGGAATTGATGATACGATCGACTATCTTATAGGCACCCTCTCCTATCATACTGTTGGAAAATGGTTTGGCTATCTCGCGAAGGAAGTATAGTCCGAGTAATTCATCTATATCTAAATCCAAATTATGTATGTTGAATACGCTGTCTTTGAACAGCTTATAGATCGGCCGCGCATCGCTTCCATCCTGGTATACGAAACCAACCTCGCTTAAGTCATCCAAATCATTCATTACAGTGGCTCGAGTAGCCGTATAGCCCGCCCTTTTAACCTTCTCAGTCAATTCCGTTTGGCTATAGCCGTTCGGATTCTGAGCCAGCAATTTTATTATATACCATTGGCGTTCTATCTGCTTTTGATCGGTGTTTTTGGGCATAGCACATCCCCTCCACAATTATATCGTCTTAATTATACGCCCTTTTTCCTTTTTTGTGAAGGGAGAATACACCACTGCTCAGCCAACACTATTTAACATAGCTTTTAGCCACTGCTTCCAGTTTCTTCACCTCTTCGGTTGATAAATGGTTTTTCAATATTTTGTCCATATCTCTGGCTTCTTGCAGCGTAACGCCATCCACAGCCATATCGATCATCCTTTTTATATCGTTTATATCGACTTTAGCCAGCAACTTTGCTACTTCAAGTTTATCCTTAACGCTTACGCTGCCCTTTGCTTCATCCAATTGCGCTAATGTGGCCACCGTTTTTGTGTTGTCGGGCTTGAGAGGTGCCGGTTCTTCGATAAGTTCGTCAGCGGCATCTTTCTCAAACCATGCCGCCAGCATATTTTCGTAGCTTTCTATGGTTTCCTTAACGTCTATCTTTTGCGTCGCTTTCTCCTGGGATGGCGACTCGTCTACATTGTTATCAGCTTGAGGCGTGGCTTCGGTTTCATGCTCATGTATGACCGTGTCATCTGATTTCAATTCATCCGACGTTTCCAATGATTCGCTGATTGCCAATGCGGGCGCCGGCTCCACGGTCATTGTATCGCCCGATGCCACAGCAGGCATAGTTATATCGAATCGGTTTACGGTCGTTATGGCACAAACCGAGGCCACGGTCAACCATATCACGATCAGACTGGCTATGATATCTTTTTTCAAAGCAAAATACCCTCCAGAAATATTATTCTAAAGGGTATTATCGTCGCAACGCAGCGTTTTTATACTAAATGCCTTGTTTATCGGTCAATACAAACATAAGCTCGGCCTCGGCCGCCAGTTCATCGCCCACATAAGCCGAGCCTTTGCCCTTGCCTATGGAACCTTTCACCTTTACAAGCTCCACTTCCATGCGCAATTGGTCACCGGGTACAACCGGTCTCTTAAACCTTGCTTTATCTATACCGGCAAACATAGCCAGTTTGTTCTTATTTTGTTCCAAATTCAACACCGCTACGGCGCCTACCTGCGCCATAGCCTCTAAGATCAACACGCCGGGCATTATAGGGTTACCGGGGAAATGTCCCTGAAAAAACGGCTCGTTTACAGTAACATTTTTTATGCCCACCGCTCTTTTACCTTCTTCTACTTCTAATATGCGATCCACCAGCAGGAATGGATAGCGATGAGGCAATATATTCTGTATTTCCCTTATATCCATGACACAGCAACCTTTCATTTTTGTTTATATTTTAACCCAAGCTGCCAGATATATCAACAGTATTCCGACCGCAAAAACAAAAAACCGGTTGGGACATATGCCCCAACCGGCCATTGTACTATTGATTTTTAAACCGCTGCCTTAACGGCATTCACCACGGTCTGTTTTGGCGTAACCCCTACGATCTGATCGACCATGCGGCCGCCCTTGAATATGCCCAGCGTAGGTATGCTCATAATCCTGTAAGTGGATGCTATCAGCGGATTCTCATCCACGTTCAGTTTAGCCACCTTAAAATCATCATTCTCTTGGGCTATTTCTTCTATTATCGGAGCCATCATGCGGCAGGGGCCGCACCATGCCGCCCAGAAATCTACCAATACAGGTTTATCGGACTGCAATACTTCCTCACTAAAATTTGTATCCGTAACCTCTATAACTTTAGCCATAATTATCAAATCCTCCATATAAAATATACTGTCCCCCCGTATGGGGTATTGTAATTAAATTTTACCTCACCGGCTTTGTTTTGTCAAGCTCATTTCGCAAATTTATGGCATTAATCCGATAAAGTTCAGTATAAGGCAAGCCTTATACTCATGTGAGATCCACCTGGCAGCTATTTTAACTTTGTCGGCTACCGAGGGTTTAAGAGTATCCCTCAGTTCTCTTAAAACAGCTAATTCCAGCTCTTTTTCACCTACTCCGTTAGGGGGCTTAATAGGCATCATCAACACTGATAACCTCTCTTGTTTTATCTTCAGTACCTGCGATAAGCTTACTACCTGATGTGTTCGCATAAACAACAAGCGTCTTGATGCATAATTTATTTAGTTCTGTAAAATTCCCTTTACAAGCATTGCCTGGACTGCCTGAACAAAATCATTATATATCATTTTCATGTCGTCCTCGTCATCCGTATATGTAGCTATTAAGCCCCCTAACGAGATTGGACAATATATCTTAACTATGATAACATATAAATAAGCGTTGGGAGGCGCAGATAATTATGACACAAAAACAATACAGTGAAGAATTTAAAGAGCAAATAATAAAAGAATGTGAAGAAGTTGGCAATGTTGCTATGGTAGCCCGCAGGCATAATTTATCTCCTAAAACAATATACGGTTGGACTTATGCTGCTAAAAAGAGAGGCTCTATTAAACCATTGCCTAAAAATCAGAATAAGAGGCTATCAGAAGCGGAAAAGCGCTTAGAAACCATAAGCCAGGAAAACGTTCAATTAAAGAAGCTGCTTGGAGAAAAGGAGCTTGAGCTTGCTATCCTGAGAGATTTGAGGGATACAGTAAACCCTCGGTGACCGGCAGAGTTGAAGTGGCTAAAAAGTGGATTTCCGAGGGGTATAAGGCAAGCCTTGTACTAAGCTTTGTCGGTTTAGCACCATCCACTTATTATGAAAACATAAACAGGCAAAATAAAGAGCAAAAAGAGAAAGAAGAAATCGAAGATGATAAGAGCAATCATCATGGCAGGCCTGTGCCAGGTTATTCTTTCACCTATGATGGCCGCAAAATATCAGATGAAGAAATAAAAGAGTGTTTAAGTGAACTAATATGCTCTGATGGCTATCCGTATGGTTATCGCAAGCTTACGATGTCATTAAAGAGGGATTACAATATAGCGGTCAATCACAAGAAAGTATATAGATTATGTGATGAAATGGGGATATTGAGGCCACAGAGGGTAATAGTATCCAGGCATCCCAAACATTTAGCTAAAATGGATACAGTAAACGCTCCAAATCAGCTATGGGAAATGGACATAAAATATGGCTATATAGCGGGAGAGGATAGGTTTTTCTTTCAGTTATCGATTATAGATGTATATGACAGGTCAATAATAGATTATTATGTAGGATTATCCTGCACAGCCAAAGACGCTTGCAGGGTGCTAAAAAGCGCATTAGCGGCGAGAGGGCTTAACGATTGTACCAGCCTACCAAAGATAAGGACAGATAATGGCCCACAATTTGTTTCTAAACTGTTCAATGATACAGTAGAAGAACTGGGCATCATACATGAGAGGATACCAGTAAAGACGCCCAATATGAATGCGCATATAGAATCATTTCACTCGATACTGGAATATGAGTGTTATAGCCGGTATGAGTTTGAGAGCTTTAAGGAAGTATATGGTGTTATAAACGAGTACATGAGATACTATAACGAGAGAAGAATACATGGAAGCATAAAATATATGGCTCCGAATAAGTTTTATGAAGCATTCATGAGCAATGGTGTGAAAATCCAAGAATTCAGTGCATAATCTCCGGAATTAGGGGGTCAATCCGGTTCTCCATTCCTGACAGACGAACTGTAGAAGGAGAAACATACTGCTTCTTGGCCATGTTCGCTCACCTCCTTTTCTCCACAGGGCTCATAAAAAACAAATCACCCAAAATTTATGTAAAAATAAATTTTTACATCTGCATCAACGGACTTCCTCTACGGAGCCACTTCTACAGCTGCTTCTTGTTCATGCATACAACACCTGTCCCAATGCATATGCAATCCAGAACCAGTGATATAACGATTGCCATTATATATGAATCAGGCTTTGCAGTCCCGGCAAGGAGCGCCGCAGTATCCGCTAATGTAAGAACAGAAAACTTTTTTGTAACGGGAATCAACTTCAGGACATATCCAACAATCACACATACTCCGACCTCCAACAGGATCTCACCGCTATTGTTCTGAAGCACAGAGAATAATATGAGCAGACAGACTGTCAGCAATCCAAACAAGTACCAGGTTGCTGCCGAAAAGAACAGATTATTTGCAATGCTGTTATCCCAGAAATAAGCATTATAAGCATAAGTAATACTGAAACACATCCAGTATCCCACAGTCCATGAAATGAGCATGAATAAGCTCTTGGCTAAAACTACGACATTTCTGGGCAGTCCCTTGGTCAGAACCAGGACCAGCGTTCCTGACTGGTACTCCTTGGTAAAGGAATTACTGAATATCAGCAGGAATGCGATAAGTGCCATCGGTATATTTTTGAAAAACTGTGTCCATGATGTCATGGCATCAATCTTCATACCTGATACCGTCATTCCAAGTTCTTTAAAGGAATCCGCCATAACCTCAAACATCCAGGGAATCATCTTTGCAGTGGCGGGATTGAGAATGCCAATAAACACAAAAACTATTATAAGGACCATCAGCTTACTGCTCCTAAGCCCCTCGATCCATTCTTTTTTCATAAATGTAAATAAAGGCCTCATCATTTAATCACCTTCATAAATACATCCTCAAGAGAGGGCGCCTCGCGCTCTATCTTATAGAAAGGTATCCCATTATCAACCATATACCTAAGAACCTGCGAAAGCTTTCCATTGTCCTCCTGACATACAAGGGTATTCCGGTTTACAGCCTTCAGTTCGGGAAATGCCTTGACCAGCTTATCAGCATCGCCGTCAAGAACTGTCTCAATAATATATTCATTACCCGGATATGTGCCCCTCACCGTGGACATATCCCCCTGTAAAGCGATAACGCCTTCCTCCAGAAATGCCACGTTGGTACATATACGCTCGATGTCAGATAAAATATGGGTAGAAAAGAAAATGGTCGTCTGGCCCCTGGCTGCATATAGAATATCCAGAATCTCCTTACGGCCAATCGGGTCGAGGGCTGACGTAGGCTCATCACAGATAAGGAGTCTCGGTGAATTCAGCAATGCCTGCGCTATTCCAAGACGCTGCTTCATTCCTCTCGAAAAGCTTCCGATTCTGTGAGTTTCACCTGCCAGTCCAACCAGCTCAAGCAGTTCACTGCTGCGCGCCTTCACACTGCTTTCATCCATGCCGCACAGCTCTCCGCAGAACTGAAGATATTCAGACGACGTCATGAAAGGATAAAACTCAGGCACATCTGGGAGATAGCCTATGTATTTATTGGTTTCTGTCTGCCCAAAGGATACCTTCTTATCACAAACATAAATCTCTCCTTCATCTGGCCTGAGCAGACCAAGTACAAGTTTCATGGTTGTGGTTTTCCCCGCTCCATTCTTGCCAGCGAAGCCAAATATACTGTGCTCGGGTATATCCAGATTGAGGCCTTTCAGCACCTCTTTACTGCCATAACTCTTTTTCAGATTTTTAATTGAAAGTATATTAATGCTATGCATCTTCTTTCCCCAGCACAAGATACAGGATCGGTCCTATAAAGGCCATTCCGATAATCACAATAATCATCCACATGACACGGTTGCCGCGCTTGTAATTCTTATGGGTAAGGATGTGATGAATGACATATGCCAACAAAGCGAATTCAACTATTACGAGAGGTATAAGAAAAGGCAAAAAGTCTTTCATTTGTCCCATTTTGATCTTCTCCTTTCCCCTTATTGATAAAAACCGATTAAATACTTCCTATTTTGGATTATACATGATATTATTAGATTTGTCAACCATTTTTTTGGTTTTTGTTATTATTCTATGATATTGTCATAGTAAAATTATTCTGCGATAATGTCATTATGAGGAGAGAGGAACAGTATTGTATGACAGAGAGCGAAATGCAAAAACTTTTTGTTATTAATAAAGTCATCGATGGGACGTTAACCGCAAGTGAAGCTGCGCAGGTTTTAGACCTCAGTGTTCGTCAAATATTTAGACTTAAGAAGGGGGTTAAAGAACAAGGTGCGTCTTTCGTTATTCATAAGAACAGAGGCCGTAAACCTGCTAATGCTTTAAG
>JASGMM010000048.1 GCA_030156435.1 Clostridiales bacterium | reverse complement strand
GGATGCTGCAGCGCCCAGTCCGGTGGAAGGGCCATGCCGTTGGGCAGCCTTTCGTCCATAACGCCGTGCGGATAGTTCATGGCTGTGGTCGCCACTTCTTCTGCTGTATCGAGGTTTAACAGCAATGCTCTCGCCGATTCGGTACCGTAATCGATACCTATAGTGTATTTTGCCACATCGTTTCCCCCTTGTATCTTAATTTTCTTATAAATATGTGCTCAATTAAGCTCCAATTCTACCACGGTATCTATTTCATCCGGCAGCGACGCCCCTGCAAAATCTATAAAGGCATCCTCTGGATATTCAGTAGCATTCCATGGCTTATGTACCTTGATCTCCGACCTGTCTGACAATAGGCGGGCCTTCTTTATCTTACCGCCTAGGCCTCGCAAATTTATAGGGCCTACTGTTTTATCATATATATGTGCATAAACGAGTTTACCCTTTTGCGTATAACGCCCCCATTCGGGCTTAGACAGCGCAGCTGCACCGCACCCATAAATGCTGTCGCTGTTTTTATCCATCCATTTGCCGACTTGCTCCAATATATAAATAGATTCTTCTGGTATCTCGCCCTTGGCATTCGGTCCTACGTTGAGCAGAAGATTGCCGTTTTTGCTTACACATTCCACCAGCGCCCTTATAATCTGCTTAGGCGATTTATAATTTTTATCGGCAGAACAATAACCCCAATGATCATTTAGGGTTATGCATGCCTCCCATGGTATTGGTTTACCGTCTTCATCGGTAATGCCCTCAGGGGGTATAATCTGCTCGGGCGAGGCAAAGTCACCGGCATATATCTCAGGATTTCTAGCCTTTATATTACCACCTAACCGGTTATCTATGATGATGCGTGGTTGCAACTGACGCACCATATCTACCAATTCCGTAGCTTTCCAGGTTTCGCCTTTCATATCATCATATGAAAAATCAAACCATATAACGTCTATTTCGCCGTAGTTGGTGAGCAGCTCCTTTACCTGGTTATGCATATAGTCTATATATTTTGACAGATCGCGTTGTTGCCCCTTGTATGCTTCATTGTCCCTCATGGGGTGGTGTGCATCGCCATAGGCAGGATAATCAGGGTGATGCCAATCCAGTAACGAATAATAAAATCCTGCTTTCAACCCCTCATTGCGGAATGCATCTACATATTCTTTTACAAGGTCCCTCTTGGCAGGCGTGTTTGTAGCCTTATAATCAGTAAATTTGCTGTCAAAAAGGCAGAAACCATCATGATGCTTGCTTGTCATAACCACATATCTTTGCCCTGCCGCTTTTGCTATCCGAGCCCATCTCACAGGATCGTAGTTCACAGGATTGAATTCTTCAAAGTATTGCTGATAATCCTCATCGCTGATCCTCTCCTGGCTTTTTATCCATTCGCCTCTGGCCGGTATCGCATATATACCCCAATGTATAAACATGCCGAACCGCGCCTCGGTAAACCATTTAATGCGTTCTTCATTGTTCAATGCCATAACAAAAACCTCCTAGCAAATTACTATTAAGCCATCTGTAAGGCCACCATCTGATGGCCGTTTATTTCGGGCACAGTAAACTCAACCCTGCCGTCTTTCACTTCAAAAGCCATACTTTGTTCCTGAGGCACACATGCAATGTCTTTCACCTCACCGCTTACCCTTACCGACACCTTTACGTTATATAGCGGTATAACATCCTCAATTATGTCTATGTCATTGCTGCGCCGCTCGGGTATGTAATGTAAAAGATGTAATACTAGCCTATTATACTCGGCCTGTTCGTTTAATGCAACTATCATGGTGCTGGGACTGCTATGGCGCACCGCCGGTTCTGGCAACAACATATCCAAAGCGTTCAAAAAAAGCAGTTTGCACCAACGTGGAGCGTTTTGCTCATATTGAGCAAAGATCGGATGCATGAAGTATATAGCGCGCCCGTGCTTTAAAACGCCGGGATAACCTATCGACCCTGATGACGGCGTATGCCTGTGCGAGCAGAAGTGTCGCCACGTACGGTTGAAATAAGGTATAGCCGTCTCGGCCAATACTTCAGTACCTTCTGTCGCTTCCACTTCCAATCCCTTCATATACATGACATGTTCGGTTTGCGGCAACCCCTTACCTATATCGCCTTGTGGTATTATAAAATCAGGGTTGTAAGGTGCTTGCCCCTTTAGTTTGACACCTAAAGGTTTCAGGTTAAACGCATCTTTATTCTCATTAAGGCCTGATTCAAATGACGCTACGATAGCACCCCCATTTGCCATGTATTCCTCCAGTTTGGATGCAAATTTATCGGATACGGGTATGATATCAGGCAACACCAATACCTTGTATTTTGATAATTCCGTATACGAATCGATTATATCGAATTGGTGCCCGGCTTCCTGGAGCATACGCGTCACCCCCATAATCGATGGCGTAAGGCGTATATCATTTGCTCCTTCGAATTCTTCGGGAGTGAATACGCCTATATCTGCTACCGCCCTAGCTCCAGCACACCACGGCTCTTTTGCTTCTACCTGCGAATATACCGAACCTATAAGGTCATAAACGGGTTGTGACAATCTACCGTTCGGTTCCAGCTGATCACCTATGCTGCATTTGGCATTTAAGGCCAGCATATGAAAGCATTCGAATTCCAATGCTGCTTTATTCTTAAATGAATGAAAATCGCCCCATGAGGTATGAAATTTGCCGGTCATGCCCATGCAATCCAGCCCCAGATTTCTGGCATACCTTACCGCAATGGGAAAATGAAGATAACCCCAACCACCACTAGGCAGACTCTCCAGTTCGAAATGCGTATATGCATCTGTCACCGGGCGATGCGCCGGCCCTACATGGCCTTTGTTGTAGAATATGGTGCATTCTTTGTTAAACCGTCTTATAAAGGCTGTCATATCGCGCTTGAACTCGTTTATCATCATTTGGCCATATTTCTGCCTGTCTTCCAAGCTGGAGGGATCCATGCCGAGTTTGCTCATCTCCGCGCGGCAGTATTTGCAGGCACATGGGGTTGGCTGCACTATATCGAAAAATAAGCCGTCTACCGGAAACGTCTCCAATATTTCCTGCGTCAAAGCTTTCAAAAAATCCCTATAGGGCGAATTGACGCATAATTTCCTGTAAAAACCAGGCTCAAACAATGCGTTGCCGAAGGGTTTGCCTTCACCGTCTATAGCTAGCCATTCGGGATGCTCTTCAGAGGTATACTGATCCCACTGTACTGTTATGTATATAGGTGCGCGTATGTTATGCCTGTGGCACGCTTCTATCTGTTCTTTGAGAAGGTTTTTATTCGTCAAGTGCGGATGCACCCTCTCCGGAAATGCTTTGGAATCATAATAAAGCATACCATGATGGCATCTAGCAAAGCATGTTATCGAATCCACATGGGCTTTTTCCAGTGTAGACGCGAATTCTTCAGCATCGAATTCATCGCCTATACCCTCTATATCCGGGCTTGTATGAAAATCCAGGTGAATCTGCCTAAAACGCAAATCGACATTGCTCACAAAACATCCTCTCCTTATCGTCAACATTATTTAAGCTATTTGCTATAAACACCGTTGTCTATATTTTTTCTTAAGGCCCTCTATGCATTTATATAGCATTATGGCACGACATTGAGTAAAAGATTTACTCCTCTTGCTCTGCATATCAGGTACATCTCTTCATTTTTAAAACATCTCTGAAAAGTTATAACCGCCGTGAAGCTGCGGATACATGCTGCAACGCACAAATTTCGGATTTTCTTCAAATTCTAATTCCAGTACTGTTATACCAAGTGTTTTATCTGGAGATCGATCAGGTAGGTCTCGTAATCAGACCAAATTCTCGGCAAGCATCCATCGGAATAACGTAGCCCGCTAGGGCTGAGGCTGGTCAACTTCGAGGCTTCATGCCTCCATCTTTAGACGGGGTAGTTGACTCAAACGATACTTATAATTAAACCTCCTCAAGTTTTAATGGTTTCAAGGTTTCTATCGATTTCCAGCTCCGCGAAGTTAATACCAATACTCTCATCGATGTCTTGCGCCCCCCTATGATTGAAACAATATTACACAACCATCCGCCAACATTTTATCCAGGACATCCCTCATCATTTCATATTCTTCATCGGTATAAATATGCGGTTCCAGGCGAGGAACTTTTAATATCTTTTTCACGAGCGAATAAGCGTCGGGCCTCGGCAGACCTCTATAGACCACCAAGAGATCTACATCGCTGTGCACAGTGTATCTGCCCTTCGCATAAGAGCCAAAGAGCATAACCTTAGAGAGCGGTAATGCCTCAGCAAGGTCAGCCAGACCATCAGAAATTGTTTTTATTATATCCTCTTTATTACATTCGGGATAAAATATTCTCACTGAACTGGACGATCGTTTCTGCATATTCCACAAGCCTCCTTGCCTCTTCTTTTGTATACTTCTTCCATGGTGAACCAGATGGATGCGCATCGGGATATCTAGTGGGTATATATGCTTTGTCCAATTCTAAAGCTATATCTATGATTGGCTGCGGAACGTCTTGTTTATCAGCCAACTGTTCTAAAAGATCAGCTACGGCATGTCCCCACGCTTCTGCCCCCATCCTTTTAAATACTGATTTAACAGCTTTTTCTGCAGATTGTTGAGATGAAAAACAAGACCAAGCATAAAAACCCCACTCTAGATCTTTCTTGGCATGCTCGAGGTCGTTTTTTGCTTGCTCGAGCCAATCCTGGCTTCTATCCATAAAGTATATGTACCTCCTATGATGTTATATAAGCAGCCGTGAAACTTCAATAATCTCTATAGCTATTGTATCATAGGCGCCCAATAGTATCAATAGTGTCAATCCGGGAGCAGGGGTGAAGCATGAAGAAAATCCTTACAAAGGCCGAAATCATCTTGTTTCTTTGTCAAATAATCACAATCATAAAATCGCCTCTTTTCTACTAGATATATGAAATGCTAACTCACTTCTTATTTTATTAACCCAATTCAATAGCAAGGCAATTGACGTACTCCGTAGGCTTATTATCTGGTAAGTTCACCACCAATGTACCAAAGGGCTGTTCAAAAGAAACCTCACCTGCACCCAAAAGCCTTACGGATTTTACCTTTTCATTTGGCATAAGTGACTTGATAACCGCTCTGTTGTTCTCAGGCCAACGCATTTGAAACGCATATAGTATATTGCCTTTTTGAGTGAAACGGAAATCTGAGCTGGTCCATGAAACCTCATCCTCTTTAAATCCACTTATGGCCACTTTTGAATAACCTTCACCTGAAACTCGGAATGGATGTGTATCGTATATGCCTTCAGCGCATACTTTATTCCATTTAGCCAATTCTTTGAGTATGTACACACATTCATCATCCAATGTGCCATCTGGCTTCTGAGGAATATTCAACAATAAATTTCCATTCTTCGAAACGATATCTACGAGCATTTCTATAACATGGCCAGGCTTTTTGTATATTGCACGTACATCATAAAACCAATTGCCCACACATGTATCCGTCTGCCACGGCTCGGGCTTTATATCCGGCTCCTGACTCCGCTCGATGTCCAATACACCGACAGTATAGATCTCTTTACGTCTATCTTTCTGATTATATACCGCCTGGTTTATGCCATTATGGTTAGCTGCGCTGGTATTATACAAATGAGCTACCGCATTAAGACCAGCTTCATATGCATTGTCACCAAAAGGCAGCGGACCATCTGAATATAACAAATCAGGTTGATATAAATCGATTACTTCTTTGATAACGTTAAACCATCTTTGATGCCACCAAGGATTTTGAGTATACCAAGGGTCAACTTTGTTAAGTTTATTAGGATCATAATGTTCATAATTGGGGAGATATAGATCCTCATACGTAGGATCGTTTCCATCATAAGGTACTCCAGCGTAAGGTCCCTCTTTATCGCGCCCTTTATTAACTCCATACCAACTAAAAGTAGCACCAAGATGTTCAGTAATACCAAATGGAAGATTATATTTTTGAGCAGCCTTTTTCCACATTCCTACAACATCTTTATGAGGCCCCATGTTTACCGAGTTCCATCGATGGATTTTAGAAGCATAATTGAAGAAATGGTCATGATGCATAGCTTGAGCAACAAAATACTTCGCACCAGCATCCACATAAAGATCCATCAAGCTTTCCGGGTCGAAGTTTTCAGCTTTCCATAATTGTACCAGATCTTTATAGCCGAATTTAGATGGATGACCATAGTGACGTAGATGGTAGCTATATTGGTCTGAGCCTTCGCAGTAGATATGTCGAGCATACCAATCGCCGTACATCGGAACCGATTGTGCTCCCCAATGAGACCAAATCCCCAATTTAGCATTTTTGAACCATTCCGGGCATTCGAATTGCCGTAGAGACTCCAGCGTTGGTTCAAAAGGTCCTTCTTTTATTTGATAATCCATTTCATTTCGCCCCCTATGAAAGTCCATATTTAAGTTTGCTAACAATATTTATTCGCCTGACAATATATCGTTCACACAATAACGATGCAATATAATAAAACGTTTTCAATACAAAATAATTATAATTTCTTAGCAGAATATAATCAAGTGTTGAAATTCTGTTATTTTAAGCATTACAGCTTATTATGCTAATTTAAGTCGCTTTAGCTACTCGCAACTACTTTTTTCGCTTATTTTTATGCTTATTTGCTAATCAACAACATCTTTCAGGCTGTCAGTGTACATTCATTATACAAATTGAACTGCATCGTTTACATTACTCCACAATATCTTGAATTTAGCGTTCACCGTATAATTATGTATCCCACCGTCGATGGTAAATTTATCTTATCGACTATATAATCAGGTAATTCCTCTGCTGTAAAACAAACTTCTTTCTGCCCTTGATATTGCCTGTTCAACTCATCTAATATATCCATGCCTATCTTATTGGCACAAAAAGTGCGGTGGATTATGCACGGATCACTATCTCTAAATAGTTTTATACTTTCCTCTATTATGCATTCTTCTTTAAAATCCAGTTCTATAATAGAGCGTTCATCGATTTTAACTCGACCTTTATCTAAAAAGGTTACTATCCCTTTCATATCATACTCCATAATTCTGCAAACATCACTACAGCCACAGCAATGAAAAATAAGCTGGTCACCAATTTGATAAGATGCATCTTAGATGCAAAAACTTGTGATAGATTCATCACCTTTTTGCCCATATACACAGCAACAACTACCGCCATCAGTGGTATTACAAAAGCCAGGTTATATATGGCCAGGTAGGATAATGCCTTGGCTACCGCAATCCTTTGACTCAGTATATATACTATTGTGGGTAAATAAACCTGCCCGGTACAGAAGAACTCCAGTCCTGAAACTACTATACCAGTTAAAAAAACTGATATATACAGAAAATGCGTCAGCGTATTCTCCCTTATATAGCGCTGTATAACATGCCTTATCTTTTGTGGAAGTTGTAGGCTTATTCGCGCATAATTGCCTTTTTTGATGCTGATGTAGTCTCGAAAGCTAAAGAATACCAGTATTATACTCATGGCGATAGTCAGACCGTATATGACTAGCATAATAGCTCTAGCATCTTTGAATATGTCGCCTACCTTAAATAATCCTATCCCTATAGCAAAGTATGCTATGAAAGTACCTACGATGTAACTCATACCAACCAGAAAAAGCTCTTTATTTTGGCGGCCGCTCATTATCAATATCGACAGAAAGAACAATAGCATCGAAACGGCGCACGGATTGAATCCATCCAGCAATCCAGCCAATGCTATTCCTACTGGCGTAAAGGCCTCAAATCTTTCTTTTTCGTTATCTATAACCTTGTTTTGGCCAAGCACATTCACTTCAATCTCTTTATACGCTCTAGTACCGTTAACATATGACTCTATAAGCGGCAACAACTTTTGCTTGATTTCGGTATCACCGCTAAGATAAGCAAGGTAACCCCATTTATCAAGACAATTTTTTGTTAAATTTATGTATTTTATCAAAACTTGCCCTTTCGGTTGTCTTAATTTATGGGTTCATTACAGTTTACTTATTCGATCTTCCCGTTAACATCCCAAAGATCTCGCCAATCATTTGCACCTTCCCATAAAAATACCTGCCCCTTAATAAGACGACAATTTTTATCGACCGTTGCTAGTTCTTTCATTTCTTCTTCCGTAAGCGGGTCCTCTATTGTGCACCGCAAATTGCTTGCATATTTGTCTCGATGAATTGAGAATGGAATCGGAATTTGCCCACGCTGAACTGCCCATTTGATACAAATTATTGCCGGATGAACGCCGTGTGCTTTTGCTATTCTAACCACAACCGGGTCTTCTATATCTACTACATCATCCGGTGTCCTATCGCGCTCCGGACGAGAAGGTGATCCTATCGGGCAAAATCCTATTGGCTGTATGCCATGATCAAGGCAAAATTGAAATAACTCAGGTTGTTGGAAACAAGGGTGTAATTCCATTTCATTGGCAGCAGGCATAATGGTACAATCCCGTAAAAGCAGTTTCAATTTGGGTACAGTCATATTGGAGGTACCGATATGTCTCACATAACCCGCCTTTACTAATCTTTCCATCTGGTACCATGCCTCCATATACTCTTCATGAATATATGGCCTGGCACTAGGATCGCGATAATCCGGTGGCGCTCCTTTGGGATGAAAGTTCGGAAACGGCCAATGAATAAAATAAAGATCAATATAATCCAGTTTCAGATCTTTAAGAGACTTGGCGCATGAAAGCAGCACATCTCCTCTGCCATGCATATCGTTCCATACTTTTGATGTTATAAAAAGTTCTTCTCGCTTAACGCCTGATCTCATAATTTCCTGAAAGACGTCGCCTATAAGAGCCTCGTTTCCATATACGGACGCGCAATCGAAAAGCCTGAAGCCGACCTCAGCGGCGCCTTTTACAGCAGCAGCAACCTGCTCTGGCGTATAACGATCCGAACCAAATGTTCCCATGCCTATCGCTGGTATCTTGTCGCCGCCACGCAATACTCTATACGGTACCAATTGGGGATCAATAATATCATTTGCTCCATTTATCATATAATCCTTCTCCTCCAGTCTCAATATTCTATAAGCATTGGCAATTATTCATTAACCAATAATACCTTTCCACTCATCGGTATATGTTTCCTATACAGATCAAATGCATCGTCTACATCGCTCAACGCGAACTTCTCATGTATCATAGTTTCGCACTTTAGAACCTTTCGTGCCAAAGCATCGGCTGTGAGCATCCACTCTTTACCCGGAAATGGTGCTGAATAGGACATCCACGAGCCTGTAAGTTTTAATTCTTTGCGCAGTATTTTCTCAAAAATCGGTGGTGATAAGTTAAGATCTGCCGTAGGTGTGCCTATAAAGCACACTGTACCTTTATTAGCCACTATATCAAGGCTTAGCTTTTGGGTAAATGTAACTCCAGCCGTTTCAAAAACATAATCTATACCCCTATTCTCCACTATCTTGTTTATTTCATCCTTAAAACCCTCTTCAGATGTATTTATACATACATCCGCCCCCATATCTTTAGACTTGGCCAATTTAGCCTCATCTACATCAAAGGCTGTGATGTGCGCCGCTCCCAATATTCTCAACCACTGTACCGCAAGTTGGCCTATTGTGCCGACACCTAATACGGCTGCATCAAACCCCGGACGAAAATCAGCGTTGAAGATGCCATGCAACGCTACCGTGGAAGGTTCAAAGAACGCCCCTTCTTCAAAACTTACATTATCCGGAATCTTAATAATATTTCGAGCCGGTACTTTTACATACTGTGCCCAGCTTCCGAACACACTGGAACCTATAAATTTATAATGCTTGCATTGCGAAAAATGGCCGAGCTGGCAATCTATGCATTCGTGGCACGGCAAAAGCGGTGCTGCCGTTACCCTATCGCCTTTTTTAACATTACTTACCTGCTCACCCACATCCGCTATTATCCCTGAGAACTCATGCCCAAGCACAATAGGGTAATAGTGAGCTGCGTCGCCCAGCACCCTGGGTATGTCAGAACCGCATATACCAGTGGCTCTCACTTCAATGAGAACCTCATTTGGCAATATAATCGGCATATCTATGTCTTCATATCTTATATCATTTTTGGCACGCAAAACAGCTGCTTTCATAATATTCCCTCCTGTTGAACTTCATAAAGCTTATCATAGGTTTGTTCTAGGTTCTCGTATACTTCTCTGTATACAGCATAAAGCTTATCATATATATAAAAATTATCAGCGTTTGGCTCATATGATGCTCTTATCCTCACCGTCTTGGATACGGCTTCACGGAAATCCTTATATGCGCCTATTCCAACACCGGCCAACATAGCGGCACCTAATGCTGTAGCGTCGTCGGCATAAGGAACTTGTATCCTTTTTTTGGTTACCTCGGCTTTTATCTGGGTCCACAAGGAGCTTTTAGCCGCTCCGCCTACGCTTATTAATTCATCGACATGTGCCCCGGCTTGCTGGGCAACTTCTATATTATGGCGCAGCGAGTAAGCGCAGCCTTCCATCACAGCCCGTGCCGCATGCGCTCTGGTCTTATCATACGAGAGGCCGAAAAATACACCCCTGGCCTTTGGATTCCATATCGGCGAACGCTCACCGGACATATATGGCAGAAATATCAAGCCGTCGCTGCCTGGTTTTATAGAGGACGCTTCCCTATCCACGATGCCGTAAACGCTAACGCCTTCTTTATTGGCTCTGTAGACCTCGGCATAACCGAATTGATCTACAAACCATCTGAGCGCACCTCCGCCACCTACCGTACCGCCCTGCAGCAGCCATGCATCAGGTACAACGTGATAGCCGAGTATAAGGCGGGGCTCTATAACAGGTTTATCCACATATATACTCATTCCGCCGGCTTGACCGCCTTGTTCTTGTGTTTGACCGACCGATATGACACCGGCCCCCAACGTTGATGCAGCAGCATCCAACCCTCCGGCCACCACAGGTGTACCAGCTAAAAGGCCGGTGCTTCTGGCAGCCTCATCGGTTACGCTTCCAACCACATCACAGCATTCGAATATATCAGCTACTTTGTCTATATCCAGACCCATTTGCCGGCATAGTTCCTTATCATAAACGCCCTCTGCTATATTAAAAAAATGGAATCCATAACCCTGCGATTTATCTTGTGTAAATCGACCGGTTAACTTATATACTATAAAGCCATTGCTCTGCAAAAATTTATAAGTTCCATTATAGATATCCGGTTCATTTTCTTTTAGCCATAACATCTTAGGCGTTATATATGCAGGATCAGGCGGATTGCCGCTCACTTCAATAAGCCTTTGTAAGCCAACGGCTTGGACCATACGTTCAGCTTGTTGCTGAGCTCTACGATCAAACCATATTATAGTCGGTCTCAATGCCTTGCCGTCACATGAAACGGGCAGAGCGGACCAGCTCTGTCCATCTACACCTACACCGACCACATCCGCCGGATGCACCTTCCCCTGTTTCCATATGCATTGCAACGCGTGGCATACTGCTTGCCACCAATCATCCGCATATTGTTCGGCCCAACCTGGCCGCGGATAATGTACATCATATGGGCGCAATACAGACGCCACTACATCGCCACTTATATCAAATGCCACAACTTTACAGGCAGATGTGCCTATATCTATACCTAAAATATATGGTTTCATATAAGCTCCCTTACATTACAAAATAGTAGAATATTCTATCATAGCCTCTTTATCGACTGCCCCTCAATGAAATGGGCTTTAAGGCGTATCACCTGTGGAAAATTGTCGCAGTTTCCTCTCATACGCTGATAAAGCATCTCTGCCGCTTTCTGGCCTATTTCGGCCATAGGCTGCACAACCACTGACAGCGATGGCTTTATAAGTTTAGAAAGCTCCAGTTGGTCAAATCCTATAAGGGAAAGTTGATCAGGTATTTGTATACCGATCTCATTTACGGCCATTATAGCCCCAATAGTCATCTCATAATTGGCTACAAACACTGCGGTAGGTGGGCAATCCAGCCGCATAAGCTCACTCATAAGCTTATAGCCCGTATCCTCAGTATAATCGCCGTATCGTATCAGGTTCTCATCCATAGGTAAATTATAATCAACAAATACGCGTCTATAACCTTCCTGGCGTTCTTTGGCGGTATATATATCTTTTGGACCGGTTATCATACCTATACGCCTGTGGCCTAGCGTTATCAGACGCTCCACCGCTTGATAAACGGCATTAACATTATCCACAAGTACAGCATCCAATTTAGCGCCCTCCACCAAACGATCCATCAATACAGCCGGTAGCTCATCGCCCAATACCTCGGTTATATGAGTACCGTCGCTGCCGGTTGGCATTATCACCACGCCATCCACATATTTATCCTTCACGAATTGGAGTTTAGCTTTTTCTTTTTGTACATCGCTTTGGCTATCGCACACTATAACGCTATAACCGTATTGATCCAAATGGCGTTCTATACCTTCTATAATACTCATGCTGAATATATTAGCCAACGCAGGCACCACCACCGCCACCGTCATGGATTTACTGGTCTTAAGGCTCCGAGCCACAGGATTGAGCTTAAAATCCAGACGCCTTATGGCCTCGTCTATCTTACGTTTATTTGCCTCACTGACTTCATAACCATTTAAGTACCTTGAAACGGTACCTACTGATACCTGCGCTAATGCTGCCACATCTTTTATAGTCGCTGCCATTGCACCCCTCCTAGATGAAACGATTCAATTTATATCCTTATTATACTAGACCTTTTCTTATATTGTCAAATACTATTTCTTCTCCTTTAAGGATTGCCATCCTTCACGGGCCATGGATATCAACAGAGGATTGTTCTCCCTGTCTTTGTGATTTACAACACGGCTGAACCATTGCACCGCTTGCGCAGCATCGCCCAGACGTCGGTATAATTCACCTATAATATAGAGTAAATTCATTTCATTTACGTTACTGTCGGTCTGACGCTCATAAGCAGCAATATATTCATCCAGCGCCGCCTGCAAAAAGCGCCTTTCTCCTTGTTCATCCTGGTTGAAGCGATACAGCCAGGCTATCCGCAGGCACAAGGCCGCTAATTCCGATGGTTTATCGCGTTTCAATTGAGCACATAAAAGCGCCAGTTTATAGCATTCCAACGCCTGCTCCAATGTACGCTCACCACCGTAATCGCGCGATGTCCAATTTGGGGTCGTATTCTGAAGCACAGCCTTTTTGCCCTCAACATCTATTTTGTCGAAGCGGTCGGCCAAAGCTGCATATCCGCAGTGCGGGCATACGTAGATGTCATAAAACATCGGATTGACACCTTTATAATGCACGCAAAAATCGCTATCTCTCGTTTCCACTTTTATCGCCGACGTTCTGACACGTGTGGAAGTAAAATTTTTGCCGCACACAGGGCATTTTATTTCCTTTGTATATAAAGCCTCTCTATTCATTCAATCACTCCCAATTGCTAATTATACACCTTATGAATCAGTGCGGCAAATTCATTTAAGGGCACATTGCAGGCACAATGCAACTATGATAAAATAATCATAGAATACGGAAGGAGCGAATCAGATTGACCGTTCTCGAAACCAAGGGCATAAGCAAAGCCTTCGGTTCAAAAGATATATTAAAAGATATAAGCTTTCGCGTGGAACAAGGCGATAAAATAGGCATAGTAGGCCCCAACGGTGCCGGTAAAACCACGCTTATGAAGATAATAACAGGTATAGAGCACGCCGATGCCGGCGAGATATACATGCCCGGCCAATGTTCGATAGGCTATTTGTCGCAAGATGCCGGCCTGGATGTAAAAAACACCGTTTGGGACGAAATGCTCTCAGCTTTCAACGAGGTAATAGCCATAGAGACGCGCATGCACGAATTAGAACGGCTTATGGCGGATGGTCAGACGGACAAAGGCACGATGTCCGAATACTCTCGCCTGTCCGACCAATTCACTCATTTGGACGGTTACAGCTATGAAAGTTATACAAGGGGCGTACTCATTGGCTTGGGGTTCTCGCCGAACGAATTCGAGCAAGCCGTAACCACTTTAAGCGGTGGTCAGAAAACGCGCGTAGCACTCGGTAAATTGCTGTTGCAAAAACCGCAGCTATTACTGCTCGACGAGCCAACCAACCATTTGGATATTGAAGCCACTCAGTGGTTGGAGAGCTTCTTGCAAAACTATGCGGGCGCTGTAATGGTTATATCGCACGATCGTTATTTCATGGATGCCGTATGTAATAAAATATTCGATATAGAAAATACTATGACGACAGTCTATGATGGCAACTATTCGCGATATGCAGCTTTAAAGCGCGAATCCATAGTACAGCGAGCTAAAGACTATGACCTCCAACAGAAAGAAATAAGGCGTCAGCAGGATATTATAGACAGATTCCGTTCATATAACCGTGAAAAAAGTATACGCGCCGCCGAAAGCCGTCAAAAAGCGCTAGACCGTATGGAACGCATAGATAAGCCCGCCGAACAGCAGAGCATAAGCTTTGCTTTCAAGGCGCGCCAGCGCGGCGCCAATGATGCATTAAAAGTGGAATCGCTGAGTAAATCATTTGAAAATAAATGCGTGCTAAACGATGTAACCTTCGAATTAAAACGCGGCCAGAGGGCTGCCGTCATAGGCTCCAATGGCATAGGCAAGTCCACGCTGCTCAAAATCATAGCAGACCAATTGGAGCCTTCATCCGGCAGAATTCGCATAGGACAGAATACGTTCTTAGGATATTATGATCAGGAGCACGCTGGCCTTAATCCTGATAAAACCGTTCTTGAAGAGCTCTGGGACGCTTATCCGCTTCTCAGCCAGACCGACGTGCGAAAGATATTGGCAGTATTTCTTTTTAAGGACGACGACGTATTTAAGAGAATAAACGATTTGAGCGGCGGTGAACGCGCCCGTCTAGCGTTGGCCAAATTAATGCCGGCGGGGTATAATATGCTGCTGCTGGACGAGCCGACCAATCATCTTGACATATCAGCGCGTGAAGCGCTGGAGGATGCTTTAAAAGATTATGATGGTACATTGCTGGCGGTATCCCACGACAGGTATTTTATAAACAAGATAGCCGATATAATACTCGAACTTACACCCGATGGGATAACCGCATATGAAGGGAATTATGACGATTACTGGCAGCAAAAGCACCTACAGGATGAATCTCAAATTCCGGTTACATCGGCCAAAAGGAGGGCTAAACCCAAAGCCGAAAATACATCGCAGGCCACAGCATCTCAAGATATAGAATCCGAAATAGTAACTATAGAAGACCGTATAGCGGAGTTGGAGGCGGCCATGTGTGATCCAGATGTATATACCGACGGTCAAAAAATGCGTCAATTAACGGATGAACACGCCAAGCTCAAAACCGAATTGGAAGAATTATATGAAAAATGGGCATAGTCTCGAACCTATGCCCTGCTGTATAACATATTAAATCTGTCCGCATGTTTTTGCTCGTCAGTCACAATTATATATATACAATTCTTCATATACCAGAACGGAGCCTCTATCAGTATGATCCTATATTCTTCTACGGCAGATGTTTCCCCCATTATGGCACTGGCCAAGCCATCCTTGTAGCTTTTAGGCGGCGATATCTCAGGCTCAGGTACACTTATAGAAGAACCTGTGAGATAGGTATACATGTCGCTGAACATCGTGTAATGTTTAAGTTCATCCTCGCGTATACCTTTTATAATATCTTTATCTTCAGGCGGTGCCATTTCGATGAGTATAGCATAAAAAGCCACATCATGCCGTTCATCCTCCATAGCTTCCCGTATGCGCCTTACCAGATCGGGCTTATCGGAATACATAGTATCATCTCCACATATAGATTCTTATATATACTATGCAGCACAATCCGCACCCGTGTCACCTTATATCGCGTTAGAGCGCAATCGTTCTATCATGCTACTTACCTGCGGTATGAGGGATATTACAAAACAAATAGCCGTATCCGTACCTATAACCATACCATTAACCAGCATAGAATACCATATGGGATTCATGCCCTCCGGCGCATAACTCGCGAAGAATATTACACCGGACAGAAAGCTGGCCATAAATCTACCAAAACCACCGAGCAATACCCCTAGGCTTATATTATTTCGGCAGTACCCGGCCAGGCCCAATGCCCCAAAAGCTATTATATAATCTAGCAATACCTGTACAGGATGTACTATAAAGGGATCCTGTATCAGTTGCAAAAGGCCGTAAGCAACGCCTGCCGCAATACCGGCTGCCGGGCCGAAGATATAGGCATATACGAACATTGGCAGCATACTGGCCAATGTTATCGAGCCCCCCTGCGGCCAATGATAAAAACGTATATAGGACAATATAAAGGCTACGGCTATGCACAAGCCTCCGTATACGACAGATTTGGTATTAAAGTGGGCTTTGGGACCTATTACGGCTAAAAAACCGACTACTGCCAATACCGCTATCACCACTGCTATAGTGGTGGGCGTAATCTCGGTCAAGTCCTCAAATATACTTATGATGTAATCCATACGCTCACCTCCTCTCCCTTTGTAGTATTTGCCTGACTATGCCCGGAAAGGAGGTTAAAAAAGACCACATGCTAGGCATGCGGTCTTAAGCTCTTAACAAACCGCTTCCCTACGCTAGTATTATCTAGACAGGTTCCAAGGGTTAAGCGAGAGACACTCGCTTTCTCAGCTATTCAGCTCCCCTAGCGGACACAGATCAAACATATTTAATTTTACACCTGTTATTATAGCACTATCACAGCTTGTATTACAAGCCTGACAACAAAATTTTCATATCTCGGCTATAAGTTCTATCTCTACCGGCACACCGGCCGGCAACTCTGATACGCCTATGGCCGCGCGCGCATGACGGCCGGCTTCTCCAAATATATCGACCATCAGCTCAGAAGCCCCATTGACTATTTTAGGCTGTTGCTCAAAACCCGGCGCTGATCTGACATAACCTGTTATCTTTACAATACGTTTTACTTTATCGAGGTCGCCAACGGCACTTTTTAATGCAGCTAAAGCATTTAACGCAGCCAGCCGTGCCGCTTGATAGCCTTCATCCACCGATATGCCATCGCCTACGCTGCCTTTGTATTGTGCTATGCTGTTTACTGTGGGCAATTGTCCGGATACAAAGACCATATTGCCGCATATAATCGTCGGTATGTACGCCCCCATAGGCGCAGTCGTCTGCGGTAGTTGTAATCCCAATGCCTTTATTCTTTTTTCTATAATAGACAATAACATCACCTGTATATATAAAAATAATGGCGGCAAGAGCTGCCGCCTAACGAGATAAAAGTCAATTAAGATGTTCTTATAAGATAGAAAGGCGAAATGTTACAGTACAAAAATGTTACAGAACATGAGCCTTATCCAGCTCCATCACATTTATCCAGGCGTTTCCCCAGCCGCTGGCGGGTCGAGGCAGAAGAACGCCCGGCAAATGATTGACATAAGTTATTATAGCACATGTTTTATAATATATCAACATGAATTTTTTGTGCAATATGTATAATTTTCACCTGATTTCTTACTTAAAGATCCACGAAAAATTACCGCAGGGGGCTCGCTACTTTAGTAGCGAGAGGAATGCGGTATTCCTCCTTTCTGTTAAATATCTGATATTCGTATCCGTCGTTTC
>JASGMM010000047.1 GCA_030156435.1 Clostridiales bacterium | reverse complement strand
CCACCCAAGAGCACGCCTGCATTATACACAGGTATATAGTCGCTCTTGCTGGCCGTATTAGTCAATCCTTTATGCGACCAGTCATTCGATGGATCCCAAGGGACTCCAGTCGGTACGCCTATACGCACCTGTGTTTCTCGAGCACTCTCTGATTGTCCTCCAGGGAAAATCTTTGAGCCACTGTAGTCTACAGTAATATAGTATATATTACCACTCCATTTAGTCGGCCCTGATACAGTAACGGGTACTTCGCTATAATTTTTAGCCACAGTAATTTCACTTACTGAGTGCCCGGCATTTATTATCTCACTTGCATCAAAGAAATATCGATAAGACATCCTATCGAGAGAACGTGCAGGCCATGCCGAGTGATTTGTAAGATCCACGCTTATTTCGGTAAAGTTGGTTTGTTCCGATGTTACCCTTGCATTAGCATAGTATTCGGCATATTTATCCTGTGCTTTATCTTGTGTCAGATATGCTTGTGGAAAATCCGAAAGAGGTGCGCCACCGTACGACGAGTACATCTTCGCCAGGCAGCCGACCAATGCAGCGTTATAATCGCACGCTACCTCATTGCTTACATAGTCTCCTCTGCTGTCCGTCCACGAATCACTGGCATTAGGCCCTCCTACTAGCGCTCCGTAGAGCGTATGTCTGGTTTCGGGTGGTTCGCTCAAGCTGTTCGCCCATGACCCGTGTGCCGTCCGGTGATGAGGATTTTTCGGTGAATTATTCCCAAATCCTATAATATAACTCCCATTCCGGGGGTTGCTTCCTAGTATATAGTTGATCTGTTTCTCTGCAAATTGCCTATATTCTGCTTTCTTCGACGCGGTTCCTATCGAAGAATCTGACCATATAAAAGCCAGTAAGGAAGCATTGGCGGCATATCGCAATGAACCCCATTGATCCAACCATGCTAACCCGCCGGGCGTATAAGTGATCCCGCCTCCTGGCATCCAAAAGTCGAGATTGCGTTCTACAGAGTCTATATATATTTGCTTGCCTGTAATCTCTGCTAGCAACATTTGGGCCATATAATGCATATCATCCCATGAATGCGTCCACTTATATCCCCAATAACCCGTCTGGCCTTCATTTCCCCAGTTGTTTGCCGCTGTTTCAGCTTTGGTTAAATACGTCTCATCGCCAGTTTTTATATACAGCCATGCGGCAGCAGCGGAGAGTTCGTCCCAAAATCCACTCCACGAGTCGTAAAATCCATTGGCGGCTGTGTAGCCAGCATCGCTTTGTGTCGCCCAGCCAAAGTCAAATAACTGTTTAGCATGTGTAAGACATGTTGACGCATATGACGGATCACTATCCTCAAATACTATAGAAGCTATGGCTAAAGCAGCAGACGTAGCTCCTGCAACACACGAACCAGGTGATGATGTGGTAATCTTATACGACGGGCGTTGCATTACATCTTCTATAACCTCCACAGGTCCCCACCATGCATGATCACTGCTGCCTGAACCTACTTGATAATAAAATTCGTTCGGTGCAGTATGACATTTAATAAAGTAATCCGTTGCCCAGCGTATGGCATCCAAAGCTTCATCCAGTTGCCCAGAGCTTGCAAAAGCATCTTCGTACTCATACACTCCCCATCCCAGCGTTGCCGCAGTCGATGCCATAGGCAGTCCAAACTTGACGTTATCTCCGGCATCCAGGTATCCTCCTGAAAGATCTTTGCCAACATCCGCGCCATCTTTTAAGCACGAGTCAGCACGCCATGTTACTGGATTGTCGTCCGGCAAATCTCCTGTGCGTTGTTGCATATAGAAATAGATAGACTTCTGCAGTGCTTCTCCATAATTAAAGGAGGGGGCAGCTTTAGCCTTATTATCTACAGCAACTGGAACACATAATGATGACAAGACCAATACCACAGCAATTACAAAAGCTAATATACTTCTTCTCCTACTCATTTTCTTCCTCCAATCGTTTTTTACATCGTATCTTTTCTCCCATAACCCAAAAAACCCAGAAACTATTTCGCTATTGCAAATATCTAGGCCATAAAGATCATCCCCCCACGTTTTTACTGGAAAAATGCTTATATTCAATAAAGCCGCTATTTAGAAGAAAAATATACTTTTATGTATCAATAATACCAGTACCCATCTTCCTCATGATAAATAGTACTGAAACACCTTTACTAATTGCTTTCATTTTACCTTTTTAAACAAATATTTGCAATATATCCAAAGATATATTTTTACTATTTTTATAAACCGCACCAATTATGTGTTATAAGATCGAAGGAAGGCTACAAGGCGATTTATATACCCTCTCACAAAGCAAATGCACGTAAAACAACAGCTAGGTTATATTAAAAACGACGAAATTATTATCACATGATAGCTCTGACTATATGTTCATTCCCGTCATCATAAATAGGAATGACATTCCCCCTAATTTCCTTTCCGTCCACCACCAACGTTTTTATTCCTTTTGACATATGCGCTGTATTCACCACTTCTATAGTATAAATAGCATTTCTAAATTTTCTGGTCGCTCTAAAACCATTCCATTGTGCAGGTATGCAAGGATCCAATATCAGCCCTTCCAGCGAAGGCAGAATGCCAAGTATATATCTCGTTGCCGCCTGATATGCCCATGAAGCCGTTCCAGATAACCAACTGTTTCTGGCAAGACCGAATTGAGGATGCTCATCGCCCAAAATATTTTGAGGATATACATAGGGCTCACACTCAAATTCATCAATATTATTATTTTTTGTAACCGGGTTTATTTGGTTATAATATTCATAGGCTCTATCTCCATTACCAACAATGGTTTCCGCAATAATAGCCCAGATATTAGCATGAAGGAATATACCACCATTCTCCTTTGCTCCAGGCGGATAGGTCGTTATACCTCCGATATCCGGATCGTATCCATTATATCCAGGCGCACTGAGTTTAATGCCTTTAGATGTATTCAAATACTTATATACAGACCCTAAGGATTTCTTTGCCCTATCAGCGAGCGCAAATCGGGAAATAACCGGCCATGATTGAGCATTAACATAAATCTTACACTTATCATTATTCCTGGACCCTAACGCATTACCGTCTTTATCAAAATATCTTATGTACCACTCACCATCCCAACAAGCGTCGTTAAAAGCGTTTTTCATAGTCTCATGATAGTTTTGATATTTTCTTGCAAGTTCAACCTCATTTAAGTATCTTGCTATATCCATCATCTCAAGAAGTGCATACCCGTAAAGATTAGCATTGAATACTGATTCTGCTCGAGCAGGAAGATTAACTGTGTCATTCCAATCCGCAAAACCCAATAAAGGTAGACCGTGTTGACCTATATTATTATGGGTAAACTCGATTGCTCTCTGTAAATGTTCCATGACAGTTCCGTTTTCCAAAGGCAAACCATCTTTATTTTTATCATAAAATGGTATATTGAGATTTAAAAAATCCATGTCGCCCGTTTCCTTCAAATAAGTGGAAACAGCTAAAACAATCCATAGATGATCATCTCCATAGTACTTAGGGCGATCTTGCCTTTCTCTAGCATCCCCTTCATCCGCAACCATAGTAACAGGATTAAACTGATGCATAGCACTACCGTCGATTTTTTGTACCTGCAAAAGTTTTTCTATAAGCTCACGACCCTCTTCAGGCATATTGCCGAGTATGCCGAGCACGTCCTGAGAACTATCTCTGAATCCCATCCCTCTAGATCCCAATCCCATCTGATACAAGGACAGATACCTGGACCAATTCTTAGTAATATAACATTGCCTGGGATTATGAATATTAACCATCGTATTAAAATCTTCATCAGGTGTTTCAACATGCAGGGTAGAAAGATACTTATCCCAAAAACTCTTCAAATCGCCGAATGCCTTATCAACATTTTTCTCATTTCTATAATAATCGATTATTTCTTTTTCCTCTTTGATATTTTCACACTGCCCCAATTGTGTAATAACCCTTTTCTCCACCCCTGGATCCATCTGTCCCAGATGGTGCATCAACGCACAGATATTATCTCCTCTTAAAGCTTCATAAGAGCTTAATTCATCATTATATAAACTAATGGGGCATGCCCATGTCCCGTAACCATTATTACCTAAAAATCGCCTTCTGTCGGTTTCAAATGAAGATACAGAATTGTTTGACGTAAAATAATTAACCGCGGAATTTTTCCTCATAAATGCAAACTGAGTAATTGTTATAAGTCCATTTTCTTCATACACCGCTTTTGATTGCATGGTCTGCGGAACCCAATCGTTATTGTCAAACTGTTTTAAAGCATCAAAATGGGTATATTCGACAACTGGAATAACATCTATATCAACAGATTTATTCCGCAAATTTTTAATCTTTATATCCCGGATCACTCTATCGCTTTTATGAGGAACGTAGATCGTTACATCAGCCCTAATACCATAAAATTCAGAAATAATCCTTGAATAACCCAAGCCCACATGACATTCATACAGGTCATAATTGTCCAGTGTAGGTACATAGAAAGGCGAAAAAAATTTATATCCATCGTTCTCTTTTATCCTGATATATAATGTTTCGCCTTTAAAATCCGAATCCGGAAGTTGCGGTATGTATTTTATAATTCGATTAATAGCCGGATCTCCTTTGCAAATCAACGACCCTCCCGTATGATCCACAAAACCACCAAAATCCAATCCCCCCACATAGTTTATCCACTTTACCGGCAGTTTTGGATCAGTAATAATATATTCCTTACTGGCATTATCAAAATAACCATATCTCACAACTCATCTTCCCTTCTTTGAATACCTATATCTCTTTTATTGTTTACTCCAGCCATGGTTAACTCTTTTGCCCCCAAATATCGACAGAAGTATCCCCTATTGGCCAAAATGAGAACATTGGTCCAAGTTAGTTTCTTTCGAATATTCGTCACTCGCATTAACGCCCGAGATCTTCAGGCTCTTTGATTAGTCCGCCCATTAGCGAGTGCTTCAAGAATAACGTCTACCCTTCTCTTCATTTCTTTCTTTTGAAGTATGTTATGTACATGTATTTTAACTGTACCAACGCTTATATTCAATAAATTCGCTATTTCCTCATTAGACATTCCTTTAACTATGCATTTTACAATATCATTCTCGCGCTTCGTTAACTCTGAAACCCTATCGTATTTCGAACATCCCATAACTACTCTCCTCCTTCAAAGCAATAAACACGTGTTCACAACTGCTACCAAAAAGCACGTCCACAGTCCGTTCGTCCTTATCTTACTTAAGTACTCTCACCGATGCTCTTTCGACCAATTCCGCAGCAACAATATCGTGGTGGCAATTCGTGGTACCAGAATCTATCAAATCTAAAATGCGATTCGTCGCAAGCATAGCCATTTTATGAAGAAAAACGCGGACAGTGGTTAATGGTGGATGTACATATGAGGCCAATTCTATATCATCAAACCCTACTATGGAAATATCATCCGGTATTTTTATGCCATCCTCTTTAAAGGCTTCCATAGCACCCATCGCCATGGAATCGTTGGAAGCAAAAACAGCAGTAGGCATTGGAGAAATATTAGCTATCTCCTTTGCCGCTTTATAACCGCTCTCAGCATCAAAATCTCCATAAAAAATCAACTCATCTCTGTACTCCAAACCAGCCTCCTGCAGAGCTCTCCTGTAACCATTGATTCTTTGTATGCCAGATAGTTTTTTCAAGTCACCCGCTATATGAGCTATTGATTTATGACCATTTTTTATAAGATATGTAGTAGCTTTATAAGCACCACCTTCGTTATCAGCATTTATAACCAAAGCATTTTTTGCAGTTTCTATACCGGTTATTTCATAATCTACAATAGCTATTTTATATCCTTCATTTATAATCTTCTGTATAGATTCTTCACCACTCTTTACGCCTATAAAAATGCCCGCGTCTACCCTCCCCTCTCGGAAAATATCCAGGACTTTTCTTAGTTCATCATATCTATAAACACTGAAGGTCAAAACAAAATAATTCTTCCTATTGGCATAATCTATAACAGACGCGGTAAAAGGTGAAAAATACGTATTGTTATATATGCCCGGATGCATTTTTTCATGAACATCTATTATAAACAAGCCAATCGTTTGGCTTTTTTTCTTAACTAAAGATCTGGCAGACGCATGTGGCACATAATTATATTCCTTTATCACTTTCATAACTTTTTCCCTGGTCTGCTCAGGAACGTTAGTATAGTTGTTTATAACCCTTGATACCGTACTTCTCGAAACTCCGGCTATTTTCGCTATATCTGTACTATCCATTATTTCCTCCTAAACACGTGTTTAGAACGCCACAGATTTCATCCTTTACGATAAACGTAAGCAACATTTGAATATTCCTCTAATCACCTTTATTTTATCTTATTAAACAAATTATTTCAATATATCTAAAGATATATTTTTGCCACTTTATTATATGCCATGTGTCTATATGTCTATTCAGGCATTTCCCAGGCTTGGTAACTGATTAGCCTCAAGGCGATTCTGTTACAGCTTGACATATACTAATGCAATGCTTTAGTTTCACCGATATCCGAAATACATGAGCCAAAGGATGCTTAATGGCATCCCTCGGTCTGCAACTCTTTATTCAGCTTGTTCAAGGCTTTTTTCTCTATACGCGAAACATATGAGCGCGATATGCCTAGCATCTGCGCTATCTCGCGCTGCGTCTTGTCATTGCCGTTGATAAGGCCATAGCGCAGCTCCAGTATAAGGCGCTCGCGGTCTTTCAGTACCGACCCCATTTTTTTATAGAGCTTGGCTATCTGCATTTTATCCGATACCTGGTCGGTAATAGTATCTTCATCGGTACCTAGTATATCTATCAGCGTCACTTCGTTACCCTCTTTATCGGTACCTATGGGTTCCTGCAGGAATACCTCTTTTTTTTCTTTTTTGGATGCGCGGACGTACATCAATATCTCATTTTCTATACATCTGGCTGCATAGGTAGCCAGCCTTGTACCTTTGTTCGAGTCAAATGTGGTTATGCCTTTTATAAGGCCTATAGTTCCTATTGAAATCAAATCCTCCGGATCTTTGACTGCATTGTTGTATTTTTTTACTATATGAGCCACCAGGCGCAGGTTATGCTCTATAAGTATATTTTTAGCTTGTTGATCGCCTTGTTCGTATAACTCGAGATAATGTCGTTCCTCTTCGTAGGATAACGGTTGTGGAAATGAATTATTATTCGATACATATGATGTCAGCAACAGTATTTCTTTTAACGATAGGATAACGCTGCCTATAATGCTCAATAACATGATAATGCACTCCTCACCGATAAATATGTCACTTTAAAGTATATGAGCGATACCTATGATATGTGCATGTACCGTTTTATCTATAAATTTTATAGATGCCTTCGGCGATATCCTTAAATATAGGCGCCGCCATCTGTCCTCCATATCCATCATTATAAGTCAATACAGCTATGGCATACTCGGGTGCATGGGCTGGAAAGTACCCGGCAAACCATGCGTAAGGCCCTATATCGGGCGTGCCGGTTTTCCCCGCGGTACCGCCTACCATGTCGGAATAGGCTCGTTTGCCACTACCGCTTATTGTAACATCTCTCATCAATGTCATGAGTTTGTAGGCCGTGGACGAAGAGACTACGCGCACCGATTGATCGCTGCCCTGCCCCTCTACAAGTGATACAGCAGGCTTAATACCTCCATTGGCCACAGCAGCCACCATAGTGGCTATCTGCAACGGTGTGGCTTCTACTTTGCCTTGACCAAGGGCCAGATTGCCTATGCCCGGTCCGGCATATTCTTCTCTAGTAGGAAGTAACCCCGGTTGTTGATCGGGTATGCCATCTATGGCATATCCGAGGCCAAAGGCTTCGGCATAACGCACTATATCGTCTCCTCCTACCAGTTGTGCCAGTTGAATGAAATATGAGTTACATGATATTGCGAACGCCTGTCTCATATCCAAAAAACCCGCTCCATCTTTATGCACATCGCAACCAAACCTACGTCCTTTTATATTCACATAACCGTCACACTTGAACTCGGTATCCAAATCAGCTTTGCCTGTATCCAGCGCGGCCGCTGCTACCACGATTTTGAAGATCGATCCCGGAGATACATCGAGCAAAGCTTTATTTAAAAGCGCATCGCCATCAGCCCTCGCTATACTATACGGATCGAATGTCGGTCGACTAGCCATAGCCAGTATATCTCCGGTATGCACATCCATCACCACCGCCGCTCCCGTATTTTTATTCTTATCCATGGCTTGTTCAGTTATTTTCTGTATATGATAGTCCAGTGTAAGCGTTATATCTTGTGCGCCCCTGCGTTCGTCTATGACGGTATAGCCTATCCCAGGTACCATACGGCGCTTGGCATCTACCACAGCGTTTATGCTGTATGAACCGGTACCTCTCAACAAGTTGTCGTATGACTTCTCTATGCCTTGAACACCCCTATTGCCCTTATCTGTATATCCTATGACATGCAACGCGAGCATGCCCTGGCCATAACGGCGTGGGACTTCCGCCAACAATATGCCGCCAGCATTTTGCGGCACATCTGTTGTATTATCCAATACGTCGAGCACTACATAAGAGCGGTTATCGGCAGCTTTTTTTATATCATCGCGTTCCTTCCCTGTAACGGAGTATATGTATTCATAAACGTCGTCGTCCTGCACCATAGCCGGGAATACGATAAGCTTTTCAGTTGTTTCTCTGTCAGTAAACGGTATACCGCTGCGGTCTAATATACGCCCTCTGCTATTATACAAAGCTATACGCACCGTCCGCTGCTTTACAGCCTTCTCGGCATAGGCCATGCCATCTATAAGCTGGGCCGAGCCTAACCTTGCTATAAGCAGCGCGAATAGTATCAACACACCTATACCGATGTGATATATACGCTTTACGCTTTTTTCATCCATAAAAAAACATCCCTTTCGCCATATCCATATTATGGCCTAAAGGGATGCTATATATTCCCGATCTAATTACTTGAATGCTCCTTCTGCCACTCCAACCATACATTTCTGTACTGAGCCACCACTTTATTGTGCTCCTTCAGCGTCTTACTGTACACCGTTTCTTTGGTATCAGGGTCGCTCACGGCGAAATAGTAATACTGGTCAAGGAACGACTGTTCAGGATATAGAGCAGCTTGTATAGCATTCTTGCCTGGGTTTGATATAGGGCCAGCAGGCAGACCTTTGTATTTATACGTATTATAAGGCGATTCTATCTTGATATCGGAACCAGAAGCAAACAATATCGTCTGACCCTTTATATAACTTATCGTGGCGCACGATTGCAAAGGCATGTCCTTTTTTATGCGATTGTGAAAGACTGCTGATACCTTGGCGAAATCCTTTGCACCAGCCTCTTTTTCTATAACCGAGGCTAATGTTACCACCTGGTCCACGGTCATGTTGAGCTCCTGTGCACGCTGTTTGTATTCCTCCGAAAATACTTTTTCAAATTGATCCAGCATTTTTGTTATTATCTGTTCCTCATTGGCGTTAGCATATACCTGATATGTGTCGGGATACAAGTAACCCTCAAGTTTATAGCGGCGTTTATCAGCATTTTCTATATCGGCTATAAACCAATAGGTGTCGAATTCATCGCTTTTAGCCAGCTCCAAAAAGCGCTTGGTATCTTTTATAAGGCCTTGTTTGACAAGACTATTAGCCATACTCTCTACCGTAGAGCCTGGCACTACAGTAAATGTTTTGGTAGCCGCCATGGCCTTGCCCGTAAGCATTTCTTCCAATATCTGGCTCATGGTCATGCTCGGCTTAAGCTTGTATATACCAGCCTTGAGCTCACCAGAATTACCGGAAAAATCGACGTAATATCGGAATATAGTGGCACTTCGGACCAATTTATTTTCTTCTAATATATTCGCTATCTTAGTGGTAGACGATCCTAATGGTATTTCTACCTCTATTACTTCATCGCTGCCGGGAGCCATAGGTCCAAAGTAATGCTGATACAGCTTCCATCCGGCCAGTGTCAAGCCTCCCAGTACTATAGCCAGGCTTATCAAGAATACCGTTACCTGCGACAAAGCTTTTTTCCACCATGGCCTGGGTTGGGGCAACGAATTATTCATTTGTTTTTCATCAGTCATAATCTCGGGCATTATTATCCCCTTCTATCGCGTAATCTATAGTTTTATCATATCAAAACCGCACAATAAAGCTAAATTAAGCTTGTTTAAGTTTCATTTGCTCCAATATCTGTTTTTTCAGCGCAATATTTTCAGTCTTGAGACTGTCGAGCAACCGTTCGTATTCGGCTACTTTTTGTTCAAGTGCTTGATTAGTGCGTTCCAACAATTGATTGCGCTCCTGCAGGTGCATTGATGATTTCATTATATCTTCGTTTATCTGGCGCAATTGATTAATATCCAGTCCGACCTGTTTTTGTCTGACTTGCGCATCTCGAAGCGACGCTGTGCGCCCCGCATAACTGTCAGCATTCATCTGCAGCAATATACCTTTTATGTCTGTATATAAATCCACTAATAACGCCATCTGTTGAACCAGCGTCTGAGCATCCTCCCGTTGCATAGCTTCTGACCGTCTTTTCTTACATCTTATAATACACCATTCGCCTCTAATTGTAAATGCATCGATCTTATTGCATCTTGAAACCCCTTTTTCTTTAATATATTTACATTTTATTATATCATCTTTTGCACATATGAGTTCATCTTCTCGCCATGCAATACCGTCACTTGATGTGTACTGATGGAGATTCTCATCTGCCATCCACTGCGCTATGATTTCCTCGTTATCGATGGATATAGCAGTACCATTGACTTTGCTATGACATTCTGCCAGCATCATCGGCTGTTGCCATTGATTACCTGTAATCTTGCCATACATTACCTCATGGTTTTGATCCCCATATTGATGCCATATCATATGCATTATATCATACGTCGCGCATATAGATACACCATCGATATGTTTTCGCGTCGAATAAAGCGTTTCGACACTTTTCCATCGTACACCATCAAGATAGGTATGCAATATGCAATACGATTGAGATCTTTGTCCGATCATTACTATATGCGGATTATTGCTGCCATCATAAAGCATATAAATGCTCTCTATAGCGATCCCTTCCGGAGTAGCTATGACGGCATTGGTCCACTCGCGGCCATTCCAATGATGGTGAAATACAGCTTGTGATCGTTTGTTTTCCGATAATAGATATACAAGATGTATTTCCGATTTATATGCTAAAATATTTATTTGACTTATGCCAGCATCATCCTTGCTGTAATCGTATATAACCTTACCACTCCATGAGTGCCAGTCATACTTATAAAGGAGCATATGCCCATCGAAACTACAACATAATAAGCGTATCGTCCCATCTGGCTCACAAGCGATATCAAAATCCTTTATATTTTCAGCCACCATGTCCTGACCGGAAGAAGTTTGACACATGAGCTTTCTATCGTCCAAATAGATCTGCATCTTACCTTTATCGGTATCCACTATGAAACACCGTTTGCCTGTAAATTCCATGTAATATCACCCCCCACATTAATCACTATATTCCGATTTATGCTCGACGGTGATTATGCAGTGACACTTTCAGCTATTATAGCATATCATGATATTGTACAAAGGATATATGAGATATATATTGAAACTATTATAAGGGGTGAATTGATAAATGTCATTTTATTCGGATAAAAATGTAGGCATAGAGAACATGCCATGTCCTGTCAAAGACGGAAATATAGGACGGATTGCGGAGAAGGTATGCGTCGAGGTCAAAAAGGTATACGACGCCGGTCTCCAGCAAGAACAACTGGATAACGTCGTTATAACGCTGACCAAGGTAAAACCTGCGGTAACATTCACACCTCCTTTAACCTTTGTAAGCTGCCGAACCACGTCAGTAGAAGGCACCATAAGGAATCTGACTATAACACCCATAGAGAACAGGCCCAACTTCGCAAGGGTCAGAACGGATGTAGACACACCGATAGAGGTTATCTTCACGGATACTGACGGCACCCAAGGTAGTGGATTGGCAACTATAACTGTTCACAAGGATATAATACTCTTCATGCCTCCCGCATCGGTTATACCGCCACAAGTAGAATCGATAGTCAACGCAGTATGCGTAAGCGGATGCTATATGGGAGATTTCCGCTTTAGCATATCTGTATGCGTAACCGTGATATTAAAAGTGGTAGCCGAAGTAGAACTCTTAATACCGGCTTTCGGGTTCTGCAAAATACCGCCGGCGGAAGAATACGCGGAAAATATTTGCGAAGAGATTTTCAAACTGCCTTTATATCCTCCGCAGTTGCTCGACTTAGAAGATTAACATCTCATTTTATTAAAGCCGAAGGTATATATACCTCCGGCTTTATCTATTATATATTCTCTAACGGTTTAACATTACCGAAATTAGGCTTTGGACCATCTACTGGTGCCGCCCAACGCACGGCATTGCTCAGCACCTTTTGTACTTCCGGCTGATAGTATATGGGGAAAGTCTCATGGCCAGGGCGGAAATAGAATATCTTGCCATTTCCTCTGTGATAGCAGCAGCCGCTCCTGAATACCTCCCCGCCTGCAAACCAGCTAATAAACACCAATGTATCGGGCTGCGGTATGTCAAAACGCTCGCCGTACATCTCGGTATGCGGTATCTCTATGTACTCGGGCAATCCCTCGGCTATTGGATGCCCAGGCTCCACTACCCACAAGCGTTCTTTCTCTCCGGCTTCGCGCCATTTAAGATTGCATGTTGAACCCATAAGCTTTTTGAATATCTTTGAAAAATGCGCCGAATGAAGTACTATGAGTCCCATACCGTCCATAATCCTGCTATAAACCTTATCCACCACTTCATCGCTGACCTGATCGTGAGCTATATGCCCCCACCACATCAGCACATCTGTGTCATTTAGGACATCATCCGTTAAACCGTGTTCCGGCATATCCAGCGTTGCGGTTTTGGCCTGTATACCTGGCTGTGTATTTAAGTACTCCGCTATAGCATTATGTATACCCTTTGGATATACGCGAGCCACCTCTTCATCTTTTTTCTCATGAAGATACTCATTCCAAACCGTTACTTTTATGGAATCGCTCATTTAAAACACCTCCTGTAAACTTACGCATTAATTATACCCCTTATAGCCTCAATCAACAAGCTTCAGCTTATCACACCTTCCAATTCGTGCTATGTGACTGAAACGAATCGCAGTTATCGCATAGATACGGCGAACATTAGCAATACTACTACTTCTGTGATTTCGCATGTGGCGCCAAGAGTATCCCCTGTCATGCCACCTATTTTAGACTCCATATATTTCGCAAACAATACCGCCGTTAAAAACTCAGCCGCTAAAAACACTAACGCTGCATATCCTATCGCCAAAGCAGCTATAGCCAAAGCTATAACCGCAGTCCAGATCATCTGCAACCAGCCTGTTTTATCTATAAAATGCTGCCCCAGCCCGCCCTCGGCCCTCGCATATTGCGATATCGCAGCGGCTGTAACTATGCCGGTTCGACCCAGTACAGGGGCTAACAGCAATGCGTCATATGCGGCGTTTCCGCTCATCTCAGTCAGCACCGCTATTTTAAGTATAAGGATAGAGGCTATGGCCACGGCACCTCCGGTACCTATGCGGCTGTCCTTCATAACAGCCAGCATACCCGTTCTATCTTTATTGCTCAAAAGGGCATCGCATACATCAGCCAACCCATCGAGATGAAATGCACCGGTTACAGCCACTCCTGATAAAACCGCCGCAACAGAAGGCAACAATCCGCTTGCTATTAGGCTGAAAATATAGTATACCACTGTCATCAATGCCCCTACGATAAGGCCTACAACGGGATAGAATAGCATGCTCTGAGCAAAGTCTTGTTCATCCACATCTAATTGTACCGATATGGGTATCTTGGTCATAAACTGTACGGCCAATATAAACCTCTTAATCCATTTTACAAGCCGCATATCATAAACCACCTGTACCACTGGTCTTAAGTTTAAGCGGTATGCCCGATACAATAAAGTACACCTCATCGGCTTGCGCCGCAATGAGTTGATTCACCCTACCTGCTATGTCCCGGAATATACGGCCAAGAGGATAATCGGGGACCAACCCCATGCCCACCTCATTGGATACGATTATAAGATCGGCTTTACCACCTTTCGCTGCGTCGAGCATTATCTTTATTTCGGCTCTTATAGCATGCTCGACAGCATCGATTTGCTCGACGGTACAATGATCCCAATCTATATCATATTCTAACATAAGGTTGGTGATCATTATGGTTATACAATCCAGCAATACTACGCTTTTATCAGTACCATTTATTATATCTCCTATGCCCTTATATGATTCATATGTAGTCCATCCGGCCGGCCGGCGCAGCCTATGCAGGCGTATCCTCTCTTCCATTTCGGCATCGGTAGCGATAGATGTGGCTATATAAGCCACATCATCGCCATACTGCCGCGCCAATCTTTCAGCAAACGCGCTCTTACCGCTTCTGGCTCCTCCGGTTATAAACGTGACCCTTCCCATAGCCCCTTACGCGCTGCAGGCGTGGCAAGAGCCACAACCGCCGGCGCTGCACCTATTGCTCGATGAAGCTGCAGAAGCTCCGCCTTTGATAAAGTTGACGTTCTTAAAAATCTGATTTACATCATGGCTGCCGCAGTGCGGACATGCTATTTCGCCTTTTTCTTTTGCTCTTATGCTTACCATTGTGGTAAATTCATTATTACAATGCTTACATTTCATATCATAACTCGGCATAGTAATTTCAAGTCCTCCTTTCGAAATCCGTATCTATTATAACACTTTATATAGATCGGCTCAACGGTTTAAGCGAGGCCCAAGCTACAAACGCCGCCACCGCACCTACCGCGGCCGTAGCTAAAAAGCCGCCGGTCAAGCCTACAGCATCGCTTATGAGGCCTACCAAAAACGGCCCAACGAACATGCCAACAGCGTAAATGGCTTGGAAAAAACCCATAGCGGTGGCTCTTTTATCGGGCTCCACTGTCTTTATACTCAAGCCCATAAGCACGGGAAAAACCATACCGCGGCCAAAGCCTCCTATAGCCTGGGATATGTATAAGCCAGACATGCTACGCGTAAACGGTATTATAGCAGCACATACAGCCACTATAGCGAAACCAATTGTCACAGTGCGCCTTTCACCAAAACGCGTCGCAAAAACCGAGCCTACTAAAGTAGAGGCCAGCATATAAGGTAATGTAGATATAAGCGTTAAAAGACCCATCTCGAATTCTCCGGCACCTATAGATTGTGCATGCACCGTAGTAAAGCCAAATACCGTAGCAAATGTGACAAATTGCGATAATATGGCCAGCCCGGATACTGTAAGCAAGCTGACACTTTTGCCAACCTTAAGGAGCTGTTCCACCTGTATCGGTTGTTTTGTCGGAACACGAGTCTCAGCCACAAACAGGCTGGCAACCAAACCTATAGCTCCTACAATAGCAGCCAATATAAAAGTGGATGGCCAACCCACACTTTGCGCCAGCCAGCCCCCTGCAAACGTGGCCAGCATCTGACCCAAAGAATTGAAGGCATTTATAGTACCTATAGCTTTTTGGGCCTGCCCCTCATTAAAATAGCTGGAGAACAGCACTGTAAACGCCACCCACGTAGAGGCAGCCGCACCCGCCAATCCCCTGAATATCAACGCTCCCCACACGCCAGGCACCAGCCACAAACCCAGGCTGCTGCCCAAAGATAACAACATACCCAGCGACACAAATATCTTGCGCTTCCGCAGTCTATCCGATATAATACCCAACGGTATACGCAATAACAATTGCGCAAGACCGTAAGATCCGACTATAAGGCCAGTCATGGTATGCCCAGCACCTAATGATTCTACATATGGCGTAAATATGGGTATATATGCATATAGAGAAAACCAGTAAAGCGCCGTTATTATGCAAAATAAGGCCACGGAGCCACCCTTGGGCTTGACCGATGCATTTTCATCATTTAACATAATCGTCCCCCTCAAGCATCTTTATGCAATCTCTGTTGCTTAACAAATGCTGCCATAAGCGCCATACCTCCTATAAACGCCAATGTTACCAGCATAAACGGTAAGCGAGGATCTATAGTGTATGTCCAGCCACCTATAACGCCTGTTGGCGATATGCATATCAGTATAAATACCGTAAGGATAGAAAATATCTTAGCCCTATTTTCATCATCTATGGCATTGGCCACTGCCGCTTCCAGGTACGGATTGGCTATAATAGCACCGGCTGCTGCTAATATGGTGCTTATAATTACCAATAACACATTGCCTACAGGTGCTAATATCAGCACAATATTAGCCACAATAGATATGCTAAAACCGAGCATCATATACCTTTCATATCTATCAGCGTTAAACCTTGGCACAGCTAAAAACATTAAAACCAACATAGCTACCGAAGATACAGCCGGAAATACCGATATAAGGGCATCATTGAGCTTCAATGCATCTACTAAATATATTGATAAATAAGTTCCACGCATTGTCATCTGAAAGTTGTTTAATATGTAAACGCCAAATATAAGCATAAGCGGCTTATTGGATAACATCAGCTTTATGGCATAACTGTACTCGGCTAAACCCTTTTTCAGGCCTGCTTGCTTGCTTTCCTGGCGCTTTCTTATACCTATCCCGGTTTCATGAGTGGCTTTATTCCGGCCTAAAAACATGGTAATCATACTTATACCTGTTATAACATACATAATTCTCATAGCCGGTATTAACGTATAATGTCTAACCAGTAAACCTCCCAAAGGAGCAAAAAAACCAGCCAATACGCCTATCAGTTGCAATACGGTAAATACAAAAGAGCGGTCTTTCGGATCGGTATCTTCTACCAGCAAACAATACCAAGCCGTATTCGGAACCTTCTGGAAACCGTTTATTATAGCAGCTACTAAAAAATACCAGAAATTCTGTGCTACAGCCCATATAAAAACTGGTATACCCCAACTTATGAGATCAAACACCAATAACGCAGACCTACGGCCCATCCTGTCGGTTAGATATCCACTTATAAACGAAGAAAATATTTGAACCACCAGACATATAGACGTCACTAAGCCTATCTGTGTCTCGCTTAAACCGAGCTCGAGCATATATACCGATGCATAAGTAGCGTACATATTAAACGGTATAACAAAAAGCGGCTCAAACATAAGACATCCTCTGGCATTTCCCTGTATGCGTTTAAACACTCAAGCACCCCTTTACATAAGCATATCGGTAATAGTATATATCATAAGTCAAGAAAATGCTAGAGGCATTCACATCTGAAATCCATGCGGTAAAAGCTCTTTTATATTATGGCGTTGCCACCTACCATCAGCAGTGCAAACGAATATATCTATATCGTGGCTGAATTCCCATATGACCTGACGGCATATGCCGCATGGGAATATATATTCCTCGGCATCACTAATAATGGCCATGGCGCTAAAACTACTATATCCCTCGGATACAGCTTTAAATATAGCCGTCCTCTCAGCGCAATTAGACGCACCATATGCAGCGTTCTCTATATTGCAGCCGGTATATATGCGGCCGGATTGCGTCAGCAATGCCGCACCTACGCGAAAATGCGAATAAGGCGCATAAGCGCGCTCACGCGCCTCTTTGGCCTTCGTTATAAGCATGTCCACGAAAAATTACCGCATGGGGCTCGCTACTTTAGTAGCAAGAGGAATGCGGTATTCCTCCTTTCTGTTAAATATTTGATATTCGTATCCGTCGTTTCTCTGTAATAACTTTAAAGACTTTGGATGTACGTCAAAGCCGTTTAGTTTTAAGCTCGGACGATGGCGTATCGCAATACGCCCGATATGAATACCTTTATATTTCCCTTTTGGTATGACAGCCAGTACCGTATCGCCTGTTTTGAAGCCC
>JASGMM010000046.1 GCA_030156435.1 Clostridiales bacterium | reverse complement strand
CGAAGATGGTGCGTTGATAATCGTTGCGTCAACAACGGTGCCACCTTTCATTATGTGACCGCAATCCTCGAGGCAGCGATTAATTGCATCAAAAAAAGCCTTGCCAAGTCTGCTTTCCTCGATCAGGTGCCGGAAGTTAAGCAGCGTAATGGCATCAGGCACTTGCTCTGTCATGAAATCTATACCCATGAACTTACGCATGGCATAGCTGTCATAGATGGCATCCTCGACACCCTAATCTGATAGATTAAACCATATTTGCAGTAGATACATCCGCAGCATTTTTTCTATGCCCATCGGTGGACGACCGCGTTTTCCTTTTCGCATATTCTATATCTGAAAATGTCTGCTGCTTCATCGCATTTTTTCTCCTTGTTATTTCTTACTTATATTTTACCACTTTTATAAGACAAACGCCATTAAATCAGTGTTTCCTTAGAATAAAGTTTCTCTATGACGGGGTGCACACTATTCAAGTTAAGAAGGTATAATTTAGAGATTGAACCTTCTAACCTAAGCACCCTGTCTCTCTCAACATTAAAGAAGTCAGGCAAAGTTGACAAAATATACTGTTGATAATCCATATGAAACTGCCAGTTACGCAACATAATAAAACCTCCCGGAATCGAAATAATAGTAAATAATACCATCCATTTCGATTATAGGGCGGTTTCGAAAAAGTCAAGATAGAATGCATCCATAAATGGGATATGCTAGGTAAAAGTGCAAAGAAAATTTTTTAAACAAAGTGTATAGACAAATGCAGAAATCAGTCGCAGGTAATAATTAACTGGAAATAAAAATGGATATATATGGTGAACGTTGGAGGTAAGACATAAACAGTCGAGCCTTTAACATAGATTTTAAGCGCTTTCGGAGTTTTCGAAAGTACTCATCTGATATTAAAGGAGGGCATAAGCTCATAGAAATGCTTGATGAAAAACATCATGAGACAGTAATAGACAAATGTGAAGTTTTAGAAGCCGATAAAGGTTATGATGACAGCAAACTGATAGAAAAGCTGTGGAATGAATATAATATCAAGCCGGTAATAGACATACGGAATATGTAGAAGGATAAAGAAGAGACACGACAGCTAAAAGATTTTGAGAACGTGGTATACGACTACAAAGACAGCGTATATTGTTACTGTATGAAAACAAGTGAGCGGAGGGAGATGGTAAACGGCGGCTTTGAAAAAAACAGGAACACGCTTAAAAAACTTTGTCCTGCAAAATGCTATGGGCTTGAATGCAAACATATGGAAGAATGTTGTATAAAGCGGGGCATAAGGATACCCTTAAAAGAAGATCGCAGGATATTTACACCCATTGACCGTTCGAGCTACAAATGGGAAAGAGAATATGACAAACGGACGGCTGTAGAACGAGTAAACAGCAGGTTAGATGTATCATTCGGGTTTGAGCATCACTACATACGTGGTAAGAAGAAGATGGAGATAAGATGTGGATTAACACTATGCGTGATTCTAACGATGGCCGTTGGCAGGATAAAAGAAGGCCGGATGAATGATATGAGGAGTTTGGTTAAGAGCGCATAATAAGCGTATATAATCCACAAACAGAAGAGAATCTGCAGAATTATCCCATGGGCAAAGAAGCGAACCATTGGGAGGAGGTGAAATCTGCCCATTTTTAAGGTGGTAATGGACAAAAACATAGTGTCAAATACAATTTAAGGCAGCGAGAAAGCTATAATATGAGCATGATAAGGTAAAAAAACAAATTTTATCGAACGACAAGGCTAATGCACTGTCTGGCTCCAAACGAAAAATATGTACAGCGCAAATAGCTCGATTGGAAAAGCTCTATACATAATTTATATCTTGTGACATACTTAATAAATATCACGTTTTCTATTCAGTCCATGTAAGAGCAGCAGCGATAAACCCCCGCAGGCTAACAAACTGCACAGACTGATAACAAACTGTACAGTCGTTGTTTCATAATAGCCTGCCACACAAAAGGCCGCGGTAATGGGATAGATAAAACGCATTGTACTTTGCCCGATAAATAGGCCGAGGAACGAATACATTTCAGCGAATATCAGCGCAAGCCAATATCCCTTTTTTAGCCCATACACAACGGCTATAACAGGCGATACAGCGACAAACAGACAAATCCCTTCCAAGAGATATATTTTTGCAAAGCCAAGCACCATACCAAAATCAAGCAAAGAGATATGAAGTGCCGCTTCCACAGTCAATGTAACCACAAACAGGAAAGTATACAGCACAACAGAAAAAATCGACGTGATAATCAGCTTTGCCCGTATTAAATTAGAAATACTGACGGGAACAAGGACAAGGGATTTCATGGTATCGTCCTGATCCTCTCTGCAAATCATGTAGCTTCCCATAAGGGCAATAATTGCGGGGAATACATACAGGCTCCCCAAGGATTGTGTCGCGGTCATATACCATGTAGCTTTGTCTATGTAACGATGGCCGTAATATTGAAACTGTCCCTGCATAAATACGATAAATGTAACCATGATAGCGGAAAATACAGCAATCCATAGAATCTTTGAGCGTTTCAGCTTTAATCTTTCCGCCCATAATAATGTTCTCATTTCAATCTACCTACTTTCCTTTGCTCAGGGCAATCCTCGCCCAAATCGTTGAGGCTATTCCCCATATGCCGATACATAAGAAGGCTTTGCCCAAATGTACCGGTTCTTCCATAACAACTCCCGGAATATTCCGCATGATAATGGCTGTCGTGCTTGAAAGAGGATGAATGTACATATTCACCATGAGCAGAATAAAGCCAAGGAACGTATAAACGATGGTCACGCATACTGGCAGGATATATCCTTTCTGTGAAGCAGCTACGGCAAGCACGGGTAACATGGCAAAAGGCGTTAAAACCCCGACTTCCAAGCATTTAATAAGAAGAAAAGAAACGCTATCGTTTGTAAATACAATCATCCCCGGTAAAACCCCGGCCAGAATGGAGCTAACTGCTGTAAGAAGCATGAAGCAGAGGGAATAAACCAGTACAATCATAAATTTACTGAAAAAGTACCCCATTTTGCTGACAGGAATAATCCATAGCTCTTTTAACATATCATTTTGGTTTTCGTCGTACATCAGCATAGTACAGAGCATTCCCAGCACAAAGGGAAGGATAATCCAAGGCGTATAGGAAAGGGCCGTCCATTTGTAAAACTGCATGGGCATGATTTCTATCGTACTTAACGCACCAAAATAGAATATGGCAACAAGAGGCATAAGCAATGCAGCAAGGAGCATCAGCCAGACAAATTTTCTGCGCCGGAGCTTTAGGAACTCCGTCTGAACAAGATTAAGCAATGCCTTCTCCCCCTGTGACTTTTCTGAAATAATCCTCCAGCGTATCATTGCAAAGCTGTGAGCTGGTTACAGAAATGCCCTCCATTATAAGCGTTTTGTTGATTTCAGCCATATCAAGGTCTGTGTCGTAAAGCCGCAGTGTATGGTCATCCTGTACCGAGTATTCTTTCACATGGAACATGCGTTCCAGCACCAAAGTGGCCTTTGCCGTATCGGAAACTTGCAGCAGGATATACTTGCTGTTTTTCTTTTGAAGCTCGGCCAAGCTGTTTTCTTCCAGTAAAACGCCGTTATGAATAATCCCGATGTCATCGGCCAGCAAAGAGATTTCCGAAAGAATATGACTAGAAAGCAGAATCGTCTTCCCCCGTTCTACGCATAAGTCCCGGATAAAATTCCTGACTTCGGCAATACCGATAGGGTCAAGGCCATTTGTGGGTTCGTCCAGCATGAGAAGCTCAGGGTCATGCAGAATGGCGTTAGCAATTCCAAGGCGTTGTTTCATACCAAGGGAATATTTACTGAAAACTTTTTTGTCATTATAGGGCAAACCCACAACTTCAAGGGCCTCCTTAACGGCGTTCGGTTTTGAAATTCCCCGCAATTTCGCAAAGATTTCAAGGTTTTCCGTTCCCGTCAGATTAGGGTAAAAGCCTGGCGTTTCGATAATCGCCCCAATGCGGGGATAAATACGTTTTTCGTTGCCTTTAATGTTTTGACCGAAAACATAGACTTCTCCAGAGGTAACAGAAGTAAGCCCTAAAATCAATTTCATAATTGTGGTTTTACCCGCTCCATTCCGGCCAAGCAACCCGTAAATGCGGCCCTTCTGTACATGAAGGTTTACTTTATTTATGGCTGTTTGCTCCCCATACACTTTCGTCAACTGCCGAGTCTCAATTATCAAATTATCCATTTTAATTTCCTCTCCTAACTGTTTTTCCAGATAGTGTAATTGTATAAATTCCCATTGCTGTCATAATTGATAAATACCTTAAATCTTCTTTCCCACAGGGAATTACAAACTCTATCCGCATTTGCACCGTATGCTCCGGGCAATAGCAGGACACTTCCGGTTCGCCGTCCTCCGGCCTTTGTTACAGTATCGTCCCAGGCATCATGAATGGCCTGAATAATGGCATCTTCATCGGGCGCATCCGATGGCTCAACCGCTTTTTGGCAAGCGGATAAAGAAAACATCATTAGTACAAACAGCAACAATAAAATAAACTTCTCCATAATTTCCTTCCGTTCAAAGGTTTTGCTTTTTGAGTGCGATGACTGAAAGCACGCTGGATACTATACCGACGATTACCATGTTGATCAGGCATACTCCATATTCGGAAATGGCTGATGTCCCCTCTACCACTTGTGACAAGCTGTACACCATATCCGCTGCCATCGGGGAGGAAAAGCTGTAAACACATAATGCGCTTGCCAGAGGGTGAATCCCCATGAGGGGGGCGGGTAGAATGATGACAGGGAGCAGATACAGCAGGGTTGCCCCAATCGGCAGGAGATAGCTTTTCCCCAAGACGGCCAGAAAAACGATGGGCAACACAGCAAGGGGAACAAGGACGCCGCCCTCCGCAAATAAAACGAACGCCTGCCGGATAGTTTGCATATTCAGATCTGGAAAACCTCCAGCTATAAATCCGCCCAATACGGTAAGTATATAGGTATATAAGCACAGCCCCAGGGATAGCAAAAACATCGTGATAATTTTAGAAAGATAGAGCTGTCCTTTGGAAACAGGAATAATCAGCAATTCTTTCAATGTGTTATTTTTATACTCATCAAAGAATAATGAGGTTGCAAACATGCCCAGTACAATAGGAAGAAAAACCGTTGCAAGGTTTTTGAAAGCCATCGTATATAAATCTCCGAAGCTGTCCATATAGCTACTGCTTCTGGAAATGCTGCAGGCCCGTTCAACTGCTATAACTGCAAGCAGCGTTGTCAAAATAAAGGTGCCCAGCATCATTTTTTTGCGTTTCAGTTTTAATATTTCCGTCTGGATAATTGTCCACATAGCTTTTTCTCCTTTCCACTTTTCAGTATAACACGGAAACCTTGCCGAAACCTTGGCGAATTCTTGCTTATTTCTTGTTTTAAAAGAGAAAAGCCCTGTATCGTTACAGAGCTTTCGGAAGTGATATGCTAAATGTTGTGCCGCCATACGGCGGGCTTTCCGCTTTAATCGTGCCGCCGTGTACGGCGACAAGTTCCTGAACAATAGATAGCCCAAGACCGTTTCCAATGCCCCCACGGGATTCGTCCCCCTGATACAGCCGTTCAAAAATATGGAACAAATCCTTTTCGGGTACCCCTTTGCCGTTGTCCGCTACAATGATAGTTGCTTGTTTTTCATCCTCTGAAATGTGGACGGATACTTTATTGCCTCCGCTATGCAAAAGGGCATTTTGAAGCAGATTATTGAGTATGCGTGTATATGCGTTGCGGTCTAAACGTATGCTGTATTCCGCATCAGGAATGTCTATTTCGTAAGTAAACTGTTTGTCCTCCAGCGTGGGTATCCAGTCTGCCAAAATATAGCGGGAAAGCTCGTTCAAATCACAGATTTCAAATTGGAATATCTGCTCTCCGGCATCCAACTTCACCCACTCAAACAGGGATTCTATAAAGTCTTTCAGGTGATAGGCCTTGTCTAGAGCTATGTTGATATATTCCTCTTTTTCCTCTCCCATTACGATTTTTCCCTGTATGGCCTCCAAGTAACCGACTAAAGAGGTCAAAGGCGTTTTAACATCATGAGAAAGGCTTGTCATAAGACGTTTATAGGCTTGCTCCGATTGTTTCAGCCTGACAAGCTGTGCCTGATCGCCCGCAGCGATTTCATTGATGTTGTAACAAATCATCTTTGTCAGATCGTTTTTTCTTGCAAGGATACGGCGGTTGAGGTTCCCTTTTTTTATATCTTCCAGTGCGTCATTGATAATAGAAAGCTGTTCCCTGACACGGCAGAGTCTTGTTGCAAGATAGACAATCACACAGATACATAAGAGAGTGGAAAAAAAGAAAATAAGCGTCCAGTCCATTCGCTACGCCTCCTTATTAAAGCGATAGCCGACGCCGTGCACGGTCAGAATATAAAAGGGGTGTTCCGCATCCGGCTCAATCTTTTTCCGCAGCTTGCTGATAAAGGACATAATGTTATTATCGTCAAAGGCATATTCGTCCTTCCAAACCTGCGTATAAATCTGTTTTTTCGTAAATACGCGTCCTTTGTTAGAAGCCAGAAACGCCAGCAAATCAAATTCCTTGCCTGTCAGGTCAACCAATTCTCCATTGATGCAGACAGTCCGGGTTTCCTTATCAATCACCATATTCTTGAGGTTGATAATATCCATCGGCGTAGCCTGATTAAATGTTGTGTATCGACGGATCAGGGACTCCACGCGCGCCATCAGCTCGTTAATGCTGAAAGGCTTTGTCAAATAATCATCCGCGCCCAGTCGCAGGCCCGTCACCTTATCTATCTCATCTCCCTTGGCAGTCAGCATAAGTACGGGAATCGTACTGCTTTTTCGTATTTCGGATAACGCCTGAAAACCGTTCATACCGGGCAGCATAACATCCAAAATCACAAGGCAGTACTCATCGTTTTGTTCTGTGATTTTTGCCAGCCCCGTCCTGCCCGTATAAGCAATATCAGCTTCCAATCCTTCCTGTGTGACACATTTTTTCATCAATGCACAAAGTTCCGTATCATCATCTATGATTAAAACTCTATTTGGCATGTTTTTTCCTCCCGTATCTCCTGTCTGCCGGTTTGGCGGCATCTTTAGGAATCAGCCATGTATTCCCCATTTTTGCGGCACCGTCAATCCGGCCGGAGGTACAATGATAAAGTACCGTTCTATCGGTAACGCCCCATTTAGCGGCAGCTTCTTTCGTTGTTATATAATCCATAATCATTCCCTCCAATGCTCTTATTATATTTCTTTTGTCCGAAATATACAAGGCTACTTATAGAGAAGGCATAACCTAAGTAGTATATGCGATTAATTCCAGATGTGAGTTTCTGCACGTGTGGTTTGATAGCCATACAATTGGTGGTTTCGTACGTATGGTGAATTTACGTAATGGGCTCGTCAGCATGATACAAGATGTTGCATTATTTATTATTAGCTTTTAGCAGACTGCTATAGTCTGTGTCTGTATTTGCCAATTGTATATATGTACCAGCTTTGATTATTTCACCATTTTCCATTAAAAAAATCATATTGGCATCTTTAATGGCTGGAAGTCTGTGGGTAATTATTATTTGTGTGATCTGCCTTGACTTCATGTTATCATATATTTTACTCTCCGTTATTGCATCCAATTGGTTTGTACCTTCGTCGAAAACTACTATTTTAGGTAAATTAATAAAAGCACGTGCAATTGCTAATCTTTGCCGTTGCCCTCCAGATATATTACGGCCATTCTCACCAATAACCGTATCATATCTCAGAGGCATTTTCCCGATTTCTTCATCAAAACAAGCCAATTTAGCAGCATTTTTTATTTCTTTAATAAATTTGATTAATTTTTCCCTTGGAAAAAAGTTCCATGTTAACCGATGGTGTACTTTGGCTTTCGCAATTTATAAAAGTATTGGGTACCGTACTTATAAAGTCAACAGTTGCTGTATCCCCACAAGCTGAAAAAAGAGTTGTTATTATTATCAGCATAATTAAAACCAATGGACGTCTTGTTGTTTTCATAGATTTCTCCTCTTATTTATATTTTTATATTGACTCTCAAAACCTCATTTCTGTTTTTTTGTATATAGCCCAAGCACCTTAGAATAAAATACATATTAAAGCCATGGAATAACCAATCCTTTGTGCATAAAGCGGTCCAGTTTATAATCGTGTAGCATCCATATAATATCAGTACGTAAGCAAGTTGTAAATATTATACTTAAAGTTGCATGTTTCGTCAATATATTATTTTCCATTGTAGGGATAAAGCATGAAAATTTACAGCAGATACTTCACTCCCTTCCGAAAGCCATATATTTGCTTCTGTTTGGCCCTTAGCTTTGATGCTAGCTCTTCAATTTTCGACGCTCCCTAGCTTCTATTTATTGCCTCTCTTATTTTCATGCTTCACATCTAGTAGGTGCTAGAATGAAACTTATAGGCAATAGCGATACAGGCATTTTTTGTCTATGGAAATTGCATTATCGACCGGAATTTTATATTCTGATATATACATATTTACATCCATAAATAATCATGTTATAATCTATTGCGTACTCAAGAAAATTATGAGGAGGTACATATTTATGCAATACAGAACCATGGACGGACTGGAATGGAAACCATCTGCGCTGGGCTTCGGCTGCATGCGCCTGCCTATAATAGGCGACGATCACAATAAGATAGACGAGCCTCTGGCTATAGAAATGATAAGGTATGCTATCGATAACGGCGTAAATTATGTGGACACAGCCTATGGCTATCATGGAGGCAATAGCGAGGTAGTAGTCGGGAAAGCCTTAAAAGACGGTTATCGCGACAAAGTTATGTTGGCCACAAAGCTGCCCGTATGGCTGGTGCATACTTATGAGGATATGGACAGGCTCTTAAATGAACAGTTAACCAGGCTGGATACCGATCATATAGACTTTTACCTTCTGCATTCCCTGAGCCAGGATCACTGGAGACAGATAAACAAGGTCGATGTATTCGGTTGGCTGGACAAGGTGCATGCCGAGGGTAAAATAAGATATATGGGGTTCTCTTTCCACGATAACTACGATCTTTTTGAAGAAATTATAAATGCGTATGAGCGCTGGACATTTTGCCAGATACAGTATAATTATATAGATGAAGATTTTCAGGCCGGTAAAAAAGGTCTCCAGTATGCTGCATCCAAAGGATTAGGCGTGGTGGTAATGGAGCCTATTAGAGGCGGACGTTTGGTCAACAACCTGCCTCCACAGATAATAGATATCTTAAACAGCGCACCCACAAAGCGTTCTCTGGCTGACTGGGCCTTGCAGTGGGTATGGAATCAACCCGAGGTATCCGTTGTATTGAGCGGCATGTCGAACATGGAACAGGTAAAGCAGAATATAGAGAGCGCTAACCGTTCGGGCGTAAACACTCTCACTCAGGAAGAATTAGATATATTGACTAAAGCCAAAGAAACCTATAGAAAATTGTCGCCCATTCCATGCACCGGTTGTTACTATTGCATGCCTTGCCCGTCAGGCGTGAATATACCCGGAAACTTTGAATTATATAATAACGCCCATATATACAATGATTTTGAGCGTTTCCAGAAGGCCTATATGAACATGAACGAGGCCAACCGGGCCAGTGCTTGCGAAGCGTGCGGTACCTGTGAAGGTGTCTGCCCTCAGGGTATAGAAATAACCGACAGAATGGCCGAAGTAAAAGAATACTTTGAAAGATGACATCTTCATGCTATAATCTATATAGTTTATGGCATGAAGGGAGGACGGCTTCTACAAGCCGCAATAAATGAAAATAGCTATAGCCCAGTTAAATCCTACAATAGGCGACATAAAGGGCAATATAAATAAGATGATCGGTATGATAGACAAAAGTCGGGCAGCAGGTGCTGAACTTGTGGTTTTCCCTGAAATGGCAACCATAGGTTATCCGCCGAAAGACCTGCTGCTCAATCCGGATTTTATAGAAGCGTTAAACGATCTGACCGAGCAATTGCTTCTGCCGGTTTCTCACAATATAGGTATATTGTTCGGTACCGTTGTATACGACAACGTATCAGGCATGCTCTACAATTCGGCCTTGCTGGCCTATAACGGCAAGATAGTAGGCCGGCAGAACAAAAGCCTGCTTCCCACTTATGATGTATTTGATGAAACAAGATATTTTATGCCGGCTGACACTCGGCAGTGCATGCAGTTCGGTGATCTAAAGCTCGGCGTCAGCATATGCGAGGATATATGGAATGACAAGGATTTTTGGGATCGCCCTCGCTATCCCATAGATGTTATATCCGAGCTGGCATTACAGCAACCGGATATATTTATAAACATATCGGCATCCCCTTACCACTACGGCAAATTCGCACTGCGGTCGGATATGATAAAGAGTATTGCCAAAAAACATCAGATCCCTATAATATATGCCAATCAGGTAGGGGCAAATGATGAATTAATCTTTGACGGCGGTAGTTTCTGCATAGACGCTCTAGGAAATAGAGCTCTGCAGGCCAAGGTTTTCGATGAGGATATAATAACAATAGACAGTCAAAAACTGATACAGGGTACATATTCAAATTATGACCCTAATGAGGATGTAGCATGGATACATGATGCCCTTGTGCTTGGCATACGCGATTATTTTCACAAGACCGGATGCGAAAAGACCGCCGTCGCATTGAGCGGCGGCATAGATTCGGCGGTGGTATGCGCTCTGGCGGTAGATGCTTTGGGTAAACAGAATGTGCTGGGTCTGTCCATGCCATCGCGCTATTCTTCGGCCGGCAGCCGCGACGATGCCTACATATTGGCTAAGAATCTCGATATCGAATTCAGAACATATCCTATAGAAGATGTCTTTGAAGCATGCTTGAGAACATTCAACGGCGATTCTTCTCCGAAAGGTGATCTGGCGGAAGAGAATATACAGGCACGCATACGCGGTAACTTCGTGATGTTTATAGCCAACCGCGAAAACCGCATGGCTTTAACCACCGGCAATAAATCCGAACTGGCAGTGGGCTATTGTACCTTATATGGCGATATGTGCGGTGCTTTAGCTCCTATATCCGATGTGCCCAAGACAATGGTATATGAGCTTGCCCGATACATAAACAGAAGATGCGAGATTATACCTGAGAGCACCATAACCAAAGCACCTTCGGCAGAGCTGCGCCCCGGCCAAAAAGACGAGGATTCGTTGCCACCATACGCTATACTGGACCCGATATTACGTGCATATATAGAAGAAAATAAATCCTTTGCCCAAATAGTAGCTATGGGCTATGAAGCCGATCTCGTTAAGGATATAATCCATAAAGTGGATCGGGCCGAATTCAAGCGGCGCCAAGCTGCACCAGGCCTTAAGGTTACCACTAAAGCCTTCGGCATAGGCCGCCGCATGCCTATAGCTCAACGTTGGACGGGATCCATAATATAAGGAGGAATACCAAATGTCAGTATATGATATCATTTTGCAGAGGCGAACGATAAGGAAATTCCAGCAAAAGCCCATATCACGGGATACGCTGCATAAGCTGATCAACGCTGCCCGCGTGGCCCCGTCGGCCTCTAATATGCAGCCGTTGAAATATCTCGTGATAGATGAACCCGCACTGGTCGATGCGGTGTTTCGAACCACATCATGGGCCAATTATCTGGAAGGTAAAGGAACCCCATCTCCCAATGAAAAACCAGTTGTATATATAATCGTATTGGCCGATAAAGAGATACGCGAGGACGGTTATGCCGTGGATATAGGTTTGGCCTTGGAAAATCTTATATTAACGGCATGGGAAGAAGGTATAGGATGTTGCATACAGGGTTCTATAGATAGGGATAAAATAAAGGCCTTGTTCACCATCCCGGATAAATATGTGATAACCGATGCCGTAGCTATGGGTTACCGTGCCGAACAGCCCGTACTGGAAGATGCTCAAGGCGATGATATAAAGTACTATAAAGACGAAAATGGCGTATTGCACGTACCTAAACGTAGGTTAGAAAATATAACCTTTTGGAACAAGATATAGTTTGGATGCGAATTGTAGATTTCTCATTTTTTGCTATTGACGTATTTAGCCATATTGCCTATAATAAGAGTATCAAAAATAGGAGACGATAAGTGTATGGCTATAAAAGATTTGCTTGTTGAAGATTTTCAGGATGCTGTAGGGGAATTATTGGTACGCCATAAAAGTATTCTGGATTTATTGTCTAAGTATCAGGAATCTACCGCCCGCGTCAACCGCGCCATTGTTAAAGCCGTCACCACATGCGGATGCATAGAGATCGACGCCAAAAAGCAGAATATACCCCCTGATGCAACGTTGTCAGAATTAGCGGAATTGATGGATACCCACCTTAAAGGCCATTTATGCGACGACTGCCGCGATATAATAGAAAAAGAGATGGGCAACAATATCTTTTACCTGGCTAATATATGCAATACATTGGGGCTCAATATGTATGACATCCTGATAAAGGAGAAAGAAGAGCTGGATACGTTGGGCTATTTCAATATGAAATGATTATCAAAGCAGCCCCATATCCAGAGCCTCATACACAGTGCGCACGGGTATGACGGACAGATTACCGTACTTGCGAAGGTCCTTGCTGTTGGCAGCAGGTACCATGCAATGCGTGAATCCCATGCGTGCGCATTCATTCAATCGCTGATCCAGGCGGCTGACCGCCCTTATTTCGCCGGTTAGTCCTACCTCACCTATAAATACCATAAGGCCGTTGACCGGTTTCTCTCGGAAACTGGATGCAATGGCCATTATTATGCCCAGATCGGCCGCCGGTTCATCCAATTTCAAACCCCCGGCCACATTCACATATGCATCCTGATTCTGCAGCATCAGACCTGCGCGTTTCTCCAGCACCGCCATCAGCATGACCACGCGATTATAATCGATACCTGTAGCCATGCGACGAGGCATGCCGAACGCCGTCGGGCTGATCAAGGCCTGAATCTCGACCAACACCGGCCTCGTACCTTCCATGCTGCACACCACCGCCGAACCGGTGGCATCCTGTTGATGATCCGAGAGCATCACTTCAGATGGATTGGATACCTCGCGTAAGCCGGCATCATGCATTTCAAAGACCCCTATTTCGTTGGTGGAACCGAATCTGTTTTTAACAGCTCTCAACACCCTGTAAGCCTGATGCCTCTCCCCTTCAAAATACAGCACTGTATCAACCATATGCTCGAGTACCCTGGGACCGGCTATAGAACCTTCTTTGGTCACATGCCCTACTATGAAAACAGTGATACCAGTCCCTTTAGCCAGCCGCATAAGCCTTGCGGTGGCCTCGCGCACCTGGCTTACGCTGCCCGGCGCCGATGAAAGTTCCGGATCGTATACGGTCTGTATAGAATCCACAATCATTATATCGGGCATTATACTGTGTGCCTGCTGCTCTATTATATCAAGATCGGTCTGCGCATATATGAGAAGCTCCGGATCGGTTATGCCGAGGCGAAGCGACCGCAGCTTTATCTGCTGCGGCGACTCCTCTCCCGACACATAAAGCACCTTCAGCCCGGAGGCTGCCGCATAGCCGGCCATCTGCATGAGCAATGTGGATTTGCCTATGCCCGGATCTCCTCCCACCAACACCAGCGACGCTTTGACGATACCCCCGCCCAGCACGCGGTCCAATTCCTTTATGCCGCTGGTATAACGCTCATCATCGACTATCGCTATGCTATTCAGCGCCAACGGTTTCTCATCCGAAATGCCCCTGACAGGCTGCGGCGCTGTATATATTTCTTCCACCATGGTGTTCCATTGGCCGCAGCCCGGGCATTTACCCATCCATTTAGGCGATACATACCCACAGGCTTGGCAGACATAATTGCTTTTAGCCTTGGGCATGTTCTATACCCCTACGGTTACTTGTTTCTTCTTAAATACCAGGTGTCCGTTCTCCACATCGGCTATGACCGAATCGCCGGGTGCTATAGCACCTTTGAGCAATTCCTCGGATAAATTATCCTCTACCATACGCTGTATAGCCCTGCGCAACGGTCTGGCGCCATATATCGGATCAAATCCCTCTTTGGCCAGATAATCACGAGCAGCCGGAGTAACATCCATATATATGTTTTTCTCGGCCAACCTCTTGCCGACATCCTTGAGCATGAGGTCAACTATAGCCTTCAGATTTTCTTCATCCAACGGATGGAATACTATGATCTCATCGACACGGTTCAAGAACTCCGGCCTGAACGTCCGGCGCAATTCTTCCATGACGTTGTCCTTTATCTTATCATACTCCGTCTTGGATTCGTCTTGTCCGCCTGAGAATCCCAGCGACTTTTGTTTTGTTATAAGATGAGCTCCCGCGTTGGACGTCATTATTATGACGGTATTGCGGAAATCAACCGTGCGGCCTTTGCCATCGGTCAAACGCCCGTCCTCCAGTATTTGCAGTAGTATATTGAATACATCGGGATGCGCTTTTTCTATCTCATCGAACAGTACAACCGTATAAGGCTTTCTTCTTACATGCTCTGTCAATTGGCCGCCTTCTTCGTAGCCTACATACCCTGGAGGCGAACCTATAAGGCGCGATACACTGTACTTCTCCATATACTCGGACATATCTATGCGCACCATGGCATTCTCGTCTCCGAACATAGCTTCTGCTAATGCCCGAGCCAGTTCGGTCTTGCCGACTCCGGTCGGCCCGAGGAATATAAACGAACCTATAGGGCGTTTCGGATCCTTCAATCCTGCCCTGGCGCGCCTGATAGCCTTGGCTACCGCCTCTACGGCCTCATCCTGACCTATAACGCGTTGGTGCAATATTTTCTCCAGGTTAAGCAAGCGTTCGCTTTCAGCCTCGGTAAGCTGTTTGACCGGTACGCCGCTCCAACTCGATACTATCTGAGCTATATCCTCGGCGGTCACTACGGCAGCTGTCGTATTCGCACTGCTGCTCCAATTTTCTTTAAGTTTTTCTATTTCTTCTTTGAGTTTTTGTTCATCGTCGCGCAGTTTAGCAGCTTTCTCATAATCCTGATTGGCTACGGCCTCTTCCTTCTCTTTGCGTATATCCTCCAGCTTATCCTCTAATTCCTTTATGTCGTCGGGCGGCGTCACTGTCCTCAATTTGACGCGCGCAGCCGCTTCATCTATAAGATCGATGGCTTTATCCGGCAGATATCTGTCTGTAATATAGCGCATAGACAGGTCTACAGCTGCCTCCAGTGCCTCATCGGTTATCCTGACACGGTGATAGGCCTCGTACTTGTCGCGCAAGCCTTTTAATATCAACAACGCATCATCCCTAGATGGCTCTCCTACTACAACAGGCTGGAATCGGCGCTCTAGAGCCGGATCTCCCTCGACATGCTTCCTGTATTCGTCCAAAGTAGTGGCGCCTATCGCCTGCATCTCACCTCTGGCCAAAGCAGGTTTCAATATATTCGACGCATCTATAGCCCCCTCGGCCGCGCCTGCTCCTATGACAGTATGCAGTTCATCTATGAACAGTATTATATTGCCGGCCTTTTTAACCTCGTTGAGCACATTCTTAAGGCGCTCTTCGAACTCGCCGCGGTACTTGGTTCCAGCCACCATAGCCGGCAGGTCCAACGCTACTACGCGTTTATCCTTCAGCAGCTCCGGCACATTGCCTTCGGCTATCTGCTGTGCCAACCCCTCGGCTATGGCAGTCTTGCCTACGCCGGGTTCTCCTATCAGACACGGGTTATTCTTGGTACGGCGGCTCAATATCTGTATAACCCTCTCTATTTCCTTCTCTCTGCCAATAACAGGATCCAGCTTGCCTTCTCTGGCCAATTCGGTTAAATCTCTGCCAAATTGGTCAAGGTTCGGCGTATTGGTATTCTTCTGCTGCCCCTTTTGAGGGGTTCCGCCTTCTTCTTTTAACATTTTTATCACCTCATCGCGTGCACGCTGCAGATCTATCCCAAGATCCATCAACACCCTTGCCGCTACGCCTTCGCCTTCTCTCAACAACCCCAACAGTAAATGCTCTGTGCCTATATAATTATGTCCGAGGTTGCGCGCCTCATAAAAGCTCAGCTCCATGACGCGCTTGGTCCTGGGCGTATAACCGAATCCTTCATTAAAATTAAAGTTGCCTTTTCCAACTAAATTTACTACTTCCTGGCGCACATTCTCTATATCAGCGCCCATGTTCTTCAGAACCTTGGCGGCTATGCCGTCCTCTTCCCTCAATAGGCCCAGCAACATATGCTCGGTGCCCACATAATTATGCCCTAATGCCCTTGCCTCCTCTTGCGCATATATAAGCGCTTTCTGAGCTTTCTCAGTGAAACGTCCAAAAAATGCCATAATCGCTACCTCCTTATCTTTTCGTGTATCAGTTCGGCTCTTATTATATCCCTCTCCGTCGGCTGCAATTCCCTGCCTTTATGCTTTTGCACATGAGCCGGTTGTATCATAAAAAGCAGTTGATTAAGCACCTTTAAGTCCATATCCTTCAATATACCCAATGACACGCCAAGACGCAGATTGGATATCAGTTCCAATGCCTCCTCCGTATTAAGCATGCGTGCATTGGTAAATATGCCAAGCGACCTGTATACCCTATCCTCGAGCTGCAGCCCGGCATTATCCATAAGCATCTGGCGGGCTCTCCGCTCCTTATCGATTATCTGGCGGGCTACAGCTATAATGTTGTTCACAATATCATCTTCGCTCTGACCGAGAGAAATCTGATTGGATATTTGATAAATATCGCCTTTAACCTCGCTGCCCTCGCCGTATATGCCTCTGACCGTTATACCCACGCGCCCGACGGCATGAAGCACCTCGCGTATATTGTTTGTCATCGCCAATGCCGGCAGATGCATCATGAGCGATGCCCTCATGCCTGTACCCACATTGGTAGGACATGTGGTAAGGTAACCCAATTGTTCGTCATAAGCATATGATAAGCTCTCCTCCATCAGATCATCAACCTTATCGGCCAATTCCCATGCCTCTCTTAATTGTAATCCGGCTGCGAGGCATTGTATGCGCACATGGTCTTCTTCGTTTATCATTATGCTTACGGTATTATCGTCGTTTATAAGCAGCGCTCCGCTTTTATCGTTCTTTATAAGATCCGGACTGGACAGATATTCCTCGACCAGCATCTGCCTATCCAACTGCTGCACATCCTTGATGCGTACCAGCTTGAAATGCCCGGCCAGCGCACTGCGGCTGTCGAGAATCGCTTTGCCGACATCACCGACCACCCTTTCAGCCTGCTTATCATCCATCATAGTGGGAAACGGCACATTGTCCAGATTTCGAGCCAATCTTACCCTGCTGCTTATTATTATATCACTATCCGGCCCGTTAGCGCTTATCCAATTATCCATTATCTCACCCCGTATCCTGGTTTTAATTTAATTTTCCTTCCATTTCCCTTATCTTATCTCTCAATTCGGCGGCTTTTTCGAAAGCCTCTTCTTTGACCGCTCTATCAAGTTGTTCTTTTAAACGTTCTATCTCCCTGCGCACCCGCAATTCGCTACCCGCCTTGCGCGGTACCTTGCCGATATGTTTCACGTTACCATGTATACGCCTTATGAGAGGCGTTAATTCATCTCCAAAAGCCTCGTAGCAATGGCGGCAGCCTAACATACCGGTTTGCTTAAATCGATCATATGTCATGCCGCAGGTATCACACTTAGCTGAAACATTTGTATTATACCCCATGTTTCCATTATTCCCGTTGACCCCTTCCAAGAAACTTGACAGGAGGTCATTCACTGAAAACGGTTGGAATATATCATTTAACGAAAATGTATTGAACCAGTTAATTTCCCCGCTTTGTTTGGCGCAGTCCTCGCACAGATGCAATTCGGTCTTCTGACCATTGATGACCTTCGTCAAATGTACGGTAGCCGGTTTGCTCTTACAATAATCACAATTCATACAAAACACCTCTTTTTATTAAGATGATAACAAAGCCACCAACATACTTTTCATAATGCCGGCTCTGATTTTATCCCTGTCAGCTGGATGGGCATCTATAGCTTTATCGCTTACGGCCGATCTCATCAATGCAGCTATCCTATCACTTATATCTCCATTCTCGCTTAACTGCTCGATTATATTATCGGCGCAGGTCTGGGACAAAGAATCTCCGACGGCATTGAGCAAAAGATACAATATATAATCGTCCTTTTCAACATTCATGCGCATTATCTTTATACACCCACCGCCACCGCGTCTGCTTTCTATATAATATCCTCTTTCGATGGTAAAGCGCGTAGATAAAACGTAATTTATCTGCGATGGTGCACACCTAAAACGAGCGGCCAGTTCATTGCGCTGTAATTCCAGCACCCCATCCTGGCTGGTATTTAACATATCCTTTATAAAGGCCTCTATTACATCGCTTAACCGGAGCATCGTTTCACCTCTTTTGACCTTGACTTTCTTTGACCTTTATTTATAGTATAATTCTTTATTTTAAAAATGCAATGGTTATTTTCGCTTATTATACCCGATTATATTTAATATTCTCGCTCAAGCTCTCTGAATCGCTTTATATCTCTTCAAACCTTAGCTAACTTCGGTTGTCATAACCGTTGACACAGCGCAGCACCCAATAACCGCCCTCTCTCGCAACCTTTTCACAATTACCGTAAATTTCGGCCAATTTAGCCATGGCCGACTCAGCGCCCTGCTTCCTTTGGATCACGGCATAAAATTCTCCACCGCTTTTTAAGTGCATCGCGCATTGCTCAAATATTGCATATACGACGCTTTTACCCGCCCTTATAGGTGGATTAGATACGATGATGTCAAACAGACCATCTACTTGAGCAAAACCATCGCTCTGATAAGCAATAGCATTAT
>JASGMM010000045.1 GCA_030156435.1 Clostridiales bacterium | reverse complement strand
TATGAATACGGCTCGTCGTATGGCGCATGAAGAAGGCATATTGGTAGGCATATCATCGGGAGCTGCTGTATTCGCTGCGTTGCAACAGGCTAAGGCTTTGGGCAACGGGCATAACGTAGTGGCGGTGGCTCCGGATACAGGGGAAAGGTACCTTAGCACGCCGCTCTTTAGAGAAGAATGAAAGTCGAAAATCTTCAGGCTGCAGAAGGCTGGATATATAGTTAAACCTCTCGCGAATTGATGATAAAGGCTGAAGGCAGCGGCAGCAAATATTATATGCATGGAGTGGGTGAAAGTGTCTTAGCTGGAACAAGGCAAACTCCCGGCACTCAATTTGATTGAGTGCCGGGATACACAACGCGGTCATATCCAAGATTATCCATCGAAACGATCATAGCTTGAAAGAGATACCGGTTTACCGGATTTAGCCCACGGTATGCCTGTTTCAGAAGGGAGTTTGTTTTCGTCGAAGCACTGTATCATAACATTCTCCAATGCTTTTACGTGGGTTATCGCAGGTTGCCCTTCTTTTATAATCAATTCGCTTGGGAAATTAACGATGTTCGGCATGGATTGATGAGCGCCATTTATGCACAGCGTGTGCGGCAGCGCTGCTTCGGGCGGACATGGTACCGGTGTACCGTTGCGTATGGCATCTATGACTGTCCACAGCTTATACATGCCATGATGATCAGGGCGACCATAATCTTTTATACGGTTATTTCTAAAGACAGCTACAATATGATCAATGCTCTTAGGAAAGGACGGGTGGTTATAATAGACCGACGCATTTTCAAATTCATAGCAAAACATGGGGCCTATGCTCTCTTTTACGGCATGGCTGGCATAGAACAATATTTCAGCCCCGTTGTCTGTAGAAATTCGCATAGCCGATGTATCGAAGTTTTCTATAGCATTAGCTCTATATAATTCAGCCGTTATCTCAAGCGGTTGCACGCTTTGGCAAAGCTCTTTTCCTAAGACAAAGAGCATATTATGCAAATAGTGGGCTGTGGCATTGTTGGCCACGCTGTCCAGTACCCATCGCCCCTTTTGGTCTTTCCTTTTGCCTGCCCACCCACGGCTATAATAATCGGTATCTCTTGGCCAAAGCACCAGCGTCTTTAAGCGTTTAGGCTGTTCTAAGCGTCCGGCTATTATATCTTTTTTTAAGCTCTGATATACAGGATCATATGCCCATTGGAAACCGATGGCCAAGATGCGTTTAGCCTTGTTGCGAGCCTCTATCATTTGGCGCGCTTCTTGAACTGTAGCTGCTATAGGCTTTTCGCATAGCACATGGCTGCCGTGGGCTAGAGCCAAACACGTTTGTTCGCAATGGAACTGTATGGGCGATGATATAATGGCCAAATCGGCCTTATGTTCGGCATAGAATGACTCCATGCTGTTATATACGGGTATGCCTTTTGCATTTAACTCGCCGAGATAAGCGCAGCTCTCCGGATGAGGGTCCGCCACGCCCTCTATATATACGCTGTTTTGAGTACCATTCTTTAGCAATTCCTTTACGTAGTTATTGCCGTATCCCCCGATTCCGGACAGAAAAACCGATATATTATTCTGCATTTTGTACACCTCTCAATTCGTTAATACTGCTTTAAGGGCTTTTTTGGAAGCCATTAGCTCTAGGGCTTGATTAGCGTTGTCCAACGACATTGTATGCGTTACCATATTACTGAATAAAGAGGGGTTCTTGGATATAAGGTGTATGGCGTCGTATAAGTGCGATGTATCGCTGACCCATACGCCTTTTATTACAGCATTTTTCTTTACTATTTGACTAAAAAAATCTATCTGAGCGTAGCCGGTAAACTGCGCAAAACCCGTAGAAAGGTATGTTCCCCCCATGGCCAGGATATCCAATCCCTCCTGAGCGGTATCCGGATATCCTGCAGCTTCTATTACTATGTCGGCTCCGCGGCCACCGGTGACCCGCATGATCGTATCGAATCTGTCTTCCTTGGATAGCGATTTTCTATCCAGCACCATATCCGCGCCGAATTTTTTACACATATCCAATCGGCTGGCCGTGCCTCCTATAACGATTATAGTACCGGCTCCCAAAGCGCGGGCGAAAGCCACTGCAAATAAACCCAACGGTCCAGGCCCCTGAACGGCTACAGTAGATCCGGGCTTTATCTGGCACATATCAAAGGCATGGGCTATCGTAGCGCCCGAACACGATGCCGATACCATGGTTACGGGGTCTGTGCTGTCGTCCAATTTGATTATGTCTGTGTCGGCTGTCAATATTATATGATGAGCATAACAACCGTTAAGATATGGAGGCATGTCACATGGATTATTTATGCCGTATGTGATCCGGTCTTGACACAGTGACGGCTGTTTAAGCACCTGACATGCATAGCATCGACCACAGCTTATACCGCGGTTCCATATTATTAGGTCGCCGGGGCGAAGTATTTGGCCATCCACGCTACAATGCCGGCCTTTGATATCCTCAATATATCCGACACCTTCGTGTCCCGGTATCAGCGGTAATTTAACCCTTTTATCTTCCCCATGCCATATATGTACATCGGAGCCGCACACGCCGGACGCGGCCAACCTGACCAATACTTGGCCATTTTCCAAAGGCGGCACCTCGATTTGTGTTAGCTCCAGCGATTTATTGAAATCTGTCATCACCATAGCTTGAGTTTTCATGAAAGTTTGCTGCTTAGCAGCTTCCCCCTTTCTATCTTACCGATTGCCTTACTACCAGATGTGTGTCCAACACGATTGGCATGGCGTTTTTATGTCCGTCTATCAACCTTATAAGTGTATCCATCGCAGTGGTGCCTATATCATAGGCTGGCTGCGCTATGGTGGTCAGCGAGGGTTCGATTATAGTAGCTATATCCAAGTCATCGAAACCTATGACCGATATATCGCCGGGCACCGACAGCCCTCTGCTTTTTATGGCCTTTATGGCATTTACGGCTTTCGGGTCACTGGCGGCGAATACGGCATCCATCTTTATGCCTTTATCCAACAGGTTTAACATGGCATGATAGCCGTTGTCCTGATCGTTTACATCGTTTACTATCAAACGGTCATCTATGGGAATGCCATGTTCCTTTAAGGCATTTTTATAGCCGTCGAGACGCTGCCTGTATAAGTCTATATCGAGAGGGCCGTTTATGAAGGCGATCTTCGTGCATCCCCGGCTTATTAGATAATCTGCAGCTTTATAAGCACCACCTCGGTTATCGACTGTCACAGTGTCCGAGTGATTGTCGATGCTCCTTATCATAAATACTACCGGTATACCCTGTGCTTTTAGCTCCATGATATGGCTGCTGTCATCTCGCGCCGTAGCGAAGATAAAGCCATCTACCCAGCGGTTGGTCAATTTATCTATATAATCTTTTTCTACCGAGAGATCTTCATCTGTATTGCACAATATCAACGTAAAACCATTTTTGCGTGCAGTATCTTCTGCGCCACGCGTGACGGCAGGGAAAATCGGGTTGCGTATATTGGGAATTATGAGGGCGACGGTATTCGTGCGCCCTTCTTTAAGGCTTTTGGCCAATATATTTGGCTTATATTTCAATTCTTTTATGGCTGCCCATACTTTTTGCTGGGTTTGTTCATCTACATGGATATTGCCGCTTAAAGTACGCGATACTGTGCTGGCAGATACGCCGGCCAGTCTGGCCACATCCTTTAGCGTAGCCATAATTCATCGCCCCTTTCCTACATGCCATCCGTTTTGACCATAACTTACCGTAAAATAATGTTGATATTCAGGCAAAGAAGGCAGTGGTATTAAGTCCTCCATACTATTGAAGTAGAGATGAGGCCCCCTGCTTTCTTTACGTGCTGAGGCTGATAGCAGCACAGCGATAGCTGTCATTATGCTGCTTTTGGCTTCAAAATAGTCGTAAAGCGATTGACCTTTCATATCCGGTTTCATATCGGTTAGCTTATTTATTTTGGAAAGAGCATCAGCCAGGCCATCGCCAGTCCGCATAACCGATGCCTGACGGTTCATCATTTGCTGTACTGTGTCGAGCTGCTCCGAGAGCGAAATATCACTGCGCATTTCCCTCAGTGCTTTTGTATATAACTGTTGTCGTTCCAGCGATGATGAGCCAATGGTTTGAGGCTTTTCGGTTTGGCTGCGTGCAGCGGCGGCTTCGCCGGCTATCTTGCCGAATACCTGGCCGTCGAGCAGTGAATTGCCGCCGGGGCGGTTGGCTCCGTGCTGGCCTCCAGCGCATTCACCGGCAGCAAATAGGCCGGCTATAGGTGTATCGGCATTTGTACGTATTTTTATACCGCCTTGGAAATGCTGCGCGGCGGGCATTATTTCCAGTTTTTGCCCGATTTCGAGATCGATGCCCCGACTTTTGAGCCACTGTACGGCATTTGGGTTTATTTCCTTTAGGCGCGCTAAAGGATTGTCGTTCCTGTTGCCTTCCATACCAGGTATTTGTATCTCGTCGTTGTAGCGCTTGCGATTATCGGGCGATAAGCGGCTAAAATCAAATCCCACGGGATTCTTGGAAAAATCGAGATATACCTTATGGCCCGCATTTATTTCCTTAAAGACGGCTATATCTATAACGTGAGATGGATGTTCATACGAGAGCGGCCAACTGGCCCCTTTTTGGAATACTATATCGTAAATATCATCGTCCGGAATATAATCCGGTAAAAATTCATGCCCTTCTTCATCTATAAACCTTGGCACTGCACGCATCATGCTGCCTGAGCACGCGAGCTTTGTAGTACGCGAACATAGGCCTATCTGTATGAACTCCATGTTTACCAAAGGGGCTCCACATTCCAGTGCTAGTGCATAACCGTCGCTTGTGGCACCTTTGGGGAATACATTATCTTTATAGATACGGCCGGCGCCACCGGTAGCCATGACTATCGACGATGGATTTACGGCAAAAACGTCGTCATCTTCGGTAACGCCGAATGCGCCGCATATGCCGTGGCTATTTACCGCCAGCTTATATATCATGCTATGGTCCTTAAACGGTATGCTCAGTTCCAAGAAACGGTTTAACAAGGCTTTTTCTATATCTATTGCAGTATCTGGTCCAGTATAACAAGCTCGCGGGTATATAGAACCATCGGTTAAGAATTGAACGGGTAATCCGTCCTTTTTGACAAACGGCACGCCCAGCCTGTCGAGGTAATAAAATGCCTCGGCCGAATTTTTAGCTAGTATCTCGGCCAGATCATAATCCGATACCATGCCGCCTATACGGTATATGTCATCCGCATGGTATTTCCATGCATCCGGTCCGCCTGGTAGCGTATGCTCAAGCGTTGCGTGAAATGCCATCCTGTCCGAGCGGGCGTTGGCTGTAGTGCCGCTTTTGCCCAAAGTACCTTTGGTAATCAACAGGACGGAGGTTCCCGGATATCTTTCCTTAGCGGCTATAGCGGCCCTCAGAGCGGCACCTCCGCCGCCTATTACCAACACATCGCAATTGAATACTTTCATGTTCACACCTCGTGCATTTCTACAGCACTTATCGGGCATACCTCGGCACATAGACCGCAGCCGTCACATATATCCTGCACGACGCGATACGGTTCTGTACTGCTGTCTATGGCGTCGAATATGCATAGCGGCGCACATATGCCACATGATGTGCATTTGTCTAATATATGAGCCTTTTTATAGTGGCGGCGATCGACGTCTTTAGTGCCCTTTATTGCACCGTTGCTGACCTTGCCGCGGAACTGGTCGACAGCGTTATAGCCTTTTTTATTCATCCATGCAGCCAGGCCGCCATTCATCTCGTCGATGACACCAGGGCCCTTTAGCATAATGGCCGTGCATACTTGCACCGTTTTAGCACCTGCCAGTATGTATTTTACTACATCGTCGGCGGTCACCGCGCCGCCGCTGGCCGATATATCGACGTGCAATTGCGGATAGGCTTCGCTGATCCATCTTAATGCGTAATATATCGCCCATGGCCCGCCATGGCCTGCGTATCCTCCATGCAGTATTGGAGATTCGGCATCGATGTCTATATCCAGGCCGGTAAGACGATTAAACATAACCACACCCTTAGCTCCGGCATCCTCTACGGCTTTGGCTATTTGTAAAGGTGCGGTAAGTTGAGGGCTAAGCTTTACTATGACGGGTATATCAACCTCGTTTAAAACCAGCTCGGTTACGCGGATTATCTCACTGGCGACATCGGTACCGCCACGAAATACTATCGAGCCGTGAGGGCATGATACGTTGAGTTCCAGCGCCTGTGCCCCGGCTTGCTGCATTAAGGCGGCGTAACGTTTCCAACCGTCATCGGTTATGCAGTTGATGCTCGGTATAATAGGGATACTTAGCTCGTCTACCGCTTTTTTTACTTCCTGGGCATATCGATCAGGTCCCCATACGCTGGCCTGCTCATAAGAATAGAATGAAAAAGTTCTATATTTGCCGCCCATATCATGGCGCAATACCTTATAGCGCGGGGTAGGGGCCTGGCGGCAAATCTCTTCCTCGAAAAGAGATTTCATCACTATGGCTCCTATGCCATGCTGCTCAAGGTTTTTCATAAGCTCCACCGTTTCGGTGATACCTGATGATGCAGCTATGACCGGTGTTTTTAACTTCAATCCTGCATATTCTACTGAAAGGTCTATCATTGTTAGCACCCCTTTGCAATCGATTGCAATCATTATATCACTGCATATACTCAAATGCAAGAGCAAAAATACTTGCTCTACGCGGCAGGATGGTATATTATTGTCTTATAAAATTATGGGGAGTGAATTGTTATGGGACGTCTTATTATAGATACCGATATAGGGGATGATATAGACGATGCTTTAGCTATTGCTTTAGCGTTGAATTCATCCGAGTTGGAGCTGATAGGTATAACAACTGTGTTTCGCAATGTTAGAGAACGAGCGCGTTTAGCTATAACTGAGCTTAAGGTGTACAACAAAGTGGATATCCCCGTACATATGGGTATGGGCCACCCTCTGATAAATGATGTTGATGAAGATGCCATACCGTGCCAATGTGCAGCTGCTGATGATAGTATAGAAGTATTTGATGATGAAAATGCAGTGGATTTTATAATAGATACCTGCATGACCAGTAACGATCCTATAACCTTAGTACCAATAGGGCCGCTGACCAATATAGGCATGGCGCTTCGCATGGAACCGAAATTAGCGCATAAGGTAAAGATAGTGCTTATGGGAGGTTGTATAGGCAAACCTCAGCCTGAATGGAATATAATGTCTGACCCCGAGGCTGCTCATATAGTAATGTCCAGCGGGGCTGATATCACTATGGTGGGCCTGGATGTTACTACAAAATGCCAGATGACGTTGAAGCAGTTGGAGGCTTTTGAACAAAGCTCCAGGGCCGAAGTAAAGTTTCTTTTTGAGTTGATAAAACTATGGGATAAGGCTTTTAATTTTCATATGCCGGTGCTGCATGATCCCTTGGCTGTGGCAGTCGCGTTGGATCCATCGTTGGTAACGGTACAACCCATGGATATTGGAATAGAGCTTGGCGGCATATATACGCGCGGTATGACGGTGCCGAGAGAGGGCACATTTGTAAAAGTGGCAGTAGATGTAGATGTGGAGCGCTTTATGGAGCTCTTTATGACCCGTGTTGCAAAGGACATATAGGTTAACTTCGATTCGTAATATGGCAAATTCAGCGATGTAATGATATAAAGCCTACGCCTGCTACAGGCTTGACATATATACCTCGCTACGGCTGTGAAGCTGGACCACTACGCAATCAAAGATTGCTGTGGCCCTACGCTTCAAAAGCCCGCTCAGTATATATGTCAAGCCTTATGCCACGTAATGATTGCGTACTTACAATTCGTTCCGCTTGAGCAAGCTAACGCCGGCAATTCGCTGCGCAATATCTCAAGGCGTTCTCCAGCTTTATATCACGAATCGCGGTAGGTTAAGAAAGAGGTGTGATTATGTATAGAGGATTGGAAAAACGAAAGTTGGGCAATACAGGCAATGGGGTTACGTTTATAGGATTCGGCGCCTTGGAAATAGGACGCGACTGGGGATTGGGAAATGATGCCGAAAGGAGCCGTCCCGATGAGCAAAGCGCCTGTATCGTATTAAACGGCGTATTGGATCTGGGTATAAATCTCATCGATACGGCTCGGGCTTATCATAAAAGCGAGGAACGAATAGGCAAGTGTATATCGAGCAGGAGGGCCGAGTATTTCTTGGCATCTAAATGCGGAGAACATAGCGATGAGCCAGGCACGTATTACGATTTTAGCTATAAGGCAGTTAAGGATTCTATAGATTATAGCTTAAAAATGCTCAAAACCGATTGTATAGACCTTATGCAGATACATTTTGGTCCCAATCCCCAGAAGGTACTGGATGACGGAGAAACGGTGGCAGCTATGAAAGATGCGCAAAGAGAGGGTAAGATACGTTTTCTGGGAGCCTCAGCTGGTGGCGATATAGCGCGTCAATGCATAAAATCTGGCGATTTTGATGTGATGCAGATGGAATATAACCTTATTAATAGAAGTGACGAGAAACTTATAGAATTGTGCGGCCAAAAAGGGATAGGCGTATTGATAAGAGGAGGACTGGCGGCAGGGAGGCTTACATCACGGGTTATACCTCATCTTTCGGAGGACATAAGCGATAAACAAGAGATAATGCGACTATTGGCTTTAGTGGATAACGATGGCGATAAACTGGCCGCTATGGCACTTGCGTTTCTATATAGCAATCCTAATATAAGCTCGGTTATTCTAGGGTCCAAAAATCTTGACCATGTACGCCGCAATTTCGATCTGCTGGAACAAGGCATAGATCAAAATCTGCTTGCGAGGTTGTGAGATGGTTTTATGCGCATAGCCGTTGTGGATGGGCAAGGTGGTGGCATAGGCAGGCATATAGTAGATAAACTGCGGCGGGAGTTGCCCAATGAAACAGAGATACTAGCGCTGGGCACAAATGCATGGGCTACTGCACAGATGTTAAAAGCCGGGGCCAATGATGGTGCTACTGGCGAAGCTGCTATAATATGGAATGTCGGTAAGGTCGATGTTATAACGGGCACTGTGGGTATATTGATGGCACATGCCATGATGGGCGAGCTTACACCGTCTATAGCGTGTGCTGTTGCTGCCTCCTCAGCCCGGAAGATATTGTTGCCAGTAAATCGTTGCGGTGTGGATATAGTAGGCGTGGAGGCTAAGCCTCTCCCTCATTTGATAGATGATATGGTCGAGATGATAAAAGCCGTGGCGGAGGTGAGATGATCGTGTGTGAAGCCGACGTGTATATACTGGAAAACGGTGAGGAAATGCTGTTTATAAAAAGTGCTGATACCATTACGCCTTATGATGATCGCCTTATAATAAAGGATATATTCGGCCACAAGGAGATCATAAAGGCGCGCATAAAGGAGCTGCGATTGGTAGATCATCAGATTATCATAGAGAAAATTTAAAAAATCAAAGGAATATAATTAATATGCCCTTGATTTCCTCATCATAGGACGGCACTGTGGCGATGTGATAGTTCATCGTCACAGTGCCGTTTTTTGGTGAACCATTCATGATAGATAATCAATAATATTCGTATTTCGATTGACGAAAACACATCGAGATGATATTATATACAAGGATAATTTTGTGCATTATCCCCGAACGTATTATACTTCGTGCCTTAAAGAAAGGGGATAAAGACATGGATAACAGATATGATGTTATCATAATAGGTGCCGGTCCAGCCGGCATATTCGCCGCTATAGAGCTTGTAGAACGCAGGCCCGGCATTAGGGTGCTCATGCTGGAAAAAGGTAAGCCCATAGCCGACAGGCAATGCCCCAGCGGCAATAAAAGTTTGCAATGCGCTCAATGTCGTCCTTGTTCTATAGTGAGTGGATGGGGTGGAGCAGGTGCCTTTAGCGATGGCAAGCTTACACTTACTACTGAATTTGGCGGCATGCTGAATGAGTATATATCAGAACAGGAACTGCGAGATCTCATACAGTATGTCGATAAGATATACGTGAAGTTTGGCGCTCCTAAAGAAGCGCATCTTTTGGTCGAAGATAAAATAGAAGATATAAAACGCCGTGCTGCCGCAGCCGACTTAAAATTCATACCAGCTGTCATAAAACATCTGGGTACCGACCGTTGCTTTCAGATCCTCAAAAATATAGAGGAATATTTGCGGGGGCGCGTTGATATATTGACGTTGACCTCGGTAAAGGATATATTGACAGAACGCGGACGCGTCGTAGGCGTTAAGACCGAAGATGGCGATGTGTATTACGCGGATTATGTTATAGCAGGTCCAGGCAGAGAGGGTGCCGAATGGTTCCAAAAGCAAACCAGGAAGTTGAAACTTAAGACTGTAAATAATGCCGTAGATATAGGTGTGCGCGTAGAGGTGCCGGCCGTAATAATGAAAGAATTGACAGATGCTGTCTATGAATCCAAGCTAGTATATTACAGTAGGTCGTTTGACGACAAGGTCAGAACATTTTGCATGAATCCATACGGCGAAGTAGTGGTAGAGAATAACGATGGTATACGGACGGTGAACGGTCATAGCTACGCTGATAAACGCACCGATAATACCAACTTTGCTTTGTTGGTGAGCAAGGATTTCACCGAGCCGTTTAATGCTCCTATTGAATACGGTAAATATATAGCGTCTCTGGCTAATATGCTGGGTGAAGGAGTACTGGTTCAAAGACTGGGAGATTTGCTCGACGGTAGGCGTTCTACTCCTGATAGGATAAAAAAAGGCCTGGTGGAACCTACATTAAAGGATGCTACACCTGGAGATTTGAGCTTAGTGCTGCCTTATAGGCATTTAATGGATATAATAGAGATGCTGCAGGCTTTGGATAAGATCGCGCCCGGTGTATATTCGAAACATACATTGATGTACGGTGTGGAGGTAAAGTTTTATTCAGCCAGAGCGGAGTTAAGCCAGCATCTTGAAACTAAAGTGGAAAATCTATTTGCAGCAGGCGATGGTGCAGGTGTTACGCGCGGTCTAGCACAGGCATCGGCATCGGGTGTCGTGGTGGCAAGAGCCATCCTTGATAAAATGGGCTTAAAAAGTTTATAGAGGAGTATGATGAGAATATGGCATGTATGGTAATAATAGGCGCTCAGTGGGGCGATGAGGGCAAAGGTAAAATAACCGATTATATGGCTGCTCGTTCCGACGTGGTGGTCCGCTATCAGGGAGGGAATAACGCGGGTCATACTGTGGAAACCGATGCTGGGCAATTTAAGCTGCATCTGGTGCCATCAGGTATCATGTACAGCGATAAAATATGTATAATAGGCAATGGCCTGGTTATAGATCCGGCAGCCCTTTTAGAAGAGATGGATTATTTAGCAGCGCGTGGCATATCGCTGGACAATCTCTTGATCAGCGATAGGGCACATATTGTATTTCCATATCATAAATTGCTGGATTCGTTATCGGAAAAAAGCCGTGGCGCCGATGATATAGGCACCACCCTTAAGGGCATCGGGCCTTGTTATACAGATAAGATAGCGCGAAGAGGATTGCGCGTATGCGATATGATAGATGAAAAAGTATTTGCAGATAAGCTGAAAATAGCCATAGAAGAGGCTAATCTTCTGATCGAAAGGGTGTATAATGAACAGCCCGTTGATTATGATAAGGTGCTCGATGAATATTTATCCTATGTAGAGCGACTGAAACCGCATGTGGCGGATACATCCGCTATATTATATGACCTTATAAAATCCGATAAAAATGTATTATTTGAAGGGGCTCAGGGTACATTGCTCGATATAGATATGGGTACTTATCCATATGTTACATCGTCCCATCCGATATCAGGTGGGGTATGCGTGGGCGCGGGCATAGGCCCCACTGTGATAGACAGCGTTTTGGGCGTTGTTAAGGCATATACAACGAGGGTGGGCAAAGGCCCGTTCCCTACAGAATTAAATGACAACATGGGGGATGCCCTGAGGGAAAAAGGCAACGAATATGGTACTACGACGGGCCGCCCGAGGCGTTGCGGCTGGTTCGACGCTGTAATAGCCCGCTACGCTGTGAGGGTCAATGGTCTGACATCGCTGGCATTAACCAAATTGGATACCTTGGGTGGCTTTGATAAGATAAAGGTATGTGTAGGTTATGATAAAGGCGGCAGCATGATAAAAGAGTTTCCCGCTTCACTGGAAGAATTGGCTAAATGCGTGCCAATATATGAGGAAGTGGATGGGTGGAAAGAGGATATATCGGATATAAGGAAGTATGATGATTTGCCCGTTAACGCTCGCAGGTATGTGGAGCTCATAGAGTGTTTATGTGGTGTAAAAATATCGATGATAGCCGTTGGCCCTAAGCGCCAGCAAACCATAGTGCGCCAAAATATCTATTAGTTAAGGCTTCTTATATACGGTCAGCCCGGAGAGGATCGATGATCCAAACCGGGTTTATATTAATGCGGTTGATAGGGGGCAAGGGGATGAGTCAGCAGGTTAATGCATCAATTGTGGATAATATGCGGTTGCTATGGACTGCTATACAGAGGTCTTGGCAGCGTAGCGTAAAAAAGGAATTGCACCCTCGCGAGCTAAAAGGCACTAAAGTCCTATCAGTAAAGGAAATGACGGCTATAAAGAAAGAAAAAGCCCATTTTTTGGACTTTATATCAGCATATTTGGATTATATTGAGTTTTTGGTTATGAGCAAGCCGTATTCCATAATATTTTGTGATGAATGTGGTATAACATTGAGTCATCGCGTATATGGCATAGATATATTAGTTCAGGAAGGCATGGTATGGGATGAAGATTACATAGGCACTAATGCTATAGGAACGTGCTTGAAAGAAGAAACGCCTACGATGGTTATAGGCGAGGAACACGACTGGGAGGTGCTGAAGGGTAAAGCTAGCTTTGCTGTACCGTTATTAGACATCGATTGCAATATAATAGGGGCGTTGGGTATTATATTGACGCTTAATGATGGTGATCCCGCTATAATGGCACTTATGATTATGATGGCCGATATGGTTTCAAAGCATTGGGCGGCTGACAAGGAGTTGTTGTTGCTTAGAGATAGGCTGGCAGCCTCGGAACGAGCGGAGGAAAATGTGCAGAACAACGCCTCGGTGCTTTCGCACGAGGTGAGAAATTCTATTTCCACGCTCGGCGCTTACATACAGCTATTGCAATTGGACAAGCTGGTCGACGATGAAAGGGCCAATAAAATGCTCGAAGAAATGGCGCGTGTAAACCGCATGATGCAGGACTTCAGGCGCCTAACTAAATATATTAAGTTCAAATTCAGCAATTTTAACATAAATGACGTGCTCAATAAGGTTATTGAATTTATATTACCTAAGGCCCAATTAAAGGGGATAGAGATTATAACCGAGTTAGATGACCGGGAAGTATTATACATAAACGGCGATATGGATTCCATAGAACAGGTATTTTTGAACTTACTGGAGAATGCTATACAGGCTATAGAACGCGACAAAGGCCATATATGGATTAAATCGATGCGCGGTAATGACAGCGTAAAAATTATAATAAGAGATGACGGCTGCGGTATATCCGATGAAAATAAAGCTAACCTGTTTAAGCCGTTTTTCACCACCAAGGCCTCCGGATCGGGCATAGGTTTGGCTTTCTGCAAAGATGTGCTTAAAGCCCATGGAGGAGATATAATAGCGAAAAGCCAGGAGGGAGAGGGTACATCATTTACCATAACATTGCCTTTGGGCAATCGCATATAAAATGCGAATAATCTATGCAAGGTGCTATTATATATAATAGAGCGGTAACTATTTAACATAAGTGATTTAGAACGACTGCGTTATAAGAAAGAGGGGACATATGAAAGTATATTACATAACTCAGAAAACCATAAAAACCTTATTGCTCATAGCTGTTGTGGTTATATTGGGTATTGCGGCATGGGACGCATGGCAGACGCATTCAGCTAAAAGCCCTCAATATAACAATGTAACACCGCTTTTACCATCTGCTGTTTCAGAACGAACAGAAGGCTTGGATCATTACACGATAGACGTGAATCTGGATGCCAAAAATCATAAACTTCATGCTGTGCAAAACGTAATGTATACTAACAGGGAAAGTACGGCATTAAAGGAGGTATACTTTCATCTATATCCCAATGCTTACAGATCGCAAGATACAGCGCCGTTTGAAAAACAGGATATGGCCAGTGCCTATCCGAATGGCTTTTCCGCAGGTGGTATAGATATAAAATCGGTAAAGATAAACGGTAAGCCGGTTTCTTTTGAAATAACTGGTCGGGATAATACCGTTATGAAATTAATATTGCCGTCTTTACTCCAAAACGGGAGGGAACTTGAAATAGATATGGAATACGATATTATCCTCCCTAATAGCGTCGGTCGTTTCGGATACGGGGACTATACGTTTAATATAACCAACTGGTATCCTATATTGGCAGTATATGATAAAGGCGGATGGCATACCGACCCTTACTATGCTATAGGTGATCCATTTTACAGCGATATGGCCGATTATGATGTGACTATAACTGCACCTTCATCGTTTACAATAGCTTCCACAGGGGCGATAACAGGCACTGATAAACAGGGTGATAAGCAGCACTGGACTGTATCAGCTAAAGCCGTGCGAGATTTTGCGTGGGTGGCCAGCGATAACTTCAGCGTTTTGCAAGGGGAGATAGGCGATACGACGGTGCGTTCATATCATTTTTCGCGTCAATCCGGCCAAAAAGCGCTTGAATATGCATCTGATGCTTTGTCAATATTTAACGATGCCTTTGGACTTTATCCGTATGGGCAATTTTCAGTGGTACAGGCGGATTTTTTCATCGGGGGTATGGAGTATCCTAACTTGGTCATGATAGATCAAAGCCTTTATACGTCTATGACACGCGACATATTGGAATATGTAGTTGTCCATGAGACGGCACATCAATGGTGGTATGGTGTGGTGGGCAACGATGAGGTCAACGAGCCGTGGCTGGATGAAGCGTTAGCGGAATATTCAACCATAATGTATTTTGAAAAAAAGTATGGGCAGGAGATGAAAGACAAGGTTTTTAATAATATGGTAAAAGCCAAATATAATACGCTAGATCAATATATCTCTCAGGGAGAGACCGATGAAGCTATATTGCGCCCGGTATATGAGTTTGAAAACGAGTATGTGTATGATATTCTGGTTTATGGCAAAGGGGCTATGATGCTGGATGCTTTACGCCAGAAGGTAGGCAATGATGCATTTGACAGTATACTGAAAGAATACTATAAGCAACGCGCTTTCACTAATGCAACCACTCAAGATTTTATCGAAATAAGCAAAAAAATAAGTAAAATGGAACTGGATGATTTCTTCGATGAATGGCTTATTCCTCAGGGCGATGATCAGATGTATATTTTGGCAAGTTAGCGTTTACATTATATATAATAATAAATTTTGATAAAAAGAAGGATTTTTTAATTTTATGGCGAATTAATAATATTGTAATATCACGCAATAATTTTGTAATATTTGAAAGGGGTAATATAAAATAAACTATGAATACTGAAAGATGGAGGGGATACTGGCGCTCTGTGAGAATATGGTTCAAGAGTGGCGCAGATTTTCTCATCAACAGTGATGCATGGAGCAAACTGTATAAAAAAATATCAGATACATATGAACGATTAAAAAATTATAACCAAACTTTGTACATAAAATATAAAAAAACGATAATCGTTGTTAAACCTAAAATTATTGCCAAGTGCTCCAATATAGCGTCGAAAATATATAATAAAATCATTGTGGCTGGCAAGTTTTTATGGGAATCATGGCCCCAAAAGCCTTCATATAAAAAGCTTATTTCGGTAGGAGTATTGGCTGTTTTTTGCTATGGCAGCATGTTTGTATATAATAAAGCTGAGGCGTACAAAATAGCCAACACCCCTATAGCTGCCGTGGAAGTACTGTTTAAGGGGAAAAGTGTGGGTATAGTAGCATCTGAAGAGCCTTTACAACAGGCTATAGAGGATATGGAGCGCCAAATAGAGGATTATTATAAGATGGATGCTGTATTGGTGGACGATGTTGTATTTTCACCAACAGCCGTTAAGCCGGATTTAATAGAAGATAACGATGCCGTTTTAAATGTTATAAAAGATGGTATGCATTTTAAGGTTAAGGCTACAGCATTACTTGTCAATGGTCAACAGATAGCTGTTGTAAAAGATGAATCTGAGGCTCAGCGTGTATTGGATAGAATAAAGCAGCCATATATAGATAAAGCTAAAGATAATCCAAATATTAAGGAAGTGCGCATAGCCGACGACGTACAACTGGTAGAAAAACTTGTAGAATATAGCGATATAGAAAATGCGGACGATGTATATAAAAGAATCAAGGACGGCGATGAGGGTAAAAAAGTATATGAGATAAAGGACGGTGACACCATATGGGCTATAGCCAAGCGCTATAAGTTGTCACTGGACGATATACAAAAAGCCAATCCCAATATGACATCGCTTGATGACTTGCAGATAGGGGATAAAATAAATCTTACCGTGCCGAAAGAGATCATAAATATTGAAACGGTGGAACGTATAGAATACACCGAAACCATACCTCATGAGACCGTTTATAAAGAGGACGGCAAGCTTTATAAAAACCAGTCCAAAGTTTTAACAGAGGGTTCAGATGGGCAACGGAAAATAGTGGCTGATGTTATAAAAATCAATGGCGTAGAACAAAAACGGACGATAATTTCAAATAATGTTATAAAAGATAAAAGGGATCAAGTAATAGCAAAAGGAACCAAACCGTTGCCGTCTATTATTGGGACAGGCAGTATAGGGCTGCCTGCGCGTGGCCGCATAACATCGCGATTTGGTTATAGAGGCAGAGAGTTCCATACAGGTGTAGATATAGCAGCACCATATGGCTCACCTATATATGCAGCTGATAATGGCAAGGTTATATTCGCTGGCTGGGACGGCAATTATGGCAAATTAGTCAAGGTAGACCATGGCAACGGTATGGTTACATATTATGCGCACACCAGCCGCATTGCCGTAAAAGTCGGACAAGCAGTGGCTAAAGGGCAGCTGATAGCTTATGTAGGCACCACTGGTAGAAGCACTGGCCCTCACGTCCATTTCGAAGTGAGGAAGAACGGCAAACCGATAAACCCTATGAGATAATTAGTTTCTTTCCAACTGCAGGAGCCGTGACTTTAGCTCTACTCCGCCGGCGTAGCCTGTAAGGCTGCCGTTTGAACCGATCACTCGGTGGCAGGGGATGATTATGGCGATAGGGTTTTTGTTGCAAGCCATTCCTACTGCTCGGAAGGCTTTCGGTTGCCCGATTGCCTCAGCTACTTGCTTATAACTTCGCGTTTCGCCATAGGGTATGGTTTGAAGTGCGGCCCATACCTTTTGCTGGAAAATAGTGCCTTTCGGCGACATCGGCAACTCAAAAGAGCAGCGCTCTTTTTTGAGGTACTGGTCTATCTGCCGAGCTGCTTCCTCTATCAGCGGTGTTTCGTTCAAATCGTCGTGGCTTGCTATGTTCATGTCGCCGAAAGAAACGGCAACTATGGCATCGCCGTTATCTGCTATATTAATTCGCCCTATATCGGTTTCATAAAAGAATATGTTTTTCATTTCAATCACCTACTGATTATATGATATCATATCAAAAACATTCAAACAATCTATTATTGTGCTTAATCGTGTCTATTCAGCCATCCCAAAGGCTTGGTAACGATTAGTCTCCGGCTCATGTGTTTCGAATATTGGTGAAACTAAAGCTCGTTTCGGGAATTTCCAACTACTTGTTTCTCTCGTTTGTAGAAGGCTTAATATATATTAAGCCATGTCCTACACTTCGCTAAGTTTCACCAGATATCCTTCACAAAATCGCCTTGAGGCTAATTGTTACCTTCGCCTATGCAAACAGCACTGAATAATCACCCCTGAATAGTTACGTTTAATCAGTTACCAAGCGAAAAAACTTTGGCGTAGCTATTGACAGAAGTCACATGATATTGTATACTTATAATCGTCGCCGGTGAGGCAATCGCGAGTGGGCGCATAGCTCAGCTGGAAGAGCACTTGCTTTACACGCAAGGGGTCACAGGTTCGAGCCCTGTTGTGCCCACCATAACGCGGCCCAGTAGCTCAGTCGGTTTAGAGCGCTAGCCTGTCACGCTAGAGGTCGAGGGTTCGAGCCCCTTCTGGGTCGCCATTATTTTATGCCTCGGTAGCTCAGTCGGTAGAGCAGGGGACTGAAAATCCCCGTGTCGGTGGTTCGATTCCGCCCCGAGGCACCATATATAGAAACCCAACATGCGGGAGTGGCTCAGTGGTAGAGCGTTGCCTTGCCAAGGCAAATGTCGCGGGTTCGAATCCCGTCTTCCGCTCCAGAACATATGAGGCCGGCTGTATGATAAGCCGGCGCGATTTTATATGGCGACGTAGCCAAGGGGTAAGGCGGAGGTCTGCAAAACCTCTATTCCTCGGTTCGAATCCGGGCGTCGCCTCCAAGGAAACAAAAAGGCGGGATATATGTACCCGCCTTTTTGTTATATCAGTGCAGAGGTTTAATTTATGCTGGAAGAAACTTTCCTATCGATTCCCTTTTTACCCGATGGAAATGTAACACTCATGCTGGTGGATGGTCGCATAAACAAGGCCATGGAATATAATCTAAAGCAAAAAGGCATACGTATAATAAAAACCCAACCGTTACCCCAATTATTGCCTGCTATCGCTTATCATCCAGATATGATGTTATATCCTATACAGGGCGATACCGTAGTGGTAGCGCCGAATATAAGCCCGGATGTCGTAGCGCAGCTAAAAGATGAAGATTTCAATATATTATACGGAAAGGCTGCATTATGCGGCAACTATCCAAAAGACATAGCATATAATATAGCTAGAATTGGCAATAATGCCATGCATAATTT
>JASGMM010000044.1 GCA_030156435.1 Clostridiales bacterium | reverse complement strand
CGCTTGAGCAAGCTAGCGCCGGCAATTCGCTACGCAATAGCCTAAAGCCTTCGCAGGACAAGAACGTTTCTTGTACGCTTAGCTGCTCGCTCCACTCGAACAGGCTAACGGCCGCAATTCGCATCCGTGCTCAGGCGGCCTGCCTCCGGCATCCATGCCTTCGGCTACGCCTGTTCAACGTTGCACTCGCAGAGCGTACAGCGAAACGTTCTAAGACCTGCTTCCTGCTTTAGGCTATTTGCTTACGCGGCTGGTCGGGCATCCATGCCCGACCTACGCTTGCTCTGCGCTGCACTTATTGAGTGCGCCTACGCAATATTTCAAGGCGTTCTCCGGCTTTATATCATTTGCATCGCTTTATATCGCCCATTTCAGCTATATATTACGAATCGCAGTTTATTTTGTAGAATAGAAAATTTGATTCAATTGATAACATTATTTATTATCAATTGATAATCATCATCGTTTATTATTATTGCTTTTTCGCTATTATTATCGTATAATTAAATAATTATTATATTTCAATTGATAAGAAGGTTAATGTATGGGAGACAAACATTCGAAAAACCAGCGGGCTTCGCGTTTATCGCTAATAGCTAATATCATGCTGGCTATATTAAAACTTATGGCCGGTATATTGGCCAACAGCACGGCCATGATAGCCGATGCCGCCAACTCAATCGGCGATATATTAACCGGCCTCATAACGATGTGGGGGGTAAAGACTGCCGCTCAGCCGGCTGACGATGAACACCCTTACGGCCACGAAAAAACCGAATCGCTGGCCGCATGGATTTTAGCCATAATATTGATTATAACCGGCGGCATGATAATATACAGGGCTGTAACATCCTTAAGCTCCGGCCCACAGATACCAGGCATGCTGGCAATAATAGCAGCTGTCATAACCATAATAGTAAAAGAAATACTATACCGCTACACCATAAAAGTAGCTGATGAAACCAAAAGCACCGCTTTAATGGCTGTGGCCTGGGATCACCGTTCCGACGTCCTGGCCACCGGCGGCGTACTGGTAGGTATAGCAGGGGCCATGGTGGGATGGACTTTTTTGGACCCTGTAACCGGTATTATAATGGCCCTTATAATCATCCGAGCCGGGATAAAGGTATTGCATCGTTCAGCTGACGAACTATTGGATTCATCGGCCGATTCCGAAGTCGTAGATAGGATAAAGCAAGCCGTTTTGAGCGTATCCGACGTGGTTCATATAGACGATATAAAAACGCGGCAGTACGGTTCAACGCTCATGGTGGATATATCGATATCGGTAAATGAAGATATGACTGTGGCACAGGGGCATGATGTAGCTGAAGAGGCCAAAGCTTCTATTATGAAAGCTGTGCCCGAGGTCAAGGATGTGCAGGTGCACGTAGAGCCTTACTCTGCATGAATGCTATACCCAATGCAGCACGAATACGATAAGGAATCCCGCCACGGCGTTGCCAGCCAGTATCGCAGCCATAGCCGGTAACAACGGCAATCTTAGAAGCGCAGCTATAATAGAACCACTCCATACCCCCGTAGTGGGCAATGGTATAGACACAAATACAAAAAGGCCCAATAGGCTATAGCGTTTCACCATGCTGCTTTTATTAAGCGATCGCTGCTTAAGCCATTGAGAAAATCGAGAAAAAAGCTTGGTGCGATCCAGATAATCCATGACCGGCCGCAAAAATATCAGCAATAGCGGCACAGGTATGCCGCTGCCTATATAACACAGCACAAAGGCCTTAAGCGAATCCATACCGAAAGCCCTGGCCATCGGTATAGCGCCTTTAAGCTCCCATACCGGCAACATAGCCGAAAGCATGACTATAACTTCTTGGCTAAACACATCAAAGATACGGCTTAGATCCACAATAACCCCTTCCATCCTCTCTAACGCTCATACTCCCTCACCCTGAAGCCGACTCCCAATTTATCGGCAATAGCCTTGCATCGCTCTATATCCACAGGCGACAATACATTCACCACTGTAAGCGTAACATTCGGTATATATTTTTTGCACTCGGCTGCAAATTCCAATATGGCATCGAAGGACTGCTCGCCGAATTCTGGATCGCATATTTCAGCGTAACGTCTGGCATCCGGAGCATTAAGGCTTATAGATACGGCATCTATAAGACCAGCTAATTCCGGTACCACATTGCGGCCATGTATAAGATTGGCCTGACCGTTGGTATTTATTCGTATACGTGCTCCCTCACTCTTCAAAGCCCGACTGATCGCCAAAAGTTCATCCAATCTCATCATAGGCTCCCCATATCCGCAAAACACTATTTCTTTATATTTTCTCGGATCACCCACAGCTTCTATAACCTCCTGCACGCTTGGTTCTCTATCCAACCATAAGTCATACCCTCTGTAACCATCCTCATTCTCTCTCAGGCAAAAGCTGCATCGATTGCTGCATCGATTGGTAAGGTTTATATAAAGATTTTTTCCAACTTTATACACTATTTGCCGCATGCAGAACATCCTTTCTTTTATTTATTCATAAACCATTCCTATTATACTACAAATCGATAAATTATACTACAAATCGATAAATTAACATATTGCAATGAAAAACTATCCATTTGCCGATATATGATGTATAATATTATTGCAACATAATCCGACCGAAAGGAGCAATAATATAGTGAAACTTACGGTATTGAGCATAGCAATAAGGGCCGTACCGGAGGCCTTTATAATGATATGGCTTGGCCTTCGCCTCATGGGCATAAAATTCGACATGAAAGGCCTAATATATGCAGCTCTCCTTCAAGGGGCCGTCAATTTCGCTGTGCGCGCCTTTTTGCCTCTAAGTTTCGGCGTGCATACCTTAATTCTGCTTTTTTCATATATATCTATAATATACCTTCTTTTACATATCGATCTAAACAAAACCATGAATGTCATTTTTGCAGGATTTATAGTTTCTGGCATAGCAGAGCTTATAACAAGCCCCCTTATAGAACTTTTCGGTACGCCCATGGAAGTATTGGAAGATAGTACACTGCTTCAATTGCTGTACGGCCTGCCTTCGCTCATAATCATGCTCGCTATAGGATGGTTCGGCGGAAACTATATGGATAATATAAGAAAACGCCGCATCATTAAAAATGAACATACACTGGAGGAAGTGCGATATGAGCGTCGATGATGCCGCTAAAAGGATATCATACAGCTTTCAAAAAAACCTGAGGTTGGACGAGCCATCGCGCCAGGTCATACAATACTCGCTTACCATGGCCCTGGCTGCCGCATTATCGGCCGGGCTTACGGCTATGGCCGGCTGGTTGGTTGGGGCCTTCTGGCCGACCATAGTTGCCGCATCATCGTCAGCCTGGCTCAGAAATTTCTCAGGTGGCGCTCATTGCTCCAGCGCCGGACGCTGCGCCGTAGCGGGCGCCGTATCAGCCCCGCTCCTCGGTCTTACAGCGCTGCATGGAGCAAAGATTATGGGCAATTGGAACTATGCGCTCATAGCATTGATCACTATTACCTCCTTATGTATAATGTTTAAACATGCACCCGATGAGGCCCCGGAGAAGCCCATACCGGCCAGGCGCAAGCCTGTATTGCGTAAACGCTCTATGCTATGGGTTATGGTTCTGGGAGCTTTATCCTTGCCCATGACCGCTCACATACCGTGGCTGGGTGTATCTATAACTCTGGGCATGCTGTGGCAGTGTTTCACGCTTTTGCCCGCAGGTCACGGCTTTGTAAGTTTTATAGACAACCTGTTAAGCCGTTGGATCCATATATAAACCGCGTTAAGATAAAGGAGGTGAGAAATATGAGGCGTAAGATGATAAAATGGGCATTCTCACTGGCCGCCGCCGCTTTAACCTTATTTGCCAGCATAAATGTGGCGTCAGCTTGTACATGGATGTGGTATCAGCCGGAGTTGCCCGAGGCGTTGAGGGAAAAGTAATCGTCCCCTACATAGAGGCGGCATATGCCGCCTCTATACATATCCAGCCGCTCGTCTGCCCATCATCATTTCTCAAATTTCCATTTGACAAGGCTTTAGCGCACTGCTATAGTATATCTATGCACGAGCAAAGTACAAATGTGTTTAGAAAGGGATGGTGTTTCATATTGAAACGGCTATTTATATTATTGATGGCCATAATGCTGTTAATCCCCCTAGCCGCAGGGTGCGGTACCGATACATCTACGACTGGTTCATCGGGAGGCGATACGATAAAGGTAGGCCTTAACTACGAGCTGTCAAACGATCTGGCACAATACGGCCAGGCATCGGTGGAAGGCATCGAACTGGCGGTAGAGGAGATAAACAAGGCCGGCGGTGTATTGGGTAAAGAAATAGAATTGATCAAACAAGACAACAAGTCCGACCCTGCCGAAGCTACCAATGTGGCAACGAAGCTGGCCAAAGACAAGGTAGTGGCTATACTGGGTCCGGCTACATCCGGTAATGTCAAAGCTGTAAGGCCGGTAGTAACCGAGAATAAAATACCGCTTATATCCGGTTCAGCCACGGCCGACGACGTAACTGTAACCGAAAATGGCGTGGCCGAATATATATTCCGCACATGTTTCAACGACTCCTTTCAGGGCGGCAGCATGGCTAAATTTGCAGTGGATGAACTAAATGCCAAAACCGCTGTCATGTATGTGGAAACCACATCGGATTATAGCAAAGGCTTGGCTGCAAGCTTCAAGGATGTATTCACATCAAATGGCGGGCAGATATTGGCTGAAGAATATTATCAGGGCAAGGACAAGGATTTTCGCAGCGTGCTGACCAAATTAAAGGGTTATAACGCCGATGTAATATACGTTCCCGGTTATTATAATGAAGTAGGCCTTATCATAAAGCAGGCCCGGGAAATGGGTATAACCGCTCCCATACTGGGCGGCGATGGATTTGACTCAAACGTTGTCCCTCAAGAAGCTGGTGCTGCAGCTTTGACCGATGTTTATTTCACTAACCATTATTCAGCGGATGACACCGATCAAAAAGTCGTAGACTTCCGCAAGGCATTTAATGCTAAATACAATAAAGATCCCAATGCGTTCCATGCATCAGGATACGATGAGATGTATTTCCTGGCCGATGCAATAAAACGCGCCAATTCAACAGACCCTGTAAAAATAAAGGATGCCCTCGCATCTACAAAGGATTTTAAGGCTGTGACCGGTACTTTGTCCATAGACGAGAATCATAACCCTGTCAAATCTGTGGTAATAGTACAGTGGAAAGGCGATAAACAAGAATTTGTTACCAGAATTGAGCCTTAACCCATTAATATAGGCTCATATATCTGCCAAACGGGGGCTAACCTGTTTGGCAATATTTATATTTATAGGAGAGGTGAGAAAGGCTTGGCAGTACTTTTACAGCAATTATTAAATGGTATATCCTTGGGCAGCATATACGCCTTGCTGGCATTAGGTTATACAATGGTATATGGCATAATAAATCTGATAAACTTCGCTCACGGCGATGTCTATATGATAGGAGCTTATATAGGTTTTATAGCCACGGCACTATTGGGCCTGGGTTTTATCCCGGCCCTGCTATTGTCCATGGCCATAAGCGCACTGCTCGGCATGGCCATAGAGAAGGTAGCCTACCGTCCCTTAAGAAATTCGTCGAGGATAGCCCTCCTTATAACAGCTATAGGCATGTCGCTACTACTCGAGTATACCACAATGTATATAGCCGGACCGGATACGCGTAGTTTCCCTACAGTACTGACTAACCGCCAATACAGTTTCATGAGCGGTCAGGTCAATATAAGCAGCATGCAATTATATATATTGGTTATATCTATAATGCTTATGATATTATTGCAGTTCATAGTGCAGCGCACCAAGATAGGCAAGGCCATGCGCGCAGTTTCAATGGATAAGGATGCGGCGCAGCTTATGGGTATAAATGTAGACACCACTATATCGGCTACTTTCGCCATAGGGTCAGCTCTCGCTGGTGCTGCTGGCATACTGGTCGGCATATATTATAATTCGATAGACCCACTAATGGGCATAACGCCCGGCCTCAAAGCCTTTATAGCAGCGGTATTCGGCGGCATAGGCAGTATACCCGGCGCTATGGTAGGCGGTTTGCTGCTGGGTATGATAGAAACGTTGGTCAGCGGCTATTTGAACTCCAATTACAGGGATGCCGTGGCTTTCGTTATACTTATCATAATATTGCTCATCAAGCCATCCGGCCTGCTGGGTAAAAATACGGGAGAGAAGGTGTGAGCGATGGCTGATAAACGGCGTAATCTAATACGCAATATAGTAACGCTGGCCGCCATATATGCTATAATACAATTGCTGATATCCTTCGATATCATCGATCAGCACCTGCAGTTGAATTTATTTCTTCTATGCATAAACATAATTTTAGCCGTCAGCCTAAACCTCATAACCGGCTTCACCGGCCAATTCTCGCTGGGTCACGCCGGATTTATGGCCATAGGTGCGTACGTATCAGCGGTTATGACGCTCAAGCTGCATCTGCCATTTCCTCTGGCCATAGCAGCATCGGCTGTATCGGCCGCTATAGTCGGTGTGCTGGTAGGCATACCCACGTTGAGATTACGGGGCGATTACTTAGCTATAGCCACACTCGGCCTGAGCGAGATAATAAGGATCATAGCGTTGAATATAGATTATATAGGCGGTGCAAGTGGGCTGGCTGATATACCTAGATACGTCAATTGGCCTTGGATATTTGCCATGACAGCTGGTACCATCATAATAATATACAATTTTATTCATTCATCATACGGCCGAGCCTGTATAGCCATACGCGAGGACGATATAGCAGCCGAATCCATGGGTATAGATATAGCACACTATAAAATACTGGCTTTCACTATAGGAGCCTTTTTCGCCGGAATAGCCGGCTCGTTATACGCGAATTACTTTTATTTCCTTAAGCCAAACGCTTTTGGTTTCATGAAATCCATAGATATACTGGTCATGGTGGTTTTCGGCGGCCTTGGCAGTATTACCGGATCGGTAGTAGGTGCTGCCGCGCTGACGCTGCTGTCCATGGTACTGCAGGATTTACCTACCTTGCGCATGATACTATATGCCTTATTGCTGCTGGTCATAATGTTGTACCGCCCTCAAGGGCTATTGGGCAACGCCGAACTGTCGTGGAAACTGTTGAAACGAGGTGATAAAGATGCCGCCGCTACTAACAGCAAATGATGTAAGCAAGAATTTTGGCGGGCTGAATGCTATAGCCAACGTAAATATAGAGGTTCATCCAGGCGAGATCGTCGGCCTTATAGGGCCCAACGGGGCAGGGAAAACTACATTATTCAACCTCATTACCGGCGTATATATACCGTCGGGCGGTCAGCTTAAGCTGCACGGCGAGGTGGAAGTAGACCTGGCCAAGGCCTCCCCGCATGAGATAGCCGGTATGGGCATAGCCCGGACATTTCAAAACATACGCTTATTCAAGGAAATGACGGTGTTGGATAACGTCATGCTGGCTTATCACGTGCATATAGATTACAGCCTATGGGATGCAATCTTCCATACGCCTTCTTATATAAAAAGCGAGAGCGAATTAAGGCGTAAAGCCATTGAGTTGCTGGACATATTCGATATGGCTAATAAAAAGGATATACCAGCTAAAAATCTGCCATATGGCCAACAGCGCCGCCTGGAGATAGCGCGTGCGCTGGCATTACAGCCGAAACTGCTGCTGCTGGATGAACCGGCTGCCGGCATGAATCCACAGGAAACCGCTGATCTTATGAAGCTTATAATGTGGATAAAAGATAGGTTTAACCTTACCATATTGCTTATCGAGCACGACATGTCGGTGGTTATGGGTATATGCCAGCGCATATATGTATTGGATTATGGTAAGTTGATAGCTGAAGGAACACCGGAAGATATAAAAAGTAATCCACAGGTTATAAAAGCCTATCTGGGGGAGGATTAAACATGGCTGCTATGCTTGAATTAAACGACATACATGTATTCTACGGTGCGATACATGCCATACAGGGTATATCGCTTACCGTAAGAGAAGGTGAAATAGTTTCACTTATAGGAGCCAACGGTGCCGGAAAATCCACTACATTGAACACAATATGCGGCTTGATAAGGCCAAAAAACGGGAGTATAACCTTTATGGGCAATGACATCACCCATCTCTCGCCGGCTGATATAGTAAAACTCGGTATAAGCCAGGTTCCTGAGGGACGCCGCATATTCACCAATATGACCGTATTGGAAAATCTCGAACTTGGGGCTTATAAACGCGCTGACAAAGATGGCATAAGACAGGATATAGAAGACGTATACAAGCGCTTTCCGCGTTTAAAAGAGCGCCAGCGCCAGATAGCCGGTACGCTGAGCGGCGGCGAACAACAGATGCTGGCCATAGGTAGAGCGCTTATGGCGCGCCCTAGACTACTGCTCATGGATGAGCCGTCCATGGGGCTGGCACCCATACTGGTCAAAGAAATATTTGAGATAATAAAGGAAATAAATAACGCCGGCACTACAATATTGTTGGTTGAGCAGAATGCACATATGGCTTTATCAATAGCTAACCGGGCATACGTGCTGGAAACCGGGCGTATAGCGCTGGAGGGCCCGGCTAATGAATTGGCCGATAATCCTCAGGTGCAAAAAGCTTACCTTGGCGGATAAGCTGGCTGTCATATTCTATAAGATGTTCAACCTCAGGTATTGTTATCAGTATCTCCCATGCTCGGAAGCACCGATTTATGAATTCTTTGTTCAATTGCCTTATAGATAAGGGACACTGCCCTATGGGATTTTTTATAAGCATTAATCTTCCCCCGCTTATATACGGTATAAGAGGATATGTGCGGCATTGTATAGGCCTGTGGCGTCGTGCCGTACTGTCCTTACCGCATACGTTATCGCATGATGCAAAATACAGATACGGTATATCGTGAGGAATGTTGTATCGCCTCCGCCTGTGTTTTTTCATGTGAAACATTTTTGTATGAACCATTCTTTCCTCTCCTGGCAAAAGGTATATACCCCAACCTTCTCTTGCAGTACAGCAAATGCGGCCGCATAATCGGCCGCAATCGCCGCCTTCAATCGGCACATCCATGAGATAATACGCACGTTTATATATCCTTAATGCATTCATAACCCGAGCTGCTGGATAGCCTGCCTTATTTTTTCAGCCGACTGTTTTAAGGATGATATTTCTCGCTCATTCAACGGGATCTCCAACAGTTTAGCTGCCCCATGTTCATTTACAATATTAGGTAAACTTAAACAAACATCCTTTATGCCGTAATAATCTTCTACCAAAGTAGATACTGTGAGCACTGAATTCTCATTTCTCAGGATAGCCTCGGTTATTCTACGTACAGCAAGGCCAACCGCATAATATGTAGCTCCTTTTTTCGATATTATATTATAAGCTGAATCCCTTACTTCTCTGAATATCGCTTCTTTCTCGCTGCCAGCACACCGCCTCCCGCATTGCAGACAATATGAATCTATCGGCATACCTGCTATATCAGCCAGACTCCATACCGGAACTTCGCTATCCCCATGCTCTCCTATTATATAAGCATGCACATTGCGTGCATCTACACTGCAATGACGACTTAAAAGAAAACGAAAACGAGAGCTGTCGAGCACAGTACCAGAACCCAATACCCTGGATGAAGGCAACCCAGAAACTTTCAATGTAAAATACGTCAGCACATCCACTGGATTAGTTACCACCAATATTATAGCTTCTCCCAAATACTTGCTTATTTGAGCCATTATATCCTTAAATATAGAGGCATTTCTTTTGAGCAAGTCCATCCTGCTTTCTCCGGGTTTTTGATTAGCTCCTGCCGATATTATAATAAGCCGTGCATCCTTACAGTCACTATAATCCCCCGTCCTTATTTGAACCGGCGGCACAAAAAGTATGCCATGGTTTAAATCCATGACCTCTCCCTCGGCTTTATTGCGGTTTACATCAAGCAACACTATTTCCTCAGCCACGCCGTTCATCATAAGCGCATATGCAGATGTTGCTCCGACAAAGCCTGTTCCTACTATTACTACTTTATCCTTCATATCTTACCTCCTACTTAAACTTTCAGTACCTCGCTCATAGATTTATATAACCCAAGATATATGAAATTATCCAATATGGCTTTATTTCGTTTAATATCCAGCAATCTATAGCTTTCTTCCACCCTGCTCAAAGTATATGTCAGATTGAATTCCACCCACTCCTTTATGCTTGCTTTAAATTCTTTTATATCCTGTCTCTCATAATTAAATTGAAGAAGCAAGGGATTATAATTACCTGAAGAAGCATCCTTTTCGACATCGTCATAAGCGTCTAAAATATATATCCAGCGCCCGAGATCATAGGCCATATCCTGTAGATGTCGGCATTGTTCGGACGGCATGTCATTCCATGGATAGGTCAAAATTTCTCTTAAAAGGCCAGCAAATGGCTCGGCCGCCTCATCGACGACACTACATCCAGCTTTCTCTAACACATCCAGTTCGGCTAGCTTATTTGCGATATAACAGCTTTTATCCGGGTATTTTGATTTAGCTGATTTAAAGCTACGATATAAAGCAACAGCTACTGTTCTTGTAGGTAATGAATGCTCATTATGCCAATCATCGAGCAATTTATGGTACATGAGTATAACATTCATGTCCGCAGCATAATCCAGAAAACGGTTGTTTTTAACTATAGGCTTCTTGTGAATCGGATCCACAATGCATCGTTCAGGCGCTATTTCATCCTGTCCCTCATGCAACGAAGCGAATAACAGCGCAGCAAAAGCAAGGTCATAGCTTACGGTAAAGCGGGAAACCTGACCTAAATTTTTGCCTAGCGCTTTGCATAAACCACAGTAATATGAGCGAAAGTGCTGATATTCTTTTATCTTAAGCTCCGGTTTATCGGGCTTTATATAACCGAACAGGTACGTCTCCTCCTAATTGTAATATTGTGAACATTCTATCCATCTCAGCCATATTCCGGCGTTTGCATGGCTTAGACACACATCACCTTATATGATATAGCCTTTTATATTATATCATAATGATGCTCGCATAAAAGATAAAATTTTAACACAACATGCATACTTGACATTGATAATATATATGATATAATAATAATTATCAAATACAAATAATTTAGGAGGTATGAATTATGGAGAATCTACATACTATGCCGTTGTTAGGACAAGCGTTTCCGCACATGGAAGTAAAAACTACTCATGGCGTTAAAAAACTTCCTGAAGATTATAGTGGTAAGTGGTTTATCTTGTTTAGTCATCCCGGTGATTTTACACCTGTGTGTACGACAGAGTTTGTTTCTTTTGCTAAAAACTTCGACAAGTTCCAAGAGCTTAATGTAGACCTAATAGGTTTATCTGTCGATCAAGTATTTTCACACATAAAATGGACCGAATGGATAGAACAAAACCTGGGTGTGAAAATACCCTTCCCTATAATTGCGGATGAGCTGGGCAATGTAGCTAAAACGTTGGGAATGATCCACGAGAGCAAAGGCACTAATACCGTAAGGGCTGTTTTCATAGTGGATGACAAAGGAATTTTGCGCCTTATGATGTATTACCCCCAAGAAATAGGAAGAAATATCAGTGAAATACTAAGAGCGGTCAGAGCCTTGCAGATTGGAGATGCCAATAAAGTAGCAATGCCTGCAAATTGGCCGGATAATGAATTGATAGGCGATAAGGTGATCGTACCTATAACGCCTACAGAACAAGCAGTAAAAGAAAGGTTAGAAAAAGCTAAAAACAAGGAAATCGAATGCTATGATTGGTGGCTTTGTTATAAAAAGCTATAGCTTGCATCAAGTAATAGGAATTCGCGGGATTAACCCCGGCGGATTCCTATTATAGTTTTCTCCACGTTAAAGTGTTGTTCTTTATTCCTTATCTTCCTGCTTCAGCGACTCTATAAAAGTGTCCAGCGCTTCTTTAACTGCATGATGGACTGTGCCTTCTGGATATTCACCATTTTCATTAATTTCGCCGGCAGGCAATCCTGTTAACAGTTCCAAGCCCTCGTCGATGGTCTTGACCGCATATATATGAAACAATCCCTCTTTAACGGCGTCTATCACCTCATCCTTGAGGTTGATATCCTGCAGATTCCTATAAGGTATCATGACGCCTTGAGTACCAGTTAACCCACGCGCTTTGCATAATTTATAAAATCCTTCTATTTTGTATGTGGCACCGCCTATCGGTTGGATTTCACCATGTTGATTAACCGAACCAGTAACAGCTATATCCTGGCGCAGCGGTATACCGCTTACAGCCGAAAGCAAAGCATACAATTCGGTGCTGGAAGCCGAGTCACCATCTACCCCACCGTATGACTGCTCAAAGCATATGCGTGCAGACATGCTAAGAGGCCTCTTTCTGGCATATTTCTCACCCATATACCCTACTATTATCATAACACCTTTATCATGTATCTTACCGCTCAGCTTGCTCTCGCGCTCTATATTGACTATACCTTCGCGGCCGGCATAGGCTGAAGCGGTAACGCGGCTGGGCTTTCCAAAGGTATAATCGCCCATGTCTATCACCGATAACCCATTTATAGTGCCTACGCGCTTGCCCTCTACGTCGATCATTATCTGATCATCCAGCGTCATTTCCAACATACGCTGCTCGTATTTATCGAAACGGCGCTCTTTCTCCTCTATAGCCCGTTTTACATGCTGTCCGGTTATCACATCACCGCCGTCAAGTTTAGCCCATAGATTGGCTTCATGCAATACCTCAGTTATTTCATTAAACCTGGTAGAGAGCTTTTTCTGACTTTCAGCCATGCGTGAGCTGAATTCCAATATGCGAGCCACTGCACTGCGATCAAACGGCCTGAAATTATGCTGTTTTCCATACGAGCTTATAAAATCGGCCATACGTAGCGCATTAAAGTCCTCCAGCGGCATATCGGCATCAAAATCGACCAACACTTTGAAATACTTTTCAAAATCCTCATCGTAAATATAAAGCATCTGATATATAAGAGGATTGCCTATTATAACTATCTTAACTGAACAAGGTATGGGCTCCGGCCGCATAGAACTCATTGACACTAGGCCTAACCTGTCTTGAGGGCTTTCTATGGCTATCTCATCAGTTTTGAGCATCCTCTTTATGCCATCCCATACCAAAGGAAGAGACAGTACATCTTTAGCATCCACTATAAGATAACCACCGTTGGCTTTATGGAGCGCGCCGGCCTTTATATGCATAAAATCAGTAACCGCCACACCAAATTCGCTGACGTATTCCATTGCCCCCATTACGTTATTATACGTGGGATTAAACTCTGCCACTACTGGAGCTCCATTGGTCTTGCTGTTATCCACTAGAAGATTTACGCGGAAGCGAACAAAATAATCACCACGCCTTCTTTTCATAAAAGCTGCATACATATCGTCCTTATCGCTAGCATTAACAGGCTGTAAAAACTCCTGCAGGTTATTGAGCATTTCTTCCTGCATATCTTCTATGTACTTCAATACCTTAGGATATTCGCTGTAAGTGTCTTTAAGATCGTCTATGACATGGCCTATGGCAAATAAACCTACCTGCTTATTTAATTGATCCAGCTCTTCGCGATATTGTTTTTCCATCGTTTGCATGCGTTTCAAGGTATCAGCTATTATTATCTGCAATTCTCCTAGTCTACCCTCTATCTCATGTCGGGCCTCGTCGCTCAGAGCTTCAAACTCCTCCTGACTCATCTTGCGCCCTTCTACAAGCGGTATGGTTACAACACCGGCTGGGCCCATCTCGATGGCAAAACCGCGGCGTCGCGCTATTTCGTTTAATTCCTCAATTGCTTTAACGCGCATATCCTGATATTTTTTGGTTATCGTGTTTTTCTGCTCATCGTATTCGTCGCTTTCAAATGCTCTAGGTATCTGAACCCTCAAACGTTCTATAACATCATCCACATCTTTCTTAAATTTGGCGCCTACCCCAGCTTCAAAACTCAACGCTATCGGCCGCGTCGGATTATCAAAGTTAAAAACGTAGCACCAATCCTTAGGCGTCGGTTTGTTCTTTGCAGCTTCGTTAACAGCATACATGGCATAACTCGTACGGCCGGTACCCGTTAAACCTGATATGTAAATGTTGTAGTTTTTGCTATCCATCTGAAGACCGAATTCCATAGCCCTCTCCGCACGCTCTTGTCCTATAATGCCTTCCTTTGGCTCCAGTTCGTCTGTTGTGTTAAAAGAAAACATAGATGGATCGATAGTCTTTTTCAATTGCTCTGGCTTTAATTCATAAGCCATGATAATCCCCCTTTAATGCTTAATTTATGAGACCGATGCATCCATCGGATTATGCTTATTATATTCCATAGCCTTGAGTTCAGCCCTTTTTATCTTGCCGCTTATAGTCTTCGGTATATGATTCACAAATTCGATGGCCCGTGGGTATTTATACGGCGCAGTATTGGCTTTTACAAATTCCTGCAACTCCCTTGTCAACGGCCCTGATGGCTCGTAGCCCGGCGCCAACACTACAAATGCCTTAACTATTTCGCCTCTGACATCATCAGGACTGGCTACAACAGCGGCTTCCGCTACAGCAGAATGTTTCAGCAGCTCGCTTTCCACTTCAAATGGCCCTATGCGATATCCCGAGCTTATTATAACATCATCGGCCCTTCCTATAAACCAAAAATAACCATCCTCATCCATATAACCTTTATCGCCAGTCAGATACCAATGGCCTCGGGTACGCTCAGCATTGGCTTTCGGATCTTTCCAATATTCCTTGAATAAGCCGGCTGGCCTTGCAGGTGTTATATTTACAGCTATATCCCCTTCCTGGTCAGGCGGCAGGCGTCTGCCGTCCTCATCTACCACCGCTATATCGAAGCCAGGCGATGGTATACCCATAGAGCCAGGTTTTATATCCAAGAATGGAAAGTTAGCTATCAACACCACCGACTCCGATTGGCCATAACCATCTCGTATGGTAATGCCAGTAGCTTTCTGCCATTTGCGTATAACTTCGGGATTTAACGGTTCGCCGGCAGCTACGCAATGGCGCAGTTTTGCGAATTTGTACGCTGATAGGTCCTCCTGCACCAACATGCGATAGGTGGTAGGAGCCGCGCAAAAAGTCGTTATATCATATTGCTCTATAAGTTCCAATACTTTTGTCGGATTGAATTTACCTCTCAAATCAGGAATAAATACCGATGCCCCTGCATTCCATGGGCCGAATATACTGCTCCATCCAGCCTTGGCCCAGCCCGTATCCGAGAAATTAAAGTGAAGATCTTCAGGTTTTAAATCTATCCACAATTCGCCTGTTATCTTATGTGCCAAAGCATAGGAGTGTGTATGCAACGTCATCTTAGGCAATCCTGTAGTACCTGACGTAAAATACATCATAGCTGGATCACTGCTGCGGCTCTTAACCGCCTTAAATGTATCCGGCATATCCTTCATCTCACGTCGATAATCTATCCATCCATCCCTTACCCCATCGGCTAGAATAAGCGTTTTCAGCGTGGGACAGCGGCCTTTTATTTCTTCAAATTTATAAGCATTTTCGCTATCAGTTACCACCGCCTCTATGTGCGCAGCGTTTATGCGATACTCTATATCTTCCGGCATTAAAAGCGACGTACCCGGTATAGCTATGGTACCCGCCTTAAAACATGCCAGCATGCATTCCCACCACTGGGGTATGCGCGGCAGCATTATAAAGACATTAGCCCCTTTGCGCACATGATGCTTTCTCAATAGATTAGCAGCTTTATTGGACAAGCGCTTAAAATCAGAAAAGTTATAGCTAAAGTCATTGCCCTCTCTATCCACAAATAACATAGCCTGTTTATCATTCTCATCGGCCCTGCGATCGATTATATCGCAAGCAAAATTGAAATATTCCGGCACATCAAGCTTAAATTTCGCAAAATATTCCGGATAATCGTGTTTAAAAAGCCGCGACAAGACTTGGGCCACCTCTTCCAAAAAGGATTTATCCTGTATACCAAAAGCCTTCGGCGTATCGCTGTCTATATCTATTTCGCCTATTAAACAGCCATCCACTTTTATAGGTACTACTATCTCAGACTGTGTCTGCAGACTACATGCCAAATAATTATTTTCCATGCTAACATCATCTACAACCACGGTATGCCCTTTGGCCGCTGCTTGGCCGCATATGCCTTGCCCTATCTCTATGCGCACATGTTCGGTAGGACGACCTCGGTATGGACCTAAAACCAAAGCCTTATCCTCCATAAAATAAAAGCCTACCCAATCGTAATAGGGTATCCTGTCATACAGTAATTGCACTATGGCATCGCATACATAATCCCGATCATAACTTGAGGATGCGATGCTATGTATATCCTCTAACAATTGTTCAAATACACTGTCCATTACTAGTTATCAGTCCTCCATCATAAACAAACGGTACAACGTTATTATACCACAATTAGGTCAGATAGGGTTATATATTATGGAGAGAAAATGACCGCGGGAAGGTTGTAAAATAGCCACCTGTTATGACAGGTGGCTATTTTTTGCTGTGCGCCCGACATGGGCGATAACTCGGTGGTGAAAGTCCACTACGCGCTTGGTAGTAGGAAGCGTTAGCCAAAGGCAAGGGTGTCCGCCGCGAGACGGAATCTGAAGGAAGCTGGAGGCAAAGTCCCGAACCGACGAATAGAAATCGCATACAAGGCTGGCTTAGGGCGGACAAGTCTACAACACAAGACGAAGTCCAATACTACCCGAACCCTATGCAGTAAATGCGGCGGTTACATGGGATGAAGGTTATCGCACCTTCCTCGGGGAGGTCTGCATGGTATGCCATTCAAGCGAGTATTTTCGTACAATGGTAACCCTCATAAAAAGTGAGGCTGAACGTGCAGAAGTCAGTTCGTTCCGTAGTACCTGAGAAGTCGGTGAAAGCCGATGGAGGAAAGGGAACGACGCTTGGCATAAGCCAAGATATTGCTCACCTGAATTACGCTTGAAAGCATAAAACCCGAAGAGGGGCTGACTGCGAGAGAATAGGTTGGAAACCGAAGGTACTGTAGGAGCGCTTAGTGAGAATGGATGTGCAATACGCCGTGAATAACGGTCCACCTTTTATGCCAAGCGAACCGCCGTGAGCGTGACCCGCATACTCGGTGGTGTGGGAGGACGGGGGTTAGTCACCCCCTCCTACCCGATTAGAAACAGTAGAACCTATCCTTTCCTAATTTCCGCATTAGCCAGCTTTTCATAATATTTTGCCAAAGCGCTATGATCTTTTTGCCCATAACCATCGGCATGAAGCGTCTGCATCATTTCCATCACTGCAGCGGTCAATGGAAGCGGAGATCCTACGCTGTGACCTGTTTCTAAGACATTATTCAAATCCTTAATATGAAGATCAATCTTAAAACCTGGTTCAAAGTTACCTTCCATTATCATAGGTGCTTTTGCATTCATGACTGTGGATCCGGCCAATCCGCCTTTTATAGCATCGAATACCAACTGTGGATCTACCCCAGCCTTTGTAGCCAACATGAAGGCTTCGGAAACAGCCGCAATATTCAAAGCCACGATTACCTGATTTGCCAGTTTTGTAGTATTGCCTGCACCTATGTCGCCGCAGTGCACAGCGCTGCTGCCCATTACCATAAGTATGTCATATATCTGCTCGAATACCGCTTTATCTCCGCCTACCATGATGGAAAGCGTACCATCGATCGCTTTAGGTTCTCCTCCGCTAACCGGCGCATCTATCATTTTGATCCCTTTGGCCGCGCACGCCTTGCATATCTCCTGGGAAGCTAACGGCGCTATAGAACTCATATCTATCAGTATAGTGCCTGGCTTGGCCCCTTCCAATATGCCGTTTTCCCCCATAACCACCTCTTTTACATGGGGCGAATTAGGAAGCATGGTAATAATGATCGAGCACTGCTCGGCCACTTCTTTAGCAGATGAAGCAGGCTTTGCCCCTGCAGCTACCACATTATCTACGTTCTCCTTAACTATATCGTAGCAAACCAGCTCATGTCCTGCTTTCAAGAGGTTTTTTGCCATAGGTTTACCCATAATGCCCAGTCCTATAAACCCTATTTTCATAGATATCACATCTCCTCTAATAGTTTTTTATTTACTCAATCTTTGCGCTGCTTGAATAATATTTTCTGTTGTGAGGTCAAAATAATTTAGTAACTCATCATAGCTGCGCGCGCTACAACCAAAAGTATCGTTTATACCAATAAATTCTATCGGTTTACATTCTTTAGAAAGAGCCTGTGCTATAGCGCTGCCCAGCCCGCCTATGATATTGTGTTCTTCAGCTGTAATAACGGCTTTGCAATCTTTTGCCATATCAATGATCGCCTGTGCATTTAACGGCTTAATGGTACTGACATTGATGACTTTGAGAGAAATTTTGCCCTCTAATGCTTTCGCCGCTTCCAATGCTTTAACCGCCATTATGCTTATCGCAAAAACTGCTATATCACTGCCATCTTTTAATACAGTAGGCATTCCAACCTGAAACGGCGCATCTTCCGATGTAACATTTTCATAATCATTGCGGTTTATTCGGATATAACACGGCCCATCGATTTCCACCATAGCCCTTACCACTTTACCCGTTTCATTAGCATCAACCGGACAAAATACGGTCATATTAGGTATAGCTCTCATAATCGCTATATCTTCCACCGACTGGTGGGTCGAGCCATCACCAAAATCCGATAAGCCAGCAGAAGAACCGCAAATATTTACATTTAGTCTACCTATGGATATCGTCTGGCGTATTTGGTCAAACGCCCTGCCCGTTGAAAATACCGCAAATGAGTGTATAAATGGTATTTTGCCGGTTAAAGATAAGCCTGCTGCAGTAGATGCCATATTCTGCTCCGCAATGCCCATCTCAAAGTATCTATCGGGAAACTCCTGCTGAAACATATGGGACATAGTTGATTTCCCAAGATCC
>JASGMM010000043.1 GCA_030156435.1 Clostridiales bacterium | reverse complement strand
TGCACCGCTCATATCAGCCAAAATGGGTACAGGCATAGAAGAGGTGTTAGAGCAGATAGTGCAGCGCATACCGCCGCCTATGGGAGATGAGGGCGCACCGCTGAAGGCTCTTATATTCGATTCATATTATGACCCTTATAAAGGTGCTGTGGCTTATGTAAGGGTGAAGGATGGTTATATACAGCCCGGCATGACCATAAAGATGATGTCGTCGGGAATGACGTTCGATGTTACTGAGGTGGGCGTATTTGCTCCGCGCCTGCAGCCCATCGAGCGCTTATCTGTGGGTGAGGTAGGTTATGTAGCAGCTAGCATGAAAGATGTGAGAGATACGCGCGTTGGAGATACTATAACCGATGCGGATCGCCCTGCTGACAAACCATTGCCCGGCTATAAGAAGGTTACGCCTATGGTATATTGCGGTATATATCCTGCCGATGGCGCGCATTACGAGGACCTTCGCGATGCGCTGGAAAAACTTCAGTTAAATGATGCTGCGTTGGTGTTTGAACCGGAGAATTCAGCGGCGTTGGGTTTTGGTTTCAGGTGCGGCTTTTTGGGCCTGTTGCATATGGAGATAGTACAAGAGAGGCTGGAGCGCGAGTATGATATGGATCTGGTTACCACAGCTCCCAGCGTCATATATAGGATTATAAAGACCGATGGGAGAGAGATGATGCTGGATAACCCGACCAACATGCCGCCCACGACTGAAATCGATCATATAGAAGAACCCGTGGTGGAGGCGCAAATAATGACGCCGTCGGATTATGTGGGCGCTATTATGGAGCTATGCCAGGAGCGACGTGGCGTATTTAAGGATATGTCATATTTGGATAAAAAAAGGGTGATGCTCAGATACGAGCTCCCGCTCAACGAGATCATATTCAATTTCTTTGACGCATTAAAATCCAGGACCAGAGGGTATGCGTCGCTGGATTATGAGCTCAAGGGGTATAAAGAAGCTGATCTTGTCAAACTCGATATATTACTGAACGGCGAAGTAGTAGATGCTTTATCCACCATCGTCCATCGAGATAAAGCGTATGCGAGAGGGAGGGCGATAGCGGAAAAGCTCAAGGAGGTTATCCCGCGTCAGCTTTTTGAGATACCCATACAGGCGGCTATAGGGCAAAAGATCATTGCCCGGGAAACGGTCAGCGCATTGCGCAAAGACGTGTTGGCCAAATGCTATGGCGGCGATGTTACGAGGAAACGCAAGCTGTTGGAAAAACAGAAAGAGGGCAAGAAACGTATGCGCCAGGTAGGATCGGTTGAATTACCTCAGGAGGCCTTTATGGCTGTATTGAAGGTGGATTGATTGGCTGACGCAATGGGATTATATATCCATATACCGTTTTGTGCTAAGAAGTGCTTATATTGCGACTTTACATCATATGCAGGTGTGTTGGATAAACAGTACGTGTATAAGGACGCAATAATAAAGGAAATGGGTATGCGCGCCAATATAATCGGTGATAAACGTATATCCACCCTATTTATAGGCGGCGGTACGCCCAGTATAGTCGATACAGCCGTTATATGTGAAATAATAGATGGAGCATATAAAAACTTTCATGTAGATCAAGAAGTCGAGATGACTATCGAGGTAAATCCCGGAACAGTAAATATCAAAAAGCTAACGGATTATAAGTCTATAGGAATCAATCGCCTCAGCGTAGGCCTTCAAGCGCGGCAAGACGAGCTATTAAAGGCTATAGGGCGTATTCACACGTCCGCTGAATTCGTGAATTCCTATAATGAAGCAAGGGGAGTCGGATTTGACAATATCAATGTGGATCTTATATTCGGTTTACCGCAGCAAACCATAGGCCAATGGATGCGTACATTGCAAGCTGTGGCATCGCTGGGTCCCGAACATATTTCGTGCTATGACCTTCAGATAGAGGAGGGTACGCCGATGCATAAAATGGTGGCCGACGGCGATATAAAGCCACTGGATGAGAATGCCGACAGGCTTATGTATAAAACGGCTACTGCGTTATTGCGAAGTGAAGGTTATGAACGTTATGAGGTTTCTAATTTTGCAAAGCCAGGTTTTAGATGCAGGCACAACCTGAATTATTGGCACAATGGCCCTTATGTTGGTCTTGGCTGCGCTGCCCATTCACATTTAGACCATATAAGATGGGCCAATGTGTCCGGCCTGCAAGCATATATAGATACCATATTGGACGATAATATTCCCATAGCTTTTGAAGAATATATAGATCGTGATACTGAAATGTTTGAAACGATGATGCTGGGGCTTAGGACAAGTGAAGGAGTAGATAAAAAGCTTTTTGAAGAGCGGTTCGGGATACAGTTATATCAGCGATATGGTCATGTTATAGATAAATTGTCTGCCATGGGGTTGATGCGCAATGATGGAAGCGCTATAAAGGTCAGCGATAAAGGGGTGGACGTGCTGAACAGCGTGCTGGTGGAATTTTTGCCATAGAATATTGACAAAAATTTTAGGAAGTGTTATCTTTATTTATAGATTAGCACTCTATTGCGGTGAGTGCTAATAATCAGTAATATTTTGTATTTTGGCAAATGGGGGGAGTGAAAATGGAATTAAATGAGCGCAAATTGATGATTTTGCAGGCTATAGTGGAAGATTATATTATGACCGGGGAGCCTGTGGGTTCGCGCACCATTGCCAGAAAGCATGGCTTAGGCTTGAGCTCGGCTACTATACGTAACGAAATGTCGGATTTGGAGGAAATGGGGTACTTAGAGCAGCCGCATACATCGGCCGGGAGGGTACCATCCGATAAAGGTTACAGATTTTATGTGGATCGCTTGATGCGTGCCAGGATGCTTTCCAAAGCCGAGATCGAGAGCATAAAATCGCGTTATAATCAGCGCTTAGGCGCTGTAGAGCAAATAATTATGGAAACAGCCAGGATATTGGCTGATAATACCAACTATACGTCGCTTGTGTTGGCGCCGAGGCTTAACTGCGTCAGAATAAAGCACGTAGAATTGGTACCTATAAGCGGCAATGTGGCTCTTATAGTTATCGTTACCACTGCCGGTATAGTGAAAGACAGCTTTATAGCTATACCCGATGGTGTAGACGATAATATGCTGCACAGGATATCAGCAGCCATATCCGAAAGGGTTAATGGCCATATGCCTAGCGAATTGAGCACTGACATGCTCAACGATCTGGAAAATGAATTGATGCGCGATAGGCACATGTTTAACATGGTAATGGATAGTATCATAAACAGCCTTTTAGTATCGCAGGAACGCGATTTATATATGGAAGGGGCCAATAATCTCTTTAATTTTCCGGAGTATAACGATTTGATAAAGGCGCGAGCTTTTCTCGATATATTGGAGGATAAAAAAGTTCCAATAGAGTTATTGGCCGCTACCATGAACAACGACGTGAGCATAATAATAGGTTCAGAGAATGCATATAAGGAACTGCAGGATTATAGCGTTATTACAGCTACTTACAGGTTGGGCGATCAGATAATAGGTACTATAGGTGTATTAGGACCCAAACGCATGGAATATTCTCATGCGTTGTCTACTGTAAGATTTTTGAGGAACAAATTAAGTGAGATCCTCACTAAAATAGGCCAATAGAAAGGAGCAGGTATTTATGAGCGATGAGTTTGAAACCAATAAGCAGTGTTGCGATGCAGATGATGAATGCTGTAAAGTTGATGAAATAGTTATGGAAAACGGCGAGGTTGCCGATGATGTTGCTAAGCAGCTAAAAGAAGAAATAGCTTTGCTAAAGCAACAGGTCGAGTCGAATTCGAAACAAGCCGATGAGTATAAAGATTTGCTGCAAAGGGTGCAAGCTGATTTTGATAATTATCGCAGGCGTAATGCCAGCGCCGTGCAGGACGCTTATAAAAGTGGTATGCTGGACGCCGTGAAGCAATTTCTACCAGTATTGGATAATCTCGAAAGAGCGGTAAAGGCGTCTGAATCGTCACAGGATTTCAAAGCACTGGCTGATGGCATCGACATGGTGGTAAAACAATTCCATGATGTCATGAATAAAATGGGCATAGAAGAGATAGAGGCGCTGGGCAAGCCGTTTGACCCAAATCTCCATGATGCGGTTATGTCGGTAGATAAAGATGGTAATCAAGATTCAAATACTGTAGTGGAGGTTTTTCAGAAGGGTTATAAAGCGGATGATAAAGTGTTAAGGCACAGTTTGGTTAAAGTTACAAACTGATTTTATATAAATATATTAATTGAACACGATGAGGAGGATATAAAAATATGGCAAAAATTATAGGTATAGATTTGGGGACTACATTTTCGTGTGTAGCCGTTTTAGAAGGCGGCGAGCCTGTAGTCATACCGAATTCTGAAGGTACAAGGACCACGCCTTCTGTAGTAGCATTTACAAAAGAAGGAGAGCGTCTGGTAGGATGGCCTGCCAAGCGTCAGGCTGTTATTAACCCAGAACGCACCATAATATCCATAAAGAGGGATATGGGCACCAATCGTCGGATTAAGATAGACGATAAAGAATATACGCCGCAGGAAATATCGGCTATGATACTTCAGAAATTAAAACAGGATGCTGAAAGCTATCTTGGAGAGCCTGTAACCCAAGCTGTCATAACGGTGCCTGCATATTTCTCTGACAGTCAGAGACAGGCCACGAAGGATGCCGGCAAAATAGCCGGATTAGAGGTTCTGAGGATTATAAATGAGCCTACGGCCGCAGCGCTGGCTTACGGCTTGGATAAAGAAGGCACGCAGAAGATATTGGTATACGATCTGGGCGGCGGTACTTTCGATGTATCTATTCTGGAGATAGGCGATGGTGTATTCGAAGTGCTAGCTACCAGTGGCAATAACCGTCTGGGCGGCGACGACTTCGATCAGCGCATCGTGGATTACCTCGCCGATCAATTTAAAAAGGAAACCGGTATAGATTTGCACTCCGATAAAATGGCCATGCAGCGTTTGAAGGATGCTGCCGAGAAGGCCAAGATAGAGCTGTCCAGTGCTATGAGCACCAATATAAGCTTGCCTTTTATCACTGCCGATGCGAGCGGGCCAAGGCATTTGGATACAGTGCTCACGCGGGCTAAATTTGAAGAATTAATATCTGACCTCATAGATAAGACAAAGCAGCCTGTACACCAGGCGCTAAAGGATGCCAATCTCGCGCCGGATAAAATAGATAAGGTCATACTGGTAGGCGGCTCTACGCGGGTACCAATAGTACAGCAAACCGTAAAACAGATAATGGGCAAAGACCCGTATAAAGGCATAAATCCGGATGAATGTGTGGCTATAGGCGCTGCCATACAGGCCGGTGTACTGGGAGGCGAGGTAAAGGATGTTCTTTTGCTGGATGTAACGCCGTTGTCGCTTGGTATAGAGACATTGGGCGGTGTATTCACCAAAATAATCGAGCGCAATACTACCATACCTACCAAAAAGAGCCAGATATTCAGCACTGCTGCTGATGGGCAGACCAGCGTCGAGATACACGTGCTGCAGGGTGAGAGGCCTATGGCGGCCGATAATAAGACCTTGGGCAGGTTCACGCTCTCCGGTATACCGCCGGCACCCAGAGGTGTACCTCAAATAGAGGTAACGTTTGATATAGATGCCAATGGTATAGTCCATGTATCGGCAAAAGATAAAGGAACGGGTAAAGAGCAGGCTATCACCATAACGGCGACGACCAATCTGTCCGATGAAGAGATAGATAAAGCGGTTAAAGAAGCCGAGCGTTTCGCTGAGGAAGATAGGAAACGCAAGGAGCTTATCGAGGCCAGAAATAACGCTGAGTCTATAATATATCAAACGGAGAAAACCATGAATGAAATGGGAGACAAGATACCTGAGACCGATAAGAAACGGCTGCAGGATGAACTGGATAACCTTAAAAAGGTCAAAGATGCCGATGATGCCGATACTATAAAGAGCGCTATAGAAAAAGTAACTCAGATAAGCTACGAGGTATTCGGTAAGATATATCAAAGCGCCGGAGGAGATAGTACATCGGGTAATTCGGATGATACAGGTGGCGATGACAACATTCATACCGATTACGATGTACATTAAACCGTACGTGGCTGAGCAGTAAACGGTGTTTCGGTCTGCTGCTCAGCTAAATTAGCATTATGGTTATTGCTGAGTTGTGGCTCAGCTTTACAGCCGTAGCGAGGCATATATGTATAGCCTATAGCTTAACCAATTTAGAAAGGTGGTGAGTCAGGACTTGGCTTCTAAGGATTACTATGAAATACTGGGCGTAGATAAGAATGCCACCGATGATGATATAAAGAAAGCCTATAGGAGATTAGCCAAGCAATATCATCCGGATGTAAATAAGGATGATAAAGATGCTGAGGCTAAATTTAAAGAAATAAATGAAGCTTATGAGGTATTGAGCGATCCACAGAAACGTGCTCAATACGATCAATTCGGAACGGCCGACCCGAATGCCGCAGGTGGATTTGGCGGATTTGGCGGATTTGGCGGATTTGGCGGGTTCGGTGAATTTGGCCAAAGCCCGTTTGGCGATATATTCGATATGTTTTTCGGCGATGGTTTTGGAGGCGGAAGGCGCGATCGGCGCAATGCACCTCAAAGAGGGGCTGATATACGCTATGATATAGAGCTCACATTTGAGGAAGCGGCTTTTGGCACTAAAAAGGATATAAAAATAAATCGCACCGAACCATGCCCTGAGTGTGGCGGTAGTGGAGCCAGGAAAGGTACCAGTCCGGAGACGTGTCCGCATTGTCATGGTACGGGGCAGATACAGTTTGCTCAGAATACGGCTTTCGGTCGTTTTGTGACTAGCCGTACCTGTGACCGTTGCGGCGGTAAGGGTACTATAATAACCGATCCATGTCCGCATTGTCGTGGCAGGGGTACTGTTAAGCGCCAGCGTACTGTCAGCATCAACATACCGGCAGGTATAGACGATGGGCAGATACTCACATTGTCCGGAGAAGGTGAATTAGGTAAGAATGGTGGTAGCCCTGGAGACTTGCTCATAGCTGTCAAGGTAAAGCCACACAAAGTATTTCGGCGTCAAGGCGCTGATGTTTACTGCGATATACCAATATCGTTCGTTACCGCTGCATTGGGCGGCGATATCGAGGTATTGACACTAGATGGCAAGATAAAGTATCATATACCCGAAGGCACGCAGCCAGGGACGCAATTTAAGTTAAAAGGAAAGGGCATACCGTATATACGCGGCTACGGGAGAGGCGATCAATATATAAACGTTATAGTGGATATACCAAAAGGCTTGACGCAGGAGCAGAAGGATATTTTGCGCCAATTCGAGGCATCATACTATAACAGCGATAACAGTGAGAAGAAATCGTTTTTCACCAAGGTGAAAGACGCTTTAGGAGGTTGAAATCATGGATTGGGTAGAGGTATCTATAAAGACCGGTGCTGAGACAGTGGAGATAGCTTCGAATATTTTATATGATGCCGGTGCCGGCGGTGTAGTGATAGAAGATCCTAGGGATATAGTGGATTTGCAGCACGGCGATGCTAATTGGGATTATGTCGATGAAGAGCTATTAAAACAGGCTGTGGAAGATCGCGTGGTCGTGAAAGGATATCTCCCCCATGATACCGACCTTTATAACAAAATCGAGGAGATTTGTGCAAAGGTGGCTGATATGGGCAATTATGGCCTAGATGCCAAGGATAGTGCGGTGGTGCTGGCCGATGTGCACGAAGAGGACTGGGCTAATAATTGGAAACAATACTATAAGCCGACGCGTGTTGGGGTGCATATAGTCATAAAACCCACATGGGAGTCATATATGCCGGCGGGCGATGATATAGTGGTAGAATTAGATCCGGGGATGGCTTTTGGCACAGGTACGCATGAGAGCACAATGTTGTGTTTAGAGTTGTTGGAGAGCCATATGATCCCTGACAGCAGCATTATAGATGTAGGCTGCGGTAGCGGTGTATTATCTATTGCGGCAGCCAAGCTTGGGGCTAAAAAAGTGTTGGCGCTGGATGTTGATCCTGTGGCCGTTAGGGTAGCCAGTGAGAATGCAAAGCTCAATTGCGTTGACGATATAGTAGAAGTCCGGAAAAATGACTTATTGGATGGGTTCGACGTGCAGGTCGATATCATAATAGCCAATATAGTTGCCGATGTTATAATAAGGCTTTTGCCTCAAATACCGCCGCGTCTCAAAAAACCCGGATTATTCATAGCTTCCGGCATAATAAAAGAGAGAGCTGATGATGTTAAAGCTGCGGTGGAGAGTATGGGATTTACTATAGAGGATGTGGCTGATGCCGGCGAGTGGGTGGCTTTTGTATGCCGAAGGTAGCCTTTTATACATTAGGATGCAAGGTTAATCAATATGAATCCGAGGCTATGGTTGGTTTGTTTCGGCAGGCTGGTTATGAGATAGTACCTTTTGAAGAGGACGCTGATGTGTACGTCATAAACACATGCACTGTAACAAATATCAGCGATCGCAAGTCCAGGCAAATGATAAGGCGGGCGGTCAGGCGAAATCCAAATGCCATTGTGGCGGTGACCGGCTGTTATACGCAACGGGCCGCTGACGAGGTATTATCTATAGAGGGTGTGGATTTAATAATAGGCACTGATGAGCGCCATAATATAGTGGAGCTTGTTCAAAAAGCGCATGGCGCTGATGGGCCGATAAATGTTGTAAAAGATATAAGGAATGTTAAATCGTTTGAAGAGATACCTATAGAATCATATGAGGGCAAGACGAGGGCTTTTGTAAAAATAGAGGATGGTTGTGACAGGTATTGCACTTATTGTATCATACCGTATGCAAGGGGACCGGTGAGAAGTCGTGCGCCGCAGGATATAGTCGATGAGGTGAGCAGATTAAGCCAGTCGGGGTTTAAGGAGATAGTGCTGACCGGCATACATGTGGCTTCATATGGCAAGGATATGGGCGATATAGGACTTATAGACATTATAGAGAGAGTACACGAAATAGAAGGCATAGAGCGTATCAGATTGAGCTCCATAGAGCCCACAACATTAGATGGGAGCTTTATAACAAGGATAAAAGAACTGCCCAAAGTGTGCCCGCATTTTCATATATCGCTGCAAAGTGGTTGTGACACGGTGCTACGCCGCATGGGACGGCGCTATACTACCGCCATGTATAAAGATATAGTGAACAGGCTTAGGAAGGCTATACCTGATGTGGCCGTGACTACCGACGTAATAGTGGGCTTTCCCGGTGAAACCGACGGAGAATTTGAACAAACGCTGGCATTTGTAAAAGAAATAGGCTTTAGCCAGATGCACGTATTTCCGTATTCGCCTAGAGAAGGTACGCCTGCCGCGAAGTTTAGGGATCAGGTGCCGGCGCATATAAAAGAACAAAGGTCGCATATGATGTTGCAGATAGCTCGTGAGCTGAAAATGTCGTTTATGCGGTCGCATATAGGTAGAATTATACCTGTATTGTTTGAGCATGAGATAGAGGATGGGTATTATGAAGGCTTAACGCCAAATTATATACGGGTGATAATGCGTTCTGACACAGATATAAGCGGTCGGATAATAAACGTGCAGTTGAACAAAGCAGAGGACGATTATATTGAAGGAGGAGTAGAAGATGGCAGATTGTATATTTTGCAAGATAGCATCGGGTGAGATTCCCAGCCAAATAGTGTATCAAGACGATGCCGTGGTAGCCTTTAAGGACGTTAACCCTCAGGCGCCTGTTCATATACTAATAATACCGCGACAACATATACCGTCGCTAATGGATCTGGATGAAGCCAGTGCGACAGTGGTGAGCCACATTATGGTGGTGGCCAAGAACCTAGCCCAGCAATTCAGCATAGCAGAAAGCGGTTTTCGCATAGTCTCCAACTGCGGAGCCGATGCTGGACAGAGCGTCGATCACATACATTTTCATCTATTAGGCGGGCGTTCGCTGCAGTGGCCTCCAGGGTGATATAATAATAGCGAGGTTTGTATTCGCGAAAGGCCACATGGTGAAACTCGTGCGTAACTATGACATTTTCGCCATTTTTCTCCTCGCTTACCGACCTTTTGGTCGTGGAATAGATGGGCTTTATACCCTTGGCTAGGCAATATTCCACTACCATAAACGTGGCCCCGTAATCCCCTTGCACCAATGCGTAATCGCCGATGGAAGCGTTGTCATCTATCCATTCGAATATGGGCGAGAGGTACTCGCTTAAATCATCCAGATCAGGCGGAACGTTAGACCATAGCCGGACGATCTCTTGAGGTAGCGCTACGAATTCGTTTATGTCAAAGCGTTTTTCGTTTTAATCTGACCATAGTGGAATTGAAGTGCTAAAATGAAAGTCAACATTTGAATGCTTATTCTTGTTTTAATGGGGTCATAGTGGGTTCCCATACATGCTTCACCCCTGCCTGCAATCGCACCTACTTGCTTTATCGAACGATGCGTTATATAATATCACTTGGGATATGTTCCCTAGATTATATAATGTTCGAGGAGGTATTTTGCTATGAAATTAGGCGTATTTGAAGTGCTATTTGCCGGCATGAAGTTCGAAGATGCATTGGATTACATAGTCAAGTCGGGTGTGCAGGCAGTGGAGCTTGGTACTGGGGGCTTCCCAGGCAATGCTCATTGCAATCCCGATGTATTGTTGAACGATGAAGGGGCATTCAAAAAATTTAAGGATGCCATAGACTCCAGAGGGTTGGAGATAAGCGCGTTGAGCTGTCACGGCAACGCTGTTCATCCGCAGAAGGAAATAGCCCAGAAGTTCCATGAGGACTTTGAAAAAACCGTATTATTGGCCGAAAAGCTGGGCTTGAACCGTATAATAACATTCTCCGGGTGTCCGGGCGATTCGGAAGGCTCTATGTATCCTAATTGGGTTACATGTCCGTGGCCGGAGGACTTCCTGAAAATACTGGATTATCAATGGAATGAAAAACTTATACCCTATTGGGAAAAGGCCGTTAAATTTGCCAACGACCATGGCGTAACCAAGATAGCGCTGGAAATGCATCCGGGTTTTTGCGTATATAATCCTGAAACATTATTGAAGTTAAGAAATGCTGTAGGCGATACAATAGGTGCGAATTTCGATCCCAGTCACCTTTTCTGGCAGGGTGTTGATCCGGTATACGCCATAAGGCAGCTAGGCGATGCGATATACTTCTTCCATGCTAAGGATACCAGAATAGATGAGATAAATACAAAGACTTACGGTGTATTGGATACCAAGCATTACAGCGATGAGATTCATCGTTCATGGATATTCCGCTCGGTCGGTTATGGCCATGACTACCAGGTTTGGAAGGATATAGTCAGTAACTTGCGCATGGTAGGTTACGATGATGTATTGAGTATAGAGCATGAGGATAGTTTACTGTCCGGGAACGAAGGTTTCCAGAAGGCTGTCGCTTTCTTAAAGGATGTATTGGCTACAGAACCGGTCAGCGGTATGTGGTGGGCATAAGCATGATTTAAAACGGCAAGGGCATGAATATTGCGTCATGTTCTTGCCGTTTATTCAATAAAGGGGGAAGTTCGGTTATGAAAGAGCTCAATGTAGGCCTGGTGGGATATAAGTTTATGGGCAAGGCGCACAGCCATGCATACAAGGACGTCAGTATGTTCTTCGATGTGCCCATGCAGCCGGTTATGAAAGCCATATGCGGTCGCGATGAGGCAGGCGTAAAAGAGGCTGCACGTAAATTTGGATGGGAAAGCTATGAAACTTCATGGCAAAATCTGGTAAATAGAAGCGATATAGACCTTATAGATATAACCGCGCCAAGCAATGCACATAAAGATATTGCTATAGCTGCTGCTCAGGCAGGTAAGCATGTTTTCTGTGAGAAACCGTTGGCGTTAACATTGGCTGATGCCCGTAAGATATTGGCCGCAGTGGAAAAAAGCGGCGTCAAGCATATGATAGGATTCAACTATCGAAGAGCACCTGCTATACAACTGATAAAAAAGCTTATTGATGAGGAGAAATTGGGTAAGATATATCATTTTAGAGGATTTTATTTACAGGATTGGATCATAGATCCGGATTTCCCGTTGGTATGGCGGCTTCAAAAGGAGGTGGCCGGCTCCGGTTCATTAGGCGATCTGGGGGCTCATCTCATCGATATGGCGCGCTATCTCGTCGGTGAATTCGACGAGGTGATGGGTATGAACGAAACATTTGTAAAAGAACGCCCCATGGTCAGCGAAATGACTGGCTTGAGCGGTAAAGCAGCGGATAATAGTCCTAAAGTTCCAGTTAATGTCGACGATGCTACTATATTTTTAGGGAGTTTTAAAAACGGAGCACTGGGAGTGATAGAGGCTACGCGCTTTGCCGCAGGTCATAGAAACGGCATGTGGTTTGAAATAAACGGCAGCAAAGGTAGCGTCAGATTCGAGTTCGAGCGTATGAACGAGCTGCAGTATTATTCTACTGAGGATGAAGAAGGTGTTCAAGGTTTCAGGACCATACAAGTGACAGAACCTGTGCACGCATATATGCAGGCGTGGTGGCCGGCCGGGCATGTTATAGGATATGAGCATACCTTTATACATGAGGTGTATGACCTGATAAATGCTATAGCCTCCGATAAGATGCCGGAACCGAATTTCTATGACGGGGTGAAATGCCAGCAGGTACTGGAGGCGGTTGATGCATCTGTGGCGGAGAGACGATGGATCAAAGTAGATGATATATAATTATAAGCTAAGAGGCTGCGCATATGCGCAGCCTCTTATGCTATAGGGCTATAGGTTAAAAGCCTGCCGCAATAATGTCATTGCGGTTTCTTCCTGTTCGCGGTCTATCACACAGGATATCTTGGTTTCCGATGTTGTTATCAGCTTTATCCTTATATCATCTTGCGCCAATACGTCGAATATCTTAGCCGCTATGCCTGGTTGACGTTCCATACCGCTGCCCTCTATTGTGAGCTTGGATATACCGCCGAACACATCTATGCGGAAAGAATCGCTTTGTTTTTTGAATCTGCTCATAGCGTTTATAGCGTTGTTTAAGTCGGTTTCCGGTATGGTGAAGGATATATTCACTAAGCCCTCTACAGGCGTGGTTTGGCTTATCATATCGACGTTTATGTGTTTGTCAGCCAATGAATTGAACACATCCGCTATTATGCGCGCGCTGTGTGGTATGGCATTTAGCGTTATCATAGCCTCTTCATTGGAAACATATAGGTTGGTGACAGCGCTCTTCTCCAACATGAGATCTACCATATTGTATAGTCCGGCCGGTTTATTTACTATAAATTTGGCGGCATTCAAGGCGCCTACCGCAAATATATCCCTGGATTGGGCTGTATGCGTCAATTCCAGTACTTCGTCATGGCCAGCCAGGATTACTGAGTGTTCACCGGCCATAGTGCCACCTCGTATGGCGTGTATTCCTATTTCATCGGCGGAGCGTTTAGCGGATGTGCCATAACGGCCGTATGTAAAGCGTTTGCGATCCAAAAGCACTTCGTTTATGGCTTCGGCTATCGACAGCGCCGTACCGCTGGGTGCATCCTCTTTCTGATTGTGATGCTTTTCAATGATTTCTATATCGAACGCATTGCCGAGTACAGATGCAGCCTTTCTGGCAAGGTCTATGAGCACATTTACGCCAAGCGACATGTTGGATGAAGTAAATACTGCTATCTCATCGGCAGCGCGCGCTATCGCCGCCCGGTTTTCATCGTTCATTCCGGTGGTGGCTATAACCACAGCTAGATGGTGTTCCTTGGCGTAGTCCAGTATAGATGGCAGCGCCTCGGGCCGAGAAAAATCTATTATAACATCGGCCGATATGTCGGCGCATTGGGCTAATGCGCCGCAAGTAGGAAAAGGATTATTTATGGCGTCGGGAAATTTATCCACGCCGGCAACAATAGCTACTTCAGGGTCAGATGCGGCCGTTTTGGCCACGACCTGTCCCATGCGCCCATTGCATCCGTTTAATATAATATTTATCATATAATGATGTCGCACCTCATTTCAATTCAAATCCGTATTCTATCATGCGCTGCCTTAGAAATGCCAGATTGCTTTCGGACATCTCGGTTAGCGGAAGCCTTAGATTACCGGCGTTAAAGCCCATAAGATTTAATGCTGTCTTTACCGGTATCGGGTTTACTTCTACAAACAACGCTTCTACCAATGGATTTAGCTTAAACTGGAGTTGGCGGCTACCCTCTATATCGCCGTTTAAGAATTTTATTACCATATCGTGCGTATCCTTTGGCGCTATATTGGCCACGACCGATATGACACCCTTGCCGCCTAAGGATAATATGGGCACCACCTGATCGTCGTTGCCGGAATAAATATCGATTCTGTCGCCACACAACCGCGCCATCTCGGCTACCTGGACGATGTTGCCGCTGGCCTCTTTCATGCCGGCAATGTTTCTGACGTGGGATAGTTTCTCCAGTGTAGATGGTGTCATATTAAGCCCTGTACGACCGGGAACATTGTATATTATAATCGGTATGTCCACGGCATTGGCTATCGCGGTATAATGTTCTACCAACCCTTTTTGTGTAGTCTTGTTATAATAAGGCGTTACTATGAGCAGCGCATCGGCACCGAGCTGCTGGGCATCGATCGAGGCTTCTATGACCTCGGCTGTGTTATTGCCACCGGTGCCGGCTATGACGGGTATGCGATGGTTTACTCTTTCTATAGAAAACTTTATGGTATCATGTTTTTCTTTAGCAGTCATGGTAGACGGTTCGCCAGTAGTACCACACACTATAAGGGCATCGGTGGCACCAGCTATCTGAAATTCTATCATTTGTTCTAATGTATCAAAGTTTACGCCATCTTTTGTGAATGGCGTAACTAAGGCTACACCTGATCCTGTAAAAACACTCATATAATTGGCCTCCTCTTTTATTTTTCCCACATTTTTATAAGTTCTTGGGCAATCTGTACAGTGTTGGTCGCAGCACCCTTTCTTATATTATCGGCTACCACCCAAAGATTAACGCCGCTCTCTACGCTTTCGTCGCGGCGTATGCGGCCTACGAATACCTCATCTTTATCCTCAACCAGTATAGGCATAGGGTATATATTGTTTGCCGGGTCATCCATTACCACAATGCCGGGAGCGTGCGATAATGCATCGCGCAGCTCATCAAGGTCGAATTCATTGTAAAATTCGACATTTATCGATTCGCTGTGTCCGTAATATACCGGCACGCGTACAGTAGTGGCTGTTATCTTTAAGCTATTATCGCCAAGAATCTTGCGCGTTTCATTCACCATTTTCATTTCTTCTTTAGTATATCCGTTAGGTAGAAATACATCTATATGTGGTATGCAATTGCCGGCTATAGGATATGGGAATTTCTTTGGAGGTTCGCCGTTGATTCCATTTTTGAGGTCATTGTAGCCTCCCATGCCAGCGCCTGATACCGCCTGATAAGTGGAATACACGATGCGTTTTATTTTATAGAGATCGTGCAACGGTTTTAGTGCTACGACCGCCTGTATGGTGGAACAATTGGGATTGGCTATTATGCCATGATGCCACGATATATCATGCGGATTTACTTCCGGCACCACCAGCGGTACAGAATCATCCATACGCCATGCGGCACTGTTATCTATAACTACTGCTCCATGAGCAGCAAATTTAGGCGCGAATTCCAAGCTGGTGCCACTGCCGGCAGAGAATAGTGCTATATCGATTTTTTTGTTTATTATATTGGCTTCGGTGAGCTCTTCGACAGTATACGTGTTGCCCATAAATTCCAATTGTTTTCCGGCTGAGCGTGCCGATGCAAACATATAATAATTTTCCACAGGTAGTTGTCGTTCCTCCAATACTTGAAGAAACTTGCGGCCTACCATACCGGTTACGCCTACTATTGCCAAATTATATTTTTTCATTCTAACGCGTAGCAGAGCATAAAGGGCTCTGCTGCCTCCTTTCTATTAATAAAAAGCAGCCGGAGATTTGCTACCGGCTGCTTCAATAGTTCTTATTACTATTTGATGCAACAGATAGCTCTCCATCAACCTAATGTTGACGACAGACCGACGATTATTAACCGGCGATCCAGGCTCTGGGTTATTCAGGGTCCCCATGCCTTCGGCACCTTTTCCTTTCATATCGTATCGATGGCCCAGAAAACCTCAACGATATTACTATTAAAAAGTGCGCCTCTATCCTGTTTGTGTATTATATTTGTTTTCAACGCCATTATATCATATGGCAAACAGCAGTGCAAGGCGATTATATTAATTTACAATTTATGTTAAATACAGTGTTTAATACGCCATGTGAACTTAGAGTGTACACATCCTTCTTTGTGTTCATAGAATCGGGCCTAGCCATCCAAGGCTCTATGCATACGAAATTCTTTCCTTCTAAAGACCATATTACCACATATTTGAAGATATCATCGTAGTTTAACGATATAATCCAGCCGTCGGTTTTATTGGCCATAGATACGCCTCCGGCATGGGCGTCCAATAATATCATATTAACCTCGGGAGCGGAAAAATCTATATTATTCGGGTCTTTTACATCTTTGAGACAACCGTTTACCGAATCCCAAAAATGCAAAGCTCCGGTGTCGAATGTGAGCGCCGTTTTATCGCTTGTATAGAAGTATGGGTGAAATCCAGCATAAAATGGCATATCCTTATCGCTGTCGTTTATATAGCTTTGATGTATAGCGAGGCCTTTGTCGGTTAACTCATACCTATATATCAAGCGAAAGTCAAACGGGTAAGACTTTTTAGTTTGCTCGCTGGATTCGAAGCACAGCGTCATATCGGTACCATGCTCTCCAACAAAACTGTCTATAACCGTCCATTTAGCCCTTCGGGCAAGACCATGTTGAGGCATATTATACGATATGCCGTCTATTTTGTAACATTCATCCTGCAGCCAGCCGCATATTGGGAACAATACCGGTATGCCGCCCCTTATATTTTTAGAAGCATCGTATAATGTTTCCGGTTCTAGATAAAGTATCATCTTTCCTTTATAAAAAAGGCTGGTTATTATACCCCCACGGTCGGGTACCACTTTTATAAAAGTATCATCGTCGCCCAGTTTATAGGTTTCAAATATGTCTATGTAACGCTCTATGCTATACATGTATATTAACTCCTCCCAATCTGATTTCTTGTTACAGCAACGTTTATATCGATATTATACCATATACGGTATATAAATGACAAAAGCCGATGCGCTGGTTTGCACATCGGCTCTATAATTTCAGGGAAGGGACTGTGATATTTGTTATGCTTTAGCACTTGTATCGGTTCCAGATGACTTGGCTGCCCACGGAGATACTACGTATTTCCATATCACGTCTAGTACTATAGCACCTATAAGGCCTCCGACGATATTATAATCATTTATAAGTGCCCAATTACCGAAAACTATGTCACCAAGCCATGCACCTATTAAATCCACTACTAATAATGCCCAATATCCAAGAAAAGATTTTTTAGATTTAAGTACCACAAAATTGGATAAAAGCGATATCACTACACCAACTATAATTAACCAAACCCAATACATACTATACACCCCCTTTTGAAATATTGTTACATCACTTTTATCCCTTCCCTTATATATCTTCTTTCTAATTTGAATTATATTCATCGTATTTTATAATTTCAATAGGGAAATATAACTAATTTTATGTGCAATTCTTACAAATATTTCTATTCATAATATGTAATTGAAACGGATGATATAAAGCGATGCGAATGATATAAAGCCGGAGAACGCCTTGAAATATTGCGTGTCTAATTGCCGGCGTTAGCTTGCTCAAGCGGAACGAATTGCAGTTACAAATTTTTAAATGTGTCGTTTTGTTGTAAAATGTGGTATAATAGAAAAAAACATTTGAGGGGGTTACATTGATATGTCGTTACATAGTCGAGAGGATATAAGGAAAGCCGTGTACAAAGCGGTAGAGGACGTTGCCATAACTGATGTTCATACGCATCTCTATCCCCCATCGTTTGGGAATATGCTGCTATGGGGCGTAGATGAGTTGCTGAATTATCATTATCTCATAGCTGAGACGATGCGCTGGACCAGTATGCCTTATGAGGAGTTCTGGTCTATGACCAAAAAAGAGCAGGCTGATATGATATGGAACACGCTTTTTGTGGAACATTCACCGTATAGCGAAGCATGCAGAGGTGTTTTGACTGCCTTGGATAAGTTGGGATTGGATACGGCCAGCAGAGACTTAGCAAGCTATAGGGATTTCTTTGCCGGTATGACAGTGGAGCAGTATACCGATAAGGTCTTCGATACGGCCAATATAAAGGCAGTAGTTATGACCAATGATCCTTTTAACCCGGTGGAGCGAGAAAAATGGCTGAGCGATTTAAAAGAGGATGAGAGATTTAAGGCTGCTTTGCGCCTGGATGTATTGCTCAATTCATGGCCACAAGCCTGCGTACAACTGCAACAATGGGGCTATGAAGTGAAAGAGGATTTATCCGATACGAGTGTTGACGAGATAAAGCGTTTCTTGAGCGAATGGATGGATAGGATGGAAGCGGTGTATATGGCTGCGTCGCTGCCCTATGATTTTATTATGCCCGAGGGCTCCTACAGGGCAAGGATAATAGAGGATTGTGTATTGCCGGTCGCACGTGAAAAAAATAAACCGTTCGCCATGATGATAGGTGTAAACAGGCAGGTTAATCCGGACTTGAAGGATGCAGGCGATGCCGTATATAAGGCGGATATAAATACCGTCATATATTTATGCTCGAAGTATCCGCATAATAAGTTTATGGTGACTATGCTTTCGCGTGAGAATCAGCACGAGTTAGCGGTAGCAGCACGTAAATTCAGAAATCTCATGCCTTTTGGATGCTGGTGGTTTTTGAACAATCCTAGCCTGGTCGATGAAATAACGCGTATGAGAGCCGAACTTTTGGGCGTAAGCTTTATACCACAACATTCAGACGCCAGGGTATTGGATCAGCTAATATATAAGTGGGCTCATTCACGCCGTATTATAGCCGATGTGCTTGTGGACAAATATAACGATTTGCGTAAGACTGGCTGGAAGGTGAAGGAGGCTGAAATAAAACGCGATGTGGAGAGTTTATTTAACAGCAACTTTTGGGAGTTTATAGACAGGGTATTGTGATGAATATATTTAATGGCCTTTCTGAATGTTTTTTGGAGCTAATTGCGATGTCCGGAGATAGAGATAAATAGCACGTTTGCAGGCGCAATAAAAAACATTTTACCCCACGCACATGCCTGAAAATAGCTGATTGT
>JASGMM010000042.1 GCA_030156435.1 Clostridiales bacterium | reverse complement strand
ATGGACGCGAATTGCCGGCGTTAGCTTGCTCAAGCGAAACGAATTGTAAGTACGCCAGCAATATTTCATGAGCGGGCGTAGGCTTTATATCATTGCATGCGCTGAATTTGTCACATTACGAATTGCAGAGGCCGATTTACAACCTGGAAATCATCGAAGATAACTGCTATAATATCAGTATAGAGACGATGATATAGGTAGGAGAGGAATTGTATTGAAAAGACTCGGTTTTTTGGGACCGGATGGTACATTCACACAACAGGCGGCTTTGGAATATTGTCGCCATAATTCCCGACAGATGGTGGAGTATGCTGGCATACCCGATGTTATATGGGCAGTAGCTTCCGATAAAGTGGATGAAGGATTGGTACCTATAGAGAATTCCATAGAAGGCGCGGTCAATGCTACCATGGATATGCTGGCCCATGAGGTAGATTTGTTTATAGTGGCTGAGCTGGTATTGCCGGTGCATCAGTGCCTTATGGCGCGTCGAGGGGTAGATATGGGTGATATCACCGATATATTCTCTCATCCGCAAGCGTTAGCCCAATGCCAGCATTTTATACATAGTAATATGCCTGATGTCAACGTGCATAATGTATACAGTACCGCAGCCGCTGCCAAGCTGGTGGCAGAGAGCGACAAACCATGGGCGGCCATTGCGATGCCATCGGCAGCGCAGCGATGGGGTCTTAATATACTGGTATCGGACATACAGGATATGTCCGGCAATGCTACGCGTTTCGTAGTTTTAAGCAAGGAACTTGCTCAACAGGGTTTGCATAATAAGACATCTATAATTTTCAGCGTGGAGGATACCCCCGGTAGCCTATATCATACGCTCAAAGTGTTTGCTGATAGAGGTATAAATCTTACGCGCATAGAGTCTAGGCCAGCTAAGAAAATGTTGGGGCAGTATCTTTTTTTCGTCGATCTGATAGGACATAGCCAGGATGATATAGTACGCGAATGTTTGGAAATAATATCAAATAACAGCAGCTTCTACAAATATTTAGGATCTTACCCCGTATGGGAAGGGACAATCGCTTAGCCGTAATGCAAGCGTTTTATATTGCTGTGGCTAGGCCGTAAGAGAAGATCAAATAAGATTTGCACGTTGAAAGGAGCGTTTATGTCTGACAATAAAAGCGGCCGCGTTTTGCTGGAGGTCATAGGTTACGGCGCATTAGCGGCGCTGTTATGCCGTGCCTTAGTTATGGCACCGCTGGTTAATTTCGTATTGCTGCTCACCCCTACGCCGTTTATTATGATAGCCGTGCGCCGCGGCTGGCTTTGGAGCGCAGTATCCATAGGCGTGGCTTTAGCTGTATTATATTTAACGGGTGGTGTCATAGCTGTGCTGGTTTTCGCAGTGCTGGTGATACCGACCGTCGTTATACTGGCTTGGTTTTTCAAGCGCAAATCGGATGCCTTTTATGCTGCATTAGCCTCGTCTGTGGCGGTGGCGGTAGCCGGCATACTGCTCGTTCAGGCCGTGAAATGGGCTACGGGCCGAGAAATATTCGATTATATTCAGCAAGCCTTAAGAACACTGTTTAGCACGGTTGATATGAACGCCGGTATATTCAGCATGTTGCAGCCTCAACAGGGTGAACCGATATCGCCGGAGGACATGGCTGTGGCAGTTACTGCTATTTTTAAGATAATGTTGCCGTCTATGATCATGATACTTTCCTTGAGTGCGGGTTTTATCAATATGATGGCATCCGGTCGGTGGCTGAAAAAATACGTAGCCGATATATCGGATATACAGCCGTTTCATGAATGGGCACTGCCTAACGATGCTGCAAAGGGATTGCTGAGCATAGCTGTGGTGGGGTTATTAGGCATGCTCTTTGGTATATCTGGGTTCGATATGGTTTTTGCTACTATAATAGGTGTGTTGAATTTCATATTCGCTGTACAGGGACTGGCAACGCTGGATTATATAATGATAATGAGCAATATGGGTGTCGTCGCAAGGATAGTGCTTATGATACTGAATTTTGTTATATTTCAGCTCATGCTTACCATGCTGGGTGTTGCGGAACAGATATTCCATATAAGGCGTAATATAAAGAATAGATATGATGGCGGGATGGATTCATGAAAAATAGATGGAATAAATGGTCGGAAGTCCCAGAATTGAATATATACCTGCTCATAATACTGGCTTTAAGCCTTATACTGATGCTGTACGACAGGCAGGTAGGGATGATAGCTCTGGCTATGACGCTGTTGCTGGTTCTATATAACTGGCATAGCAGCCGCCGACGCAATATGCGCTGGAGCGAGTACATCGAAGGCCTTTCCAAAGATATGAATTGGGCAGCCAAGAAGGCCGTATTGTCAGTACCTTTACCCATGCTGACCATGGAGATGGACGGAACGGTGATATGGTACAATAAGCATATGGGCCAATTGTTCAAAGGGTTGCGCTTGATGGGCGAAAACATTTCATTTTATGTTCCGGAATTGGATGTTAAAAAGCTTGCCGTCGATGAGCAAACGCATGTGTGCCGTGTAGTGTGGAAAGACAGGCATTACGATGTAATGTACTATGTCACACAGCGCGGCGATCGCGAAGATAGCAATAAAACGGTATTGATGCTTTATTGGATAGATGTCACTGATTATGCCTTGCTTCAGCAGAATTATGCTGCTAAGCAGCCGGTGGTAGGTCTGGTATATGTCGATAATTATGACGAGGTCATGGCCTCGGCGGAAGAGGTTAATCGGCCGGCTATTGCTGCTGAGGTGGATAAAGTAATCACTGAGTGGATAGCGTCTTTGAACAGTGCCTGGTGCAAATATGAGAGAGACAAATATATGCTTGTATTTGAGCATAGCCAGCTCGATGAGTTGGAACGTAAGCGCTTTGATATATTGGATAGTATAAGAGAGATAGCTATAAGCAATCGGCTGGCACCTACCTTGAGCATAGGCATAGGTATAGAAGGGGAAAGCTATGCCGAGGAAATGGCGATGGCCAGAAACGCTATAGATCTTGCACTGGGACGCGGCGGCGACCAAGCCGTGATAAGAGACCGCGAAAAATTCTATTTTTATGGTGGCAAAAACAGGACTGTGGAGAAAACGTCCAAAGTGAAGTCCAGGGTGATAGCTCATGCTCTGCGAGGGCTTATGGAGCCAGCTTCAAAAATACTTATAATGAGCCATGAACTTGCCGACTTTGACTCTATAGGCGCGGCTATAGGTATATGGCGAGGTGCAGCAAATGTTGGCAAAAAAGCCCATATCGTACTGGATCGCGGGAACCCATCTATAGGCACATTGCTAGAAGAGATAAAGCAGCATGAGGAATATGCTGATATGCTTATAAGCAGCGAACAAGCCCTTGATATAGTATCCGCTGATGCACTGGTCATAGTGGTGGATATACAGAGGGCATCATATACCGAGTGTCCGGAATTATTGGAAAGCGGTGCTAAAATAGTAGTAATAGATCATCACCGCAGACCGCCCGACAGCATAGAAAATGCCACTTTGGCTTATCTGGAGCCTTATGCCTCATCTACATGCGAGATGGTAACCGAGATACTGCAATATATAAGCGATAAGATAAAGGTAGAGCCTTTGGTGGCCAAAGCCCTTTTGGCTGGTATCATGGTAGATACCAAAAACTTTGCTTTTAAGACAGGCGTGCGTACGTTTGAGGCAGCATCACTGTTAAGGCGTATGGGGGCTGATCCGACGGCCGTCAGGCAGTTATTCCAGGATGATTTCAATACCTTTACGGCACGGGCCAAAGCCGTTACGCAGGCCAAGATAGAATTTCCGGGCATAGCCATATCGGTATGCCCCGATGAGTTGGACGGTTCCAATATAATAGCAGCCCAAGCAGCAGATACATTGATAAATATAAAGGGTATTCACACCTCGTTTGTATTGATGCCTGTAAACGATGAGGTATATATAAGCGGCCGTTCAATGGGCGATGTAAACGTACAGCTTATATTGGAGAAGTTAGGTGGTGGCGGCCATCTGACCATGGCAGGGGCGCAGCTTACAGGTGTAGATATAAACAAGGCTAAGGAAATGCTCGTCAATGCTATAAAAGAGTATTTGAAGGAGGATAGCTCAAAAAAATGAAAGTATTATTAAAAGAAGATATAAAGTCCATAGGTAAAAAAGGCGAGGTGGTAAATGTAAGCGATGGTTATGCGCGCAATTATCTTTTGCCTCGCGGGCTGGCTGTACAGGCCGACGAAGGCGTTATAAATGCCGTTAAGGCTCAAAAGCAGGCTGAAAGCACGAAGTTGCAAAGAGAGAGGGAGCGCGCTTTAAAACAGGCCAAGATGATAGAGGAGAAACAACTTATCATCAAGGTGAAATGCGGTGAAAACGGCAAGCTATTTGGTTCGGTTACCAGCAAGGAGATTGCCGACGAAATGGAGAGACAAATGGACATAAAGGTAGATAAAAAGAAAGTGGAGTTGGACGAGCCTATAAAAAATATAGGGAGATTTAAGGCTAAAGTGAGGCTTTTCCCCGGTGTAGATGCATCTATAACTGTGGTAGTAGAAGGCTTGGAGTGATCGTACATGGAACCTGCTATTGATCGTATACCGCCTCATAATATAGAAGCCGAGCAATCGGTGCTAGGAGCTATGCTGCTGGATAAAGAAGCGGTGGCTGCGGCTACCGAGGTGTTGCATAAAGATGATTTCTATAGCGAAGCCAATAAAGAGCTGTACGACGCTATGGTATCGCTGTATGAAACAGGGCAGCCGGTGGACCTGGTAACGCTAACTGAGCAACTGCGCAAGCGCAATACGCTGGAAGCCGTGGGTGGCCTAAGCTATGTTACGGCGCTTTCTGCATCGGTACCGACTACGGCCAATGTCGATTATTATATACGCATAGTGGAAGAGAAGGCCATATTAAGGCGCCTGATACAAACGTGCAGCCTTATAACCAAGGATAGCTACGAGGCGGCAAAGCCTGTGGAGGATATTATCGACCAAGCCGAGAAAGGCATATTCGACATATCTCAGAAGCGCCACCACGGTGGATTTATACCCATAAGCCAGGCGCTTATAGAGGCATTCGATCACATAGAGGAGCTCTATAAAAATAAAGGGCATATAATCGGTATACCGACGGGGTTTGTGGATTTGGATTACAAGACGGCCGGATTCCAGCCTTCCGATCTCATACTCATAGCCGCCCGGCCCAGCATGGGCAAAACGGCCTTTGCGTTGAATATCGCTCAATATGCCGCTGTCAAGGCTAACGTGCCGACGGCAATATTCAGTCTGGAAATGTCCAAAGAACAGCTGGTTAATCGCTTGTTATGCGCCGAGGCCAATGTGGATAGCCATAAGCTGCGTACCGGCAACCTCGATGAAGAGGATTGGCCGCGTCTGGCTGCTGCATTGGCGCCGTTATCCGAGGCGCCGTTGTATATAGATGATACGCCGTCCATATCGGCGCTGGAGCTGCGTTCCAAAGCCCGCCGACTCAAGATGGAGAAGGGATTAGGGCTTATAATAATCGATTATCTGCAGCTTATGCAGGGCAGGCAAAACGCCGAGAATCGTCAGCAGGAGATATCCGAGATATCGCGATCGCTCAAAGCCTTGGCGCGCGAGCTCAATGTCCCTGTAATAGCGCTATCGCAGCTTTCGCGTGCGCCGGAGGCCCGTACCGACCACCGCCCCATACTGAGCGATTTGAGAGAATGTGTAACAGGGGATACCTTGGTTATGATGGCCGATGGGATGCGTATACCCATAAAGGATTTAGTTGGTACAATGCCAGAGGTATTTTCGGTTGACCAACGCGGAAGGATAATCAAGGCACAAAGCGACAAGATATGGTATGTAGGCAAGCGTCCAGTTTTCGATGTCATACTTGCCAGTGGTCGTCATATTCGTGCTACTGGTAAGCATCGTTTATTGAGCAGCTCAGGGTGGAAGCAAGTTTCAGAGTTGGTTATTGGAGATCGTATAGCATGCGCACGAAAGATACCCGAGCCTCGAAACATTAGTAGTTGGTCTAATGATAGAGTAGCATTATTAGGTCAACTTATCGGCGACGGTAGTTACCTTGTACATCAGCCGCTTCGTTATACTACAGCATCAGAAGAAAACTCTGATATTGTATCTTCTGCAGCATATAAAGAATTTGGGACAACAGTAAAACGTTATGAGGGACGTGGAAATTGGCATCAACTTCTACTATCAGGTAATGGTAACCGTTGGCATCCGGACGGCTTAAATTTATGGTTAAGGGAACTAGGGATTTTTGGAGAACGCTCACATGAAAAACGAATTCCTGCCTCAGTATTTGGCCTTAACAATGCACAAGTTGCACTTTTATTACAACATCTCTGGGCTACAGATGGTACCATTTCACCTCGCAAGAACGGGGTTGGAGGTGCGGGAGTGTTTTTTTCAACATGCAGTGAGGGGTTGGCTTTTGATATAGCTGCTTTATTATTGAGATTGGAAATATTTGCACGTATTTATAAGAATAAAAAGCCGGGATATAGAACCGTATTTAATGTGGCTATTTCGGGAACTGATTTTCAGCGTAAATTTCTTGAGAGTGTAGGCGCTTTTGGCCCAAGGGTAGAACCTGCTTTGCAATTAGCAAATGCATTGGCGTTGAAATCTAACACTAATGTTGATACGCTTCCACAAGAATTGTTTTCTTATATTAGAAAGCGTATGAGAGAAAAAAATATTTCACAACGTAAAATGGCATCAATGCGAGGAACGTCATATGGAGGAGCATCGCATTTCCGTTTTGCTCCATCGCGCGAAGTCGTGGCTCAGTACGCTGAGATATTAGATGACCAATTATTAAAAGATGCTGCATCAAACGATTTATTTTGGGATCGCATAGTTGAGATTTTGCCATGCGGTGAAGAGGATGTATATGATTTGACAGTACCTGGTCCTTCTTCTTGGCTGGCTGACGGAATCGTTAGTCATAATTCCGGAGCGATGGAGCAGGATGCAGACGTGGTGGCGTTCTTGTACAGGGACGAATATTACAATCCTGATACCGATAAAAAGAATATTGCCGAAGTCATAATAGCCAAACAGCGCAACGGCCCTACGGGCATAGTGGAGCTAGTATGGCTGGGGCAATTCACCAAGTTTGCCAATTTGGAGCGTCAGCGTACGCCTATGTAATAAAGGAGGCAAATACGATGATAAAAGGTATAGGTATAGATATAGTCAGCGTAAGTCGCATGGAGGATGCCATATCGAGGAGCGGCCAACCGTTTCTCGATAGGATATTTACGCATAAGGAGCAGGAATATTGCAATATGGCTAAAAGTCCATTTGAAAGGTATGCCGCTCGCTTTGCGGCTAAGGAGGCTTTCTTTAAGGCGCTGGGTACTGGCTTGCGCTATGGTATGAGTTGGACAGACGTCGAGGTGATATTGAACGATACAGGTAAGCCGTCCTTGCTGGTCTGTAATTCAACCTTATTGAGAATGCAGGAATGCGGTGCCGAAAGAGCGTGGGTGTCCATGTCACACGATGGAGATTATGCCATAGCGCAGGTAGTGCTAGAATAGAGCCGAAGACAACGTAAACGTGAGGGGGCTTTTTACTGTATGAGTAAAAGATCTTTTAAGATAATTATAGGCTGTACAATAGGGATTATACTCATTTTAACTTGTTATATATTTTATGTTCAAGGCAACAAAGCAACAAGCACAAGTGACGCTATTGTCAATATACCCGATGATTTAAAGAAGCTAGCTGATATACAAAATGAGAAAAAAATGACTTCACAGATTTTTGATTGCATAGCGAAACAACCCACTCTTAAAGTAACGGAACGCGGTATGAAAACGTATGATAATGAGAGCGCAAAAAAGTTTACGCCACCTAACAGTGAGGTGTCAGAAGTTTTGATGACTAATTTCGGTATACCATGTATATCTATAGACTATGATGTTGACAATATAAGGGTTATAGTAGATTATTTTAAAGATGGGAAAGTATCCAAAACTGTATACGATAGAGAAAGCGGTTATATAGTCAGCAATTTTAATAATGAGGAATGTAAATATTACAATAGCAATGATGTGACAGAAACAGAACGCTGGCCGGAAAATATAAAGAAACTGATAGATTAGTCATAAATATTAAATCGATTTTAGATTTGGGAAATGATAGCGAAGTTCTCCGATTCTGCTAGATTGAAGAACCTGTATTTCTTATAAAAAACGGGATGGGTCATCTCCTATGGATATTGCCCAATACGGTTTAATGGATGGGGAGAGATTCGCGTTTATAGATACGGGAAATGGGCTGATATTTGCGCGAGATGCTTACAAGTCGATAGAAACGGCTGATTCCCTTGAAGAGTGCGAGAGTTATATCGAATCCATGATCAAATAGGTAAATATCTATTGGCCTATGATGCAGCCTTATTGAGAATGCAAGAATGCGGTGCCGAAAGAGCGTGGGTGTCCATGTCACACGATGGAGACTATGCCATAGCGCAGGTAGTGCTAGAATGATACTAATTTCTGCTGTTCAATGCGGCTTTTATAGCTCTTTCAACTATCAGAGCTATGACCCCGCCTATCAAAGCGTTGAGTAGCTGAGGCAGCTGCATAGCCTGTGCTACCGGCTCGGGCACCGATACTATAAGATTGACTGCTGCGGAAAGTATTAAGAACTTTATTACAGAACCGGTGACTATGCCGGCCACAGAGCCTATTAGATTTTTTATAAGCCGGCGTCCAAGCCAGAATAAAAGCACCAGTGTACCATTTCCGATCATTATGAAGGGTATCATAGGTGCCAGAGGCGCTGCCAATATACCTCTCATGAAAGCTATCAGCGGGGTTAAAAGCCCTATGATTATGCCGCTTATCGGTCCCGCGAAAGCTGCGGATAGTATAAGCATGGCGTTTACAACCGGGCCTGTTATTGGCTGCGGTAGTCCTATCATTTGCACTGCTAGTGTTATAGCAAGCAATACTGCTGTTAAAGTCAGCCATCTTATGCGTTCATGTGTGTTCATATTGCTGTACATCCTTTCTATTTTATCTCTATTTTAAATGCGTTCTGCAGCCTTTTCAATACCTCTTTAAAAGATACGCCAGACTATCGTATAGACAAAATGATGAAAATAAACTAGAATAATCGTGTAGAGATTAAGACCATCTTTTAACCGTTGGCGGAGGAACAAAATATGAGTTTTCAAACAAGATTATTAGTTACTTATTCTTTGTTGATTATAGCTATCGTCGTTATCATTGGTGTGGTTTTCTATCAATACAATGCCGATATATTGGAGGACAAAGCTTACTTCAACATCGATACGTTGGCCGATAAAATGTCTCAACAACTCGACGGTGCAGTTAAACCTATGGATTTTTTGGCATCGTACCTTATCTCGGATGAAACTTTTATGTCCTCGATGGCAAGTCTATATAAATAAAGCGCTTACATTGATCGGTATAGAGGGGCCGGACTGGTTGGGCAATAGTAAAATAGCCCTTTTCTCAGTAGCACTGGTTGATTTATGGAAGGGCATAGGTATAGCTACTGTCATATATATAGCGGGCATCGTTTCCATACCAAGGCAATACTATGAAGCCCTTACAATAGATGGCGGAAGCTCAGGGGATGCGCTATGGTATATAACTTTACCGTTATGCCGTCCAGCTATGAATTTCGTAATAATACTTTCCTTTATAGGTGGCTTGTGTACCTTCGATTTGGTATGGACCATGACAAAAGGCGGACTTGGCTTTGCCACAGATCTTCTTGCATCGGTAATATACAAACAGTATGCAGCAGGTTTCTATGGTTTGGCTACAGCGGGCAATGTTATATTATTCTTAGATGTAATTAATATTATTAAAGAGGAGTGAAGGGTAATTATGTTGAGCAATATATATGCACCAATAAACCTAAAGTGCGATTACATGGCAGACTTTCTGGGCATAGACAACCCAAAGCCTATATTCTCATGGGAACTAAAACATGACCAGCCCAATCAGTCCCAAACAGCTTATCAACAACATACACAAAAACATCATCTATGGACAACTGAGCAACACAATGAGCATACCCACCGACTGCCCGCAGCGAGCTGAACGCATGGGATGGATGGGTGACGCACAGCTAATAGCAGAAGAAGCCGGATACAACTTTGACATGGCAGCATTTTGGAAGAAATACCTAAATGACATAAAAGATTGCCAAAAAGAAGACGGCAGCCTATCCGACGTAGTACCCGCATACTGGTCGATCTATCCCGCCGATCCAGCATGGGGAACGGCCTATATATCAATAGCATGGGAGCTGTACAAATTCTACGGCGATACAACGGTGTTCGAAGAACACTACGATAACATGAAGCGCTGGGTAGATTTCCTGACAGCCCATACCGACGAGAGTGGCTTAGTAAACTATTATCACTACGGAGAATGGTGTGCTCCAGGGAGTGTACCGCCCAAAAACATGCCATGGGAGATAACCTCAGCCTTCTACTACTATCACGATGCCATGGTATTATCCGAGATAGCAAAACTACTTGGCAAAGATGAAGACGCCGATAACTATGCCAGGCTGGCAATCGAGATAAAAGGTGCCTTCAACAAAAAATTCTTCAACGAAAAAGGCGGCACATTCTTTGCCAACGAGCGCAACAACTACTCATCGACCAGCCAGACATGCAACGTATTAGGGCTTCAATATGACATAACCCCTGAAGGCAAAGAACAGGACGTCATAAACAAGCTCATAAAGCTAATAGTGATCGATGCCGATTATCACTTTGACACAGGCATAATAGGCACAAAATATATACTGAATACACTGGACGAATACGGCTACAAAGACGTGGCATACAAGATGATGACGCAAGAAGATTACCCGAGCTTTGGCTACATGATAAGAGAAGGAGCCACTACCATATGGGAACGTTGGGAGAAGCTTACCAACAAGGGCATGAACTCGCACAACCACATAATGTTTGGCACAGTGGATGCCTGGTTCTACAAAGCGCTAGCAGGCATACTACCCGATAGCCCAGGCTTTAAGAAGATAACCATAAAACCAGTTGTACCAGAAGGATTAAAATACGCCTCGGCCAGCATAAAGAGCATATACGGCATGATAAGCTCTAGATGGCAGCGCGATGATAGCTCATTTAAGCTCGAGGTAGATATACCGGTCAACACCACAGCATGCGTGATGCTGCCCAAGCTGAATATAGAAGGCGGCACAGTGGCCATGAACGGCCAAGCTGTTGATGCCGATGCGATCGATGTACGCTGCAGCAACAACGAAAAATACTATGCCTTTGAAATAGGCTCAGGATACTATGCCTTTGAGATAAGCAGTGGACAGGGCGACGCAGGCCAGATATCCTAAGAGAGATGCCTTGGCGATGTAAGTAAATATGGCTTTTGAATAAATAATCATTACATAACGCGGTTATTTCTGCTATAATTCAGATAAAACAAGCGATAAGTTTGTGACTTTAAAAAAGGAGGATGTTAATATGTTATCGGAAACAATAATTCTAAACAAGGAGCGCAATGTCACGCTCACGACTTATATTCAACCTGTAGGCGGCGAATTTACTTACATAAATAAACGACCAGCGGTAATCGTAATTCCCGGCGGGGGTTACCAATTCTGCTCCGACAGAGAGGCTGAGATAGTGGCTTTTGAATACTTGCGGGCAGGCTACCATACTTTCGTGCTGCGCTATTCCATAAAGAAGAATGCGGTATGGCCCAATCCATTGAACGATTATGAGCAGGCCATGGAGCTTATCAGATCCAAAGCTGACGAATGGCAGATATACGAAGATAAGATTGCGGTTTTAGGATTTTCAGCAGGAGGCCATCTGGCCTCTGCGGCAGCGACTATGTCTAAAAACAGGCCGAATGCAGCGTTATTGGGGTATGCGGTTACGACAGATGACGTTCATGGATGCTCGCCGACAGCGCCGTCAACGTGGGATAAGGTGGATAAAGATACATGTCCGTGCTTTATCTTTGCGACGCGCACCGATGAGGTTGTACCCATTGCAAACTCCATTAAGTTTATGGAAGCACTCGATAAAGCTGGCATTGCTTTTGAAAGCCACATTTATGGATACGGGCCTCATGGCTTTTCTACATGCAAATCCGCTGTGCAAGCACCAAATAGCTCTTTTTGCAATAGAGTGCCTCATTGGGTAGACGACAGCATAGAATGGCTAAAAGATATTTTTGGGAATTTCTCAACGGATGGAAACATGACAAAGCCCAAGTGGATATAAAATATGATTAATTTTTCTATTCAAACGAGTGAATCACACCATTTTAAACATTCATTTCGTGGCGATATGTATTAGCATAATAAAATAGCCTGCCTAAAGGATCATATAGGCAGGTCATTCATTTATTGCTTATGCAGGCCGGGAGGAAGCATGGGGATGAGCAAAATAGTTATACGTAGCGATGTATTCAGGCTCACTATACCTATTGTTACGGAGCAGATTTTCGTGATGTCTATGGGGGTAGTGAATACCGTATTAGCCAGCCGTATAGGCAAAGAGGCAGTATCGGCCATAGGGATGGTGGATTCAATCAACAACATACTGATAGCCTTTTTCTCATCCCTTGCGGTGGGCAGCACGGTAGTGGTGGCACAGTATGCCGGTCAAGGAAAGATACGCGAAGCCAATGAAACCGTCAAGCAGGCTCTATTTTCCGGCCTCTTACTATCCGTCATAGTTACTGCGGTGCTGTGGATATTCCAAGTGCCACTTATGAACTCCTTATTTGGGTCAGCGGACGAAAGGGTTATGCAGTATTCATATACATATCTTGGCATAACGCTATTCACATATCCGTTTATATCCCTTACGGCTATAGCGTGCGGTGTTCTACGCGGCGCGGGTGATACTAAAACACCGATGGCCGTCACTGTCTTTATGAACATCGTTAATATAATTTTAAGCTATGTTTTGATCTATGGCTTGAGGATAAATATTTTTTTTATTGACCTGTATATCCCTCGTTTGGAAGTAATGGGGGCGGCGCTTGGCATAGCAATAGCGCGTGCTATAGGGACGGCGATCATAATGTTTATATTGTTTAACGGTTCCAAAATAATAAAATTGACCGGCCTTAAGCGGTTTAAGATCGATAGTTACATGCAGCGATCCATATTCTCGGTAGGTTTGCCGGCAGGTATTGAATCACTGCTCTTCAACGGTGGAAAGCTTATCACGCAGATTTTTATCGTAGGACTAGGGACTGTAGCTATAGCTTCTAACTCCATAGCCAATTCAATATTTTCTTTGGTCAATATTCCGGGCAATGCGTTCAGTATAGCGGCGACTACCATGGTAGGCCAGAGCATAGGCAAAGGGGATAGCGATGAAGCACGGGATACGCTCTTATATTTGACAAAAATTTCTGTATTGTGTATGCTGGTTTTGTGCGTTGTTTCATTCATATTCGCCAGGCCACTCGTTGCCATATACTCGCGTGATGCCGATGTGATAAGCTTGTCCACGTTACTTATGAGGCTATGCTTGATCAGTACGCCGATACTGTGGCCGGCGGCTTTTGTGTTGCCGGCCGGCTTGAAAGGCGCAGGCGATGCTAAATACACCCTGCTTACTTCCATGATCGGCATGTGGGCATTCAGGGTTGTGTTGGGATATATCTTTTGTATACCTTTGAAAATGGGCGTGGCAGGAATATGGATAGGTATGTTTGTGGATTGGATCGTTAGAGGTGCTTTATATTATAGCAGGCTGAGGGGAGATAAGTGGAAGAGCAATACTGTCATAAAAGCCCGTTAATCAACCATAACCTTATGCTACTATTATGGGAGTATACCAAGGCAGCCGGATGAAACGCTGACGGATTACTTCTCAAAGTATCTTTCAGCCTCTAAAAAAGACGGCAGGAGTATGCTCCTCTTGCACTTTGACTGCGACATGGAGGAACGCGACACTGTCTTACAGGCGTGGAACGATGCTTCGTAACAACTTCCAATCTCGATAAATTTGCAAGTGAGTGAAGGAACAATCATCCCGTATGCTGCCCGCATGACCATCTATGCTTGCGGGTCTTCACAGCTTATACGGGCTTGGTTACTAATGATCAGTGGATTGCCTGGGCAGCGGCATGTTTACATTCTCAAGAGCCTCTGAAACCCCTATGCCAGTTGCTTTCTTATATCGTCGCCGTAGAACTTCAGTATGGTATAATGGCCTATTATACGCGATATAATGCGCTCGGAATAGGCGTCGTTGAGCTGGGATAACGTTAAATTAGTCGATATTATGGTCTTTTTACCGGCTAATAGGCGTGAATTCAGCACATTGAACAGCTCGGAGCTTATAAAGCTATTATTAAGCTCGGTACCGAGGTCGTCTATGATCAGAAGGTCCACGTCAAGCAGCATATCGAATTGCTGAGGTATATAGTCCGATTTGTTGAGGCTGAATTTATACTCGCGTAATATCTCGAATATGCTGAAAGCGGTCTGATACAATACCGTCTTGCCTCGATCAAGTAATTCACGTGCTATGCAACTGGACAAAAAGGTCTTGCCTAAACCGGTGGGGCCGTAAAAAAGGAGGTTTTCAGGTGAACGGTCAAAATCCTCTACAAAAGCCAGGCATGCCGCGTATATCATCTCCATATTTTCGCGCGGCGTCATGGCCTCACCATCTATCGGCTGATCAGAATAGCGGGTTATATCGAATGTATCAAATGTCTGTGCCTGAAGCATGTGGCCGAGGTTGGACTGTGCATAAGCCCGGTCTATCAATGCCTGCCTCAGACAATGACATTTTTGGGTGCCTATATAGCCAGTATCTTGGCAATCTTTGCAAATATATTGAGGAGAAAGATAGTCCTCGCTGTAGCCAGCGCTTATGAGCAGGCGACGTTTCCTGTCGCGCAGCTCTTCCAGCTTATGTTCAAGCTCATCGACTGCTTGTTGACTATTTATCTCGTGATTGAGCATGGCCTTGGATATGCTCATGCCGAGTTGACGTATCTCGTCGTCTATTTTGGCTATTTCCGGTATAAGCTTGTAGATCTCATCCTTGCGTTCTATGAGCAGCCTTTCGGCACGATCCCTACGCTGTTGATATTGCTGAAATATGTCGTAATAATCCCTGGCGCTGGCCAATAATATACCTCCTCTAACCTTTGAAGCGTTTCAAATTATTTTCCTGTATCTGATGTTCTAATTGTTTGAAATCATAATCCCGCTGAGGGAAGTTATGGAAACTATTCTTTGCTTGCGTCTGCGTTGTTTTTTTGTTGCCGGATGTTTTCGCTTTTTTGGATTCTATAAAGCGCTGTATCGCCTTCTCGGCATCAGCCACCGAACATACTCCCTCGTTGTGCCAACGCTCCAGTATAGCGTCTATATACGCAAAGCTCGGTTCGCGCGTATTTACGGTCTGATCACAGGCCAACAGCACGACATCCAGCGGCATGTTCCATTCGTATAACCATTTATCTATATACTCGGCTTGACGTTTGGTAGGATTACCGTATATACCGAGCTGCTCGCATACCTTCTTGTGGTCGATATTGCGCTTTTCGAATCTGCGCAGGTGTTGTTCGGCTTTTTCTATGCTGTCTATGCCGTTTTGTGCCCATTCCACAGCTACTTTCTCTATGTACCTTATATTGCGCTTGCCCAGGCAACGGCAATGCTCCAGCAGCATTATTATAACCTCTACGGGTAAACCCAGCCAGTCGTACAAACTGTATATGACCTGTATGTCATTTGTGCTGAGCAAGCGCTCTAATTTTTCCTCGGCTATTTTGAACAGCAGAGCTATCTCATTGCTGCTTTGTATGCTGGCATTTATCTCGGTGGGCGTGTAAGACGGCCTGTCATCGAGCGATATATCGCTTTGCACCGACGGCGATTTTGATGGAGTGGTGAAAAAGCCGGCCTGGCACCAGTATCGCTGAGCTTGGCGTACCTTATCTCTGCTTAAGCCGGATAAATCAGCTATAACGCTAATATCAGGCATGTTACCGCTTATAAGGTATTGCCTCAACATGCAGAGGTATACCTTTACGTAGTCTCCATCGACATCCTTTATATAATTATCTATGAAATTATTCTGCACGGGAGTAAAACCCATAGTATCCGAACTACGCTTTTCTATAGCCATATTCCTTTACCTTCCATCTCTGCATGTTATTTTATCCATCATTCGTTTCTTATACTCTATCATAGCACATTTTTTATAAGCTGCAAGCCTTGTTATGGTCTAAAAATGTCGTTCATGGGTAAATATATTGCTAAAGCGACGATTTATAAACCGGCACGCATGTTTGCAAAAATAATCGGTTTGACAAAAGTTGAGAAAGGGCGTAAATTTAATATATGAGACCAAGGTTAAAGGAGGCATATATATGCGAGTCAGAAAGGCTATAATACCAGCTGCCGGATTGGGCACGCGATTTTTACCGGCCACAAAAGCTCAGCCTAAGGAAATGCTGCCTATAGTTGATAAGCCTACTGTTCAATATATTGTAGAAGAAGCCATAGCTTCCGGTATAGAGGATATAATAATCGTTACCGGCCGCGGCAAACGGGCCATAGAGGACCATTTTGACAAGTCGGTAGAGCTTGAAATGGAACTCAAGCGCCAGGGCAAAGAGGAGCTGCTGCATCTTGTAGAGGATATATCCAATATGGTGGATATACATTATATACGGCAAAAGGAGCCGCGAGGGTTGGGACATGCCATATACTGTGCCCGCTCGTTTATAGGCAACGAGCCGTTTGCAGTGCTGCTGGGCGATGATGTCATAGATTCCAAGACGCCGTGTTTGAAACAGCTCATAGACGTCTATAACGAGTATAAGACGACGGTGCTGGGCGTGCAGCAGGTGCCATGGGATAAAGTGGACAGATACGGCATTTTGAAGTATATGCAGATAGAGCCAGGTATATATAAGGTTAAGGAACTGGTCGAAAAACCGTCTCGCGAGCAAGCGCCGTCTAATGTGGCCATATTGGGCCGATACATTATAACACCTCAGATATTCGATATACTTGAGCATACACAGCCGGGCGCGGGCGGCGAGATACAGCTTACCGATGCTCTACAGGAATTGCTTAAATGTGAAGCGATGTATGCATACGAATTCGAAGGCAAACGTTACGACGTGGGCGATAAGCTCGGATTCTTGCAGGCTACCGTCGAGTTTGCGTTAAAGCGCGAGGACATAGCCGATGATTTCAGAGCATATCTGCACGCTTTGCTAGAACAAGAAACCCCGCAATTGGCAGCTGCTGGTGACACAAAGACAGCGTGATCACACGCTGCCTTTTGTTATCATGGTGCCTATACCGCGGTCGGTGAAGATCTCCAGCAGTATGCAGTGAGGTATGCGTCCGTCCAATATATGTGTCCTCGATACGCCGCTATCCAGAGCTTTTATGCAGCCCAGCACTTTGGGTATCATGCCGCCGTCTATAATGCCGTTTTCTATTAGATCATATACCTCGGTCGCTGTGAGTACCGGCGCTATGTTATCAGCTGATTTTGACGGTTTTATACCCTCTACATCGGTCAGCAGCATGAGCTTTTCAGCCTTGAGCGCAGAGGCTATCTCGCCAGCTACTGTATCGGCATTTATATTATAGCTGTGTCCGTCATTTCCTATGCCTATGGGTGCTACCACAGGTATATACTCGTCTTTGGCTATAATCTCGAGGACCTTGGAGTTTATGCGCTTGATATTGCCTACATAACCTATATCCGACTGCTTGCCGTTTATGTCGGTCTTGTACTGTTCAGCCTCTATGAGATTGCCATCTATACCCGATACGCCTATGGCTTTACCGCCGGCTTTATTTATAAGCGCTACTATTTCTTTATTGGTTTTGCCTATGAGTACCATCTGCGCCACTTCCATGGTCTGTGCATCGGTTACTCTGAGACCGTCGTGGAACTGAGGCGTGATATCGAGCTGGTCCAATGTCTTATTTATATCCGGGCCACCGCCGTGTACCACTACAGGATTTACACCTATATATTTGAGCAGCGTTATGTCCTCCATGACCGACGCTTTAAGCGTTTGATCGACCATAGCGGCACCGCCGTACTTTATGACGACGGTCTTACCGTACAGGCGCTGTATATACGGTAGGGCCTCTATCAATATACCGGCTTTTTTAATGAGCTCTTCCATAAATATTCCTCCGTTCATAGATAATACCCCGGCGACGCAAGCCCTGCGGTTTCATTCAGGCCGAGCATGATATTCATATTCTGTACTGCTTGACCAGCAGCCCCTTTGACCAGATTATCTATTGCAGAGGTTATGATAATGCGATGCGTGCGCTCGTCCACGGTCAGGCCTATATGGCAATGATTAGAGCCGGCTACCGCCTTGGTGGACGGCAGCGTTCCATTCTCATATATATGCACAAAAGGCTCGTCTTTGTAGAAATTTTTGTATATATTCAGCAAGGCTTCGAGCGATATGTCATCCTTTAACGTTGCATATATGGTGGCCAATATGCCGCGTTTCATAGGTATAAGATGGGGTGTGAAGGATATTACCACATCGTTTTGTGCAAGAATCGACAGCTCTTGCTCTATCTCGGGTGTATGCCTGTGCTGTGCGACTTTGTACGCCTTCATATCCTCGTCGCATTCGCAGAAACTATATTCCAGGCTGGATGCTCGTCCAGCACCGCTTACACCCGACTTGACATCCACGATAATGCTGCTTGTATCGATAGCGCCAGCCTTTACCGCGGGTGCTAGGCCCAGCAGCGTGGCAGTGGGGTAACAACCGGGGTTACCGACCAGGCGCGCTTTGGCTATATCGGCGCGATGCAGCTCAGGCAGACCGTATATGGCATCGGGCAACAATTGTGGCGCCGGATGGGGCATTTTATACCATTGTTCATATACGGTGGCGTCATGGAATCTGAAATCAGCACTCAGATCTATTATGGTACATCCTGCGTTATACAGGGAGGGTATCACCTCGCCGGATGTTCCTTGAGGCAACGATGTAAATACCACATCGCATTGAGCTGACAGCTCGTCTGTATTCAATTCGCGGCACTCAATATCCAGTATACCCTTAAGATGCGGGTAGACGTCGGATATCTTTTTGCCGACAAAGCTTTGCGATATTATTTGGGTTATGATGGCGTCAGGATGGCTATACAGCAGTCTCACGAGCTCTATACCCGCGTATCCCGTGGCGCCTATTATTCCAACCCTTATCATTTTATCCCTTCTCTCTCGATAGAATATTATAATTATACATTTATATGCATAAAAATGCAAATGCATTTATCCACAGCTTGCGATTCGTGATATATGACTGAAACGGGCGATATAAAGCTCTGCAAATGATATAAAGCCGGAGAACGCCTTGAAATATTGCGTAGGCGTACTCAATGAGTGCAGCGTAGAGCAAGCGTAGGTCGGGCATGGACGCCCGAC
>JASGMM010000041.1 GCA_030156435.1 Clostridiales bacterium | reverse complement strand
GGCAAATTTAGATCCAGCACTTTTTTAAGAAAAAATTTATTTTCGGCAACCTTCTAGCCTCTATTTATCGCTATTCTTATTTTCATGCTTCACACCTGTGTAAAATAAGCGTGCCGGCACCCATGCGCTGGTACACCGGATCTATATATAGAGAATCCTCAACGGTAAATCTGTAACCTGGCCTCGCAGCAAACTGGCTTAAACTGCCCCATCCTATTACGCCCTTATTATATGTGGCGACCAACACAGGATACCGATTGCTATGAGATAAAAACCACCTATATCTGTCATCCATAGACGGAGGCTCTATATCGAACGAGGATGTGGTATGCAGCACAGCATGCCTGTATATGCGGTTTATATCCTCTAAATCTCCGACCACAGCATTCCTGACAACGATGCCCATAAATGCGGTTTTACCCCCTTATATGCGAAATATAACATAAGCCTATTATAGCAGATTTGTTCCCATAATACCATCCACATTTGCATTTACCGCTGTATAGGTCTATAATATTAGCATAATAACTATTCGGCTATTACAATGTCAGGCGTTGGCCAGTTAGGCATACTCCGGCAATATGTCATTACTTGTGCACTTATATAATATGCTTAAGCTGAATAGTCACAAGATGCTGTAAAAAGGAAGGGTTTGCTGTAGTGTCTCGTAAAAATGAAGATGATGTAATTATAGATGAAGGGGAGAAAGGTCATCAAGAAATATTAGAGAATGTCGCACGACAAAATTTTTCCATAGAAGAATTGGCGCAAAATGAATCATTGTTAAATAAACGCATCTGGACATTGGCATGGCCGGCCATGCTGGAATTACTGCTTATGTCGCTTTTTGGCATGATCGATATGGTCATGGTAGGGAATATAAACGAGCAATCATTAGCAGCAGTTGGTTTGAGCAACCAGCCTACGCAATTGGCTTTGGCAGTCTTTCAGGCCCTAAATGTAGGCAGCACGGCTCTGGTGGCACGCTTTATAGGCGCGGGAGATAAAGAAAAGGCTAAGGCTGCAGTTCGCCAGTCTTTGGTGCTGGTGCTAATAATGGGTACAGCCATTAGCATATTAGGATTCATATTTGCAGGAGACGTCGTAGCCTTTATGGGTGCAGAACCCGATGTATTGCCGCTTGGCACGGTATACTTTCAAATAATATCAGTTGGATGGATATTCACCACCATATCGATGGGCATGGCAGCCGTATTAAGGGGCGTCGGCGATACTATGACGCCAATGCGCTACAATATAATCTCAAATTCACTCAACGTGTTGGGCAACTATATATTGATATACGGCAAATTGGGGTTCCCTGCTATGGGGGTGGCCGGCGCAGCCCTTTCCACGACCATAACCCGGGGCATAGCAGCAATTATGGCATTATATGCTATTTACAAGCCCGGCTCGAGCATAGGTTTATCGCTTAAAGACAACTACCGCTTCGATAAGGATTTATTAAAACGCTTGTTGAATGTGGGGCTGCCTTCTGCTGCAGAACAATTATTGCTGCGTACTGGGCAACTCGTGTTTGTACGTACGGTGGCCAGTTTGGGCACTTCTGTAATCGCCGCTCATCAGATAGTGCTAAATGTATTCAGCATATCATTTACGCCGGGAATGGCTTTCGGTATGGCGGCTACTACTCTGGTTGGGCAAAGCCTTGGCGCTAAAAGGCCCGATATTGCCGAACGATGCGGTTATGAAGCCCGCCGTATAGGTATGTATATAGCCATGAGTATGGCTGTTGTATTTTTCTTCTTCGGTTCTTATATAGCCGACCTATTCACAAATGAGCCGGATATAATAGCTATGGCAGCTACATCTATGAAAATAATAGCTGTTATACAGCCTATGCAATCGACGCAATTTATATTGGCCGGGGCTTTAAGAGGCGCTGGCGATACGCGATGGCCTCTATACTCTTCATTTATAGGCATATGGGGCATACGCATTGTACTGGCCAAACTATTTATAGAAATGGGATGGGGATTGGTCGGCGCATGGCTAGCGCAAGGGTGCGATCAGATATTTCGCTCCATATTCATTTACAGCCGCTATAAAACGGGGCATTGGAAAAAGATCCGAGTTTAGCCCGGATCTTTTATGCTCTTATTTGTCCGTTACCGTATATAATGTACTTTGTAGTGGTCAGCTCTTTTAATCCCATAGGTCCTCTGGCATGCAGCTTTTGCGTGCTTATACCTATCTCGGCTCCGAACCCGAATTCCCCGCCGTCGGTGAACCGCGTGGACGCATTGACGTAAACGGCCGCGGCATCTACTTCCTGTAAAAACCGCTGGGCATGTTGATAATCGTTGGTTACTATGGCCTCAGAATGTTTTGTGCCGTATTTATTTATATGTTCTATTGCTTGATCGATACCGTCTACCACTTTGACAGCCAATATATAATCGAGGTATTCAGTGGCCCAATCATCTTCTTTAGCAGCTTTGCACTTCGGATATATAGAGCGCGTTACCTTGCAACCACGTAGTTCCACATTCTTTTGCTCCAAAGCCGGCAGAGCAACAGGCAAAAACGCCTCTGCTATGGCTTTATCCACGAGCAAAGTCTCGGCTGCATTGCATACAGCCGGGCGGCTGGCCTTTGCATTTACTATTATATCGGTGGCCATGTTTACATCAGCGTCGCCGTCTACATAAACATGACAATTGCCCACTCCCGTCTCAATAGTAGGCACAGTGGCATTCTCAACAACTGTGCGTATGAGGCCGGCACCACCCCTCGGTATCAGTACGTCTATATAGCCATGAAGTTTCATCATATCGACAGCGCTTTGCCTGTCGGTATCTTCTATCAATTGTATGGAGTTCTCGGGAATACCGACCTGGATTGCTGCTTTCGCTAATATATTCACAATGGCCTTATTTGAATTAATAGCCTCTGAACCGCCGCGCAGGATAACGGCATTGCCGGTTTTAAGGCATAAACCCACCGCATCTGCGGTAACATTGGGCCGCGCCTCGTATATTATGCCTATAACGCCCAGTGGGACACGCTGCTGGCCTATGAGCAGACCGTTCGGGCGCTTCCACATAGACAAGACCTCACCCACGGGATCAGGTAAATCCCTGACCATGCGCAAGCCATCGGCCATCTGAGTTATGCGTTTGTCATTTAACGACAATCTGTCCAGCATAGCTGTACCGATACCGCGCGCCTCGGCATATTTAAGGTCTTCTGTATTGGCAGATAATATCCTATCCTTATTGCTTTCCAAAGCATCAGCCATGGCATCTAGCGCCTGATTTTTAATCGCGGTGGAAGCATTAGCCAATGGATAAGCTGCCTGTCTGGCCCGTTTCCCTATTTCTTGTACGCTCAACATATCGCATTGCTCTCCTTCTTGCCGTTTTTATCCGGTATAAATACCGTACCTATATTTTTGCCTTCTATGAGTTCATAAATATTATGCGGTTCATTGCCGTTGATTATAGCCATCGGTATGCCGTAACCGCCTGCTATCTTGGCAGCCATGATCTTGGTCCTCATACCGCCCGTTCCCCTCTGAGTACCTTTATCGTCGGCTATGCTTTCTATATGGCCGTCTATATCGTATACCTCCGGTATAAGCACCGCTCCGTCATGGCGGTGCGGATCGCAAGTATACAAGCCATTTATATCCGACAGCAATATGAGCAGCGAAGCATCGACCAATGCGGCCACTATAGCCGATAGCGTATCGTTGTCGCCGAATTCTATTTCTTCAGTTGCGACGGTGTCGTTCTCGTTGACAACAGGGATGACATTCATGGACAACAGCGTATTTAAAGTATTGCAAGCGTTTTTGCGGGTATGCAGATTATCTACTATATCCTTGGTCAGCAATACTTGAGCCGTAGTTTGGCCATACTCACCGAAAATCTTGCCGTATACATGCATCAAGATGCCCTGGCCTATCGCCGCCATAGCTTGCTTCTCAGCTATACTGGTCGGTGGATGCAGCGGTCCCAATTTAGCGGCACCCACGCTGATAGCGCCCGATGTAACCAGTATGACGTCCTTGCCCTGATTCTTGAAATCCGATAATACGCGGACCAGTTTCTCTATGCGCTGAAGGTTCAATTTGCCGGTATCGTATGTAAGCGTCGACGTACCGATTTTAACCACTATCCGCGTGCAATATTTAAGTCTCTCCCGAATATTTTCCACGCCTATTACCCCGTCTTCGATAATATTGTTACTATTATTTTAATCCAGCATTGCGATTTTGGCAATAAAAAGGTTCATTATGCGCTATCCATTTTATTTATAAATTCTCTTGCTGTTACTATTTTAATGCTGTTATAATCTTTTACTTGAAGCAAATGTTGATCACCTGATATGATAAACTCACACCCTCCGGCTACGGCGCATTCCAAAAAGATATTATCCTTGGGATCTTCTGTTATAACCTCTATTTTTAGCTGTGGACTTATCACAATTACATGATCTAAAGATAAAAGTCTGTCCAACAGATCAAGCCTTTCTTTTATACTGCCTAAAGCAGAGAATTTATCTCTGAGCAAAACGGCGCTATACTCTTTTACAATTTCACCGCTTATAACAGGGATAAATCTACGTATAACCCAGTAATCGAGAACCTTTGCGGGAAAGCTTTTATTGCTGATCACACCAGAAATTAGCACATTTGTGTCAATTATTGCCCGCATTTCGTTCTTCCTTTATTTCATTTTCCACGTCTGTTTCAGTAAGACCTGCTCTTTCAGCTCTGGCCCTAAATTCATTCAGTATTTGAGCAATCTCTGCTTCTTTAGCTTTTTCAGCTAACGCCTTTAGTTCATTGTACATCGAATAACCGATTATAACACCCTTTGGTTCTGACCTGGAAGATACGATTAACACCTCGCCTTTTTCTGCCTCTTCCAAGTATTCGCCAAGCTTGGGCCTTATTTTATCTATACCAACTATTTTCTCCACTTTAGCACCTCATTAATTTTAACATTTATCTTTACATATATGTTAACATATATCTTAACAAAAATCAACACATAATTTCACCGCGGTATATACCATACTTATTCCACACGCGTCAAAACACCACCATCCATCTCATAGACAGTGTCGCATAGTGCCTCTATATCTTCCGCATAATGCGATGATAAGATAATAGTGGTGCCTTCTTGATTTAATTCTTTGAGCACCTTGCGAATTTCTATGACCCCTTGTTTATCGAGACCGTTCATCGGCTCGTCCAATATCAATAACGGCGGCCTTTCCATAATAGCCTGTGCTATCCCAAGTCGATGTCTCATTCCCAAGGAATACTTGCTGACATGCTTTTTAAGTTTAGGATCCAACCCCACTAGTTTCAGCGTTTCGTGAATTTCATCGTCCGATATCTTTCTGTGTATGGATGCAAGCAATTTGAGGTTTTTGTAACCGCTCATTGAATTTATGAAACCCGGATCCTCGATAACAATACCTATTTCTTGCGGTGCACCAACTTTAATAGGCTCACCGTTTATAAGAATTTTACCTGAGCTTAATATCATGAATCCGCAAATACATTTAAACAGCACTGTTTTGCCGGAGCCGTTTCGGCCGATAATACCATGTATCCTGCCGGTTTCGAATTTGACCGTCACATGGTTTAAAGCGGTTGTATCCTTAAACTGTTTGACGGCATCGAATACCTCTACTATATACTCTGACATGTCAAAACTCTCCTTTATATATCTCAAGGTCTCTTTTGCAAAACACTACAACAGAAACTATGCTTAATAAAGCAATAGCAATTAACAGACAAATAATTGCATATGTCGGCGATGGTATACTACCTGTGCCATGCCAATCAAGATAGCTGATGCTGCTCCAGGAAATGGGGGACAAATAATAAATCCATTTTCCGAGACTAATAGTCCCAAGAAATGCCGAAAAATAAGCGATGCCGGTAAAGATGCCAGCAGCGATTATACCGACCATCTCCCCTATAAGAATATTAAAACAGCAAATCAACACACCGATAAATGCTGTGACCAACCAGAACATGGTAAATGACAAAATAGTTGCTTGTATAGGCGTCAATATGTCGAGTAATTCTTCATACGGCATGAAATTAAGGGCTGCCCCAGTTTGTTCCATGATCTCAGATGGCGATTTAGAAATTGCATACAACAATTGCCCCCAATCGGTTGTGAATTCTATTCTTGGAAGTAACATAAGTATAGATATCAAGAAAAAACAGGATGTATACACAAAACTCGATAAATAAATATAAAGTACCTGGCCGATTATCCAGTCATATCGACCAATTCGTATGACTAAAAATGGCATGTGCCCATCCTCAAAAGGTGCATTGCAGTATAACATAGTGGTTAGACTACCAAAAATAATAAACATGGTGGGATGAGTCATAAAAAATGGGAACACCCATGGAGTAGCATTGACTTCAAGGTAAGCTGCTATTTTAGGTATGTCTGAAAATGTATAATAGCCAAAAATAATGATAATAGCAAGGATCGCGTACATGCGCGGAGTGATGATCCATTTCTTAAAATTGATTTTAGAGCATAGCATAATTTCTTTCAGATTATGCACGGCTTACCCTCCTTTTCATTTGTACTGTTGCAGCGATACCCATAAGGCTGCATAAAACTAAAACAGTTGTCAATTTTATAAGCAGTGTAGCAAACGGCGATCCTACATCATAGATCCCATCAAACCATAAAATCGGGGTTAAATATCCAGGGAGTTCTCGTCCGCTGGTAAAGCGAGTCAATGTGAACTGGAGCACCACGGGTGATGCTGCCGCAACAAAGCGATTTGGTATATAAACGGAAATCCACATTGCGCATACGGCCATCAATGCGCCAGTAAATCCGAAATGGGCTATATATAGGAGCATACCAAGTAAAACATAACCCTGTCCCATAAGAATTTCATAAGAATAATCCGTGCTCGAAATTGCAAATAGTGGGAACCATGGCATTAATATAACTATAAACAATATCATGCCTACAACAACTGTTAAAAAGCCGGATATAGCACTGACTACAATTTTTGAAATTGTATATCTTATTATACCAGCCCGCACAATCCAAAAATATACAGCTTTTTCCTCCCATTCTATAGCAAAACTGATTGCAAATGTAAACACCGGAATAATAGAAAGAATTATGCTAGCTGTCCCGCTCCCACCCATACTCAAGTACATAAAATACCAAATTGAAGAAAAATCGCTCTTCCTCAATAACCCCGACACAGCTCCAAGCATTATGCAGCTCACGCCAGACGAAGAAAGCAAAAAACGCCATGATAATAATGCCCGTCGGACATCTGTAGCAAAAAGATTTTTAAATTTCATCCATTATCTACCGCCGTTCTTATTTGTTTTCCAGTAAAAGCGTTTATGACAAAGTAAGTGTATTCATTTATCACTTCATTAGTTTCTTCCAATTTAATAGGATGGGAAATACAAAATACCCATGCCGGAACAAGCTGGAGCTCTTTCTCGTGATAAATTCCTACGTAATTTAGTTCCATAGAGAATATTTTTGTTTCAGATGTTTGGATGGCTTTTTTGTAATCATCCAATACAATCTGTAATGCATCTGTAGGGCTAATGAGAGGCCCTTCTCTTATTTCTTGTCCAAGCTCGTAAAGACCTCTTGCTTGAATATTTATTATACCATCTTTTGAATAAAAAACAGAAACTTGCGTCTCGGTTGGCTCCCAATCCCTTTGAATTCCGTTTTCCCATAAGACATTTATAAGAGGAATATCATCGACAATTTGACGGAAATGGATAAGATAGCATTCATCGTCTTTAGACCACTGAATTTGATCTTTTACTTCATCTTTACCTCTTGTATTTATATAAAGCTGATAATGGGCTTTCATTGTCTCAACATCCAGTGAGTAAACTTCTTGCATTGCAAGTGTTGGGAAACCGCATGCAGTAAGTACTTTTCCCGTCTCAGATACTGCCTCCTCATAGGTTGAAAAAGTTAGATTTTTTTTGACACTATAGTCCATTTTATTAGCATATCCAAGTGTTTGTGCTACACCATCTGGTAATCCGGGAGATGGGTTTATTACATATGATAATTTAGTTAGTAAATCATTTTCATCGTTAACAAGAGAATAAGCCAATCCACCCTTTACAGAGCCATCGTAAATATTAAGATATTCTGTCCATTTCCCGTTGCCCGCTTTAAATCCTGGTCCCTCAGCATAAATGTAGGTATCCAGAACATTATAGCGGAGAAGATACTTGGCAGTTTTTTTAGGTTCCAGTTTTAGCCATGTGATATTGTATGCTTTTGCGGATGCTATTTCTGGAACGGTAGACGGATCAAATGTAACAAAAAGATTTTTGGGCAATTTTATAGATTCTATGTATTCTGATAGAGCAATTTTTTGCGAATCGTTCGAAATGTTATTTTGCTCATCACCTTCACAACCTGCTGTAAGCAATATTATTCCTGCACAAATTAACAATACAATGATTTTTTTCACCACAGCATGTCCTTTCATAAATACTATAAAATATTATAAATAGGTAAAAAAGCAAGCAGCGAGTATACTTGCTTTTAGGACTAATTAATCACCGACACCATTTACCCCTTACATTAAAGGTATTTACAGTATATACTTTCCTCAGCAAAAGTGAAGATAGCATCGGAACAATCATCTTCGAAAACTTCGCTGCTTAAAATATTAGATTTTCAAGGTTCAGTGGACTTTTGCACAAGTTCTATTATCTGTATTATATCAAGCAGTGTTAGTGGTGTCAACTGGTAAAATCGGCGATAAATGCCGCTTCGTCTCCTGATTCTAGAGTTTATGTGGTAAATGCTTCTATATCCTCGACATTGCTCTAAAACGCTATGCGATTTTGGCAATAAAAAAAGCGACTTTTCAGCCGCCTATTCGATACCTTCTTCATCATTTTTCATAAAGCCCTTAACCTGTTGTAGAGCACTGGCAATAGCCGAATCTGCTCTTTGCCCACCACAAGGAATGCCACCGGTTGAACGGTTACACCTGCTCCCGTACCGCCGGCAAAAGGTAATTTTGAACCTTCCGCGGTATCGGCATTTGCCGATGTCTCTTTGCCTCTATTCGACGTAATGTTATAATCCCCGCCGCCTGATACAAAGCCAAAAGAAACCCGCGATATGGGGATTATGACCTTGCCTTCGGATGTTTCTACCGCATCCCCTACGATGGTATTAACGTCTATCATATCTTTAATATTCTCCATGGTGGTACGCATTATGTCTTGTATAGGATGCTGTTCTGCCATTTTTTATCACCGCCTTTATTTTATCCATAATAATAATTTTAAGCGCTTTAATGCTTGCGATAATAATATGGCCTAATCTGAGGCGTATTATACCATCGCCGTGTACGGTGATATTGTTGCCGGCGTAATTGGGTTTTATGTTTATATCAGCGTCGCCTATCATAATCCTCGTTTTAGCGTAGCTGAATAATATGTATATGAGCGATTGGATACTTCCTGTAAGAAGGGCCGTAACGGAGGCATCATATAAGCCGATGCTCATATGTAGCTGTATATACGGTATGTGCACCACACTTAGTATGTATAGAATTACCGTTTTCAATCCTTTTGCCGAAGATGTCCAGCGTTTTATCGATTCGACGGCTTTTTGCAAAGGTGCCTCTCTGGCCGCTGCATTATCCGTTTTTCTGATAAGCAAGCGCCAGCGTTTTTTGCTATCGACCCCAAGAGACATATTATACCGAAGCGTTACGAGGCCTTTAAGCCAACGCATCGACACAAACAGGTAGTTCTCAGCATTATTCACGAATATTTTTATTTCAAATTCTATAGTGGAGAAACATAGCAGTGCTATTGCCACGCCGATAATCGAAATTATCAAAAGCCACATTTATAAACACGCGCTCCATATCTGTATAGCAAAAATATACAAATATAGGCTACCCACTGATGCCTGCCGCTATTCAATTTTAGGCAGTTCTTTGAGATCCGACAGGCCGAAATGTTTTAAGAACTCGTCGGTGGTACCGTATTGAATGGGACGGCCAGGAGTCGACAATCGGCCTACGGCTTTTATAAGGCCTTGTTCCAGCAACAGCGATATGACCTTATCGCTATTCACCCCTCTTATGTCCTCGATCTCCGCTTTGGTAACAGGTTGTTTATATGCTATGACAGTCAGTGTCTCCAGCATGGCATTGGACATCTGCTTTTTATATACTGGGCGCAGGAATGCCTGTATATATGACGCCATTTTGGGTTTAGTAACCATTTGGTAACTGTCGGCTATTCTTTGCAAGCATATGCCGCTGTCTTCCCCTTCATATCTGCGCTGCAGGGTTTCGATCGCTGCATATATGCTTTGTTCGTCGGCGTCGAACAACTCTGTTAACTGTTTGACAGACACGCTGTCACCGTTTACAAAAAGTATGGCCTCGATGGCTGCTGTAAGTTCATAAACCTCCATATTATTATTCCTCGCTTTACCGTCGTCGCTTTATTCGGTTTATTATGAGCTCGGCAAACGGCTTGGACTGATAGGCATCGGCTTCGCCAGACTTCATCAGTTCCAGAACCGATAAAAAGGATACCACCACATGCGCTTTATCGAACCTATAGCGCGCCACGATGCGGCCGAAGCGTATTCGCTCGAACAGGCTCAACAGGCGTTTGAATATATTTATTTGCCTATTTAAAGAAATGGCCTCGGCTTTAACATTATAAGGCGCTGCCGGCTTGATTCGATTCAACAATCTATGATAGCAGTTGAATAAATCTTCCGCGTTAGCATTTATTTCTATAATGCGTATGGGTTCTGGTTTTGAAACGTAGCGGACTGGCCCGGTAAAGACCATCTCCTGGCGTTGTTCCATCATGCGTAAATGTGCGGCTGCCTCCTTGTAAACGCTATAGACTTGCAGCCTAGCCTTTAAACGCTGCTCGGGATCAGCATCGTCGACCTGCTCATCCTCTCCGGCTTTGGGCGGATTTGGCAGCAATGACCTCGACTTTATCTCTATCAGAGTAGCTGCCGTTACCAGAAATTCACTAGTTAAATCCATATTATTATCCTGGGCCTGCGATATGTACTCCATGTACTGATATGTTATATCAGCCATGGAGATATCGGTTATTTCGAGCTTTGATTGTTTTATTAAATACAGAAGCAGATCCAGAGGTCCTTCAAAGGCATCCAATTTTACATTGTAGCTCATAGCCCCATTTTGGTTCTAACCTCTTCTATGGTTTTCTGCGCTATTGGCTTTATTTTATTGTAGCCATCGTCGAGTACGTCGTGAACGTAATCTATATTCTTCTCCAGTTCCTTACGGCGCTCATATATTGGCTCCAAAAATGCTACTACATTATCAGCCAACTGGCGTTTGCATTGAACGCATCCTATTTGGCCGGCCTTGCACTCGCGCTCGCGCTCCTGCACTATATCGGGACTGAATACTTTGTGGAAGGCGAACACCGAGCATATATCCGGATGCCCCGGGTCATCTTTTTTTATCCTAGCCGGATCGGTAATCATCATGCTTATCTTCTTCCTTGCCGACTCAGGATCTTCTGAAAGAAGTATGGTATTGCCATAACTTTTGCTCATCTTCCTGCCATCTAACCCCGGCAGCACTTTTACATCATTTAAAAGCGCTTGAGGTTCAGGAAAGGTTTCACCATACAAAAAGTTAAAACGCCTGACTATCTCGCGTGCAAGTTCCAGATGAGGCAATTGATCCTCGCCCACAGGTACGATAGAAGCCTTGCATATCAATATGTCCGATGCCATCAGGTTCGGATAACCGAGAAATCCGTATGTTGCTATCTCTTTATCCTTTAACTGCACCAGTTGATCCTTATAAGTGGGGCATCGCTCCAACCACGATACCGGCACTATCATGGACAACAGCAGGTGAAGCTCGGCTATCTCTTTGACGCGCGATTGCACATATATAGCGCTCTTATTTGGGTCCAAGCCAACACTAAGCCAATCTATAGCCATCTGCAATATATTATCTTTTATATCCTCGCTTTCTTGATAAGCCGTCGTCAAGGCATGCCAATCCACTATCGAATGAAAACACTCATATTTGCCTTGTAATTTAAGCCAGCTATCCAGGGCCCCGAAGTAATTGCCCAAATGAAGCCTGCCCGTGGGCCTCATACCGCTCATAACGCGTTGTTTTGCTGTCATAAAACATCCTCCTGCTAAAAGAATATAGAGTAGAGCGCCATTACTATGACATTCATGCCGTTTATAACCAAATTCATCAAAGGATTCATAATGCGCCCTATAATACCTGTTATGATCAATATTATAAGTACTATGAAGCTATAGCGCTCGAATTCCCAAAAAAATTTTACATTATATCTGAAAAACAAGCTCTTAATAACATGATAGCCGTCCAGCGGCGGGATAGGCAATATATTAAATACAGCCAGTCCTATATTAAGCCCTACTATAGCCCAAAGTATGTTAGCTATTATCTGATTATCAAACGAAGCGGACATTGATAAAAAAGCTAGCACGATATATGCTATCAAGGCTATTATGAGATTGGTCAGCGGTCCGGCTATCGATACAAGTATATCTCCCCACTTGCGGTTCTTGAAGTTTCTCGGGTCTATCTCTACCGGCTTAGCCCATCCGAAACCGGCAAATAGCAAGAGCAAAAAGCCTACGACATCTATATGCGCCATAGGATCCAATGTCAAGCGGCCCTGCTGCCTGGGCGTAGGATCTCCCAATCGGTCTGCTACCAAAGCATGAGCGAATTCATGGAAGGAGAAAGCGATTAAAAGCGCCAGCAACTGATATAAAAATGTCATCAGGTCGAAATTCCTAAAATTTAGCATATCTTATCCTCCTGTGATATCCATATTATCATTATATCATAATTGCTGGCTTTACTGCACCTTTTTGTTATAACCATGATGGGATGCAATCATGGCTTACGAGGTCATCGTACGACTGGCGCCTGACCATAAGCTCCGCTCGACCATCCTTTACCAACACTACAGCAGGAATCGGAAGCCTGTTGTAATTGCTGGCCATGGAATAGTTATATGCGCCGGTATCAAAAACAGCCAGTATATCGCCTGATTCAACCTTAGGTAAATCTATGTCCCATATAAGCATATCGCCTGATTCGCAGCATTTACCGGCTATCGATACCGTATATTCCGCGGGTTTATCAGCCTTATTGGCTATCATGGCGCTGTATTTGGCTTGATATAAAGCTGGTCTCGGATTATCGGCCATACCGCCGTCCACGCTCACGTATGTGCGCACATCGGGTATATGCTTTATAGCGCCGACCGTATACAGCGTTATGCCAGCCGGGCCTGCTATAGAACGTCCCGGTTCGATTAATATGCGTGGATATTGCCTTGCGTTATTATCGCAATAAGCCTTTATACCGTCAGTCAATGCGTTTATATAATTTTCGGGCGCAAGAGGGTTGTCTTCTTCAACATATCTTATGCCGAATCCTCCACCAAAATCTATCTCGTCCATGTTTAACCCGTGAGTATCATTTATATCCCACATAAGTTCAAGCATTATTTGAGCAGTCTCAATATAGGGATCAGTTTCAAATATCTGGGATCCGATATGACAATGCAGGCCTTTTAACTTCAAATGAGACTGAGTCAATATATATTCTATGATGCGATATATCTGTCCGTCTTCTATGCCGAATCCAAATTTGGAATCCTGTTGGCCGGTTTTTATATAGTGGTGCGTATGGGCGTCTATGCCTGGTTTGACACGTACCGATACGCCTATATTTTTATCGTAGTTTCGCGCTAATTGCTCCAACAGTTCTACTTCATGAAAGCTATCTATCACTACGCGTTCTATGCCGTATTCTACAGCCATGCGCAGTTCCTCATATGATTTATTGTTCCCATGCATATATATCCTCTCGGGGGGAAATTCGGCTTTCATAGCTGTATACAGTTCTCCTCCCGATACTACATCGAGACCCAAGCCTTCCTGCTGTATAAGCTTGCACATAGCTATATTGGTAAACGCTTTACCGGCATATAATACCATGCCGTTGCCATATTGTCGTATAGCGCTCACATATCGGTGGCATGCATCGCGTATCTGAGTATCATCCATAACATAGAGCGGTGTACCAAATCGCTGCGCCAGGCTTATGGTATCACATCCGCCTATCTCCAGATGCCCTTTATCATTTATCTTCATAGTACCCCACAGTTCCATAAATCTATAGCATAAACCCCTTTACAATAATATTATAAACCGGCGTCTGGAATGTATCGCCATTCCTGGCACCGGCACGTCCAATGTATATATTATAGTATAACGCAAATATATCTATTTAGCAATTATATTCAGAGCCATTGTGCTAAAAGATCCTTCAATATATCGGTTACCGACGCTCTTTCTACGGGCTTATCGGCTATGATGTCAACGCTGCCGACCTCTTGTTCACCTTTAAGAGCCGTTAGCTTGCCTATCTTTTGAGATTCCACTACCGGTGCTTCAATAGTGTCGGGTAATTTAATGCGTTTTTCTATCGAAGCGGTATCGGCTTTTTGGGTCAGTACGCTGAGATCATCGGCTGCTATACCATTAACCTGATCCGATTTGCCCCTTGTGACCTTTATATTGCGTATAATCTCACCTTTTTTTACTATTCGATTTATGGTAAAAGTGTTGAAACCATAATCCAGCAGCTTGGCTGCCTCATCAAATCTCACTTGACTGGTAGGCCCCCCCAATATCACCGCTATCAAACGCATGTCGTCCTTTTTGGCAGTAGCAGATATACAATATTTAGCCTTATCGGTGGAACCTGTCTTCAACCCATCGGCGCCATATGTGCGTATTAGCTTATTCGTATTGGCCAAACCAGTTTTCCCATCTCGAAGCGTGTCCATCCATATGCTGGTATACTTAAATATACCGTCATGCTTGACCAGTTCCCTAGACATCAATGCCACATCGTAAGCGCTGGAGTAATGATTGTCATCATCGAGGCCATGTACATTAGCGAAGTTGGTGTCGTTCATTCCAAGCAACTTGGCCTTTTCATTCATCATTTTAACGAAGTTCTCTTGGGTACCGGCTATATACTCGGCCATGGCTGCGGCTGCATCGTTGGCCGAATTGACAGCTATAGCCTTCACCATCTCATCCACCGTCATCTCCTCGCCTTCCTCCAGCCAGATCTGTGACCCTCCGAGCGAAGCGGCGTCTTTGCTGACCCTCACAACATCGGTGAGCTTGATGCGACCGGAATCCAATGCCTCCATTATAAGATCCATGGTCATTATCTTCGTGATGCTGGCTATGGGAAGCTTTTCATGGGCATTTTTTTCATACAATAGCTGGCCTGTAGCTGCATCCATTAAAACAGCCGATTTGCTTTGAAGCTTTAGCGGATCTTCACTAGCGAGCTGCTCATCCTGCTCGTTCGGCTCATGAGCTGCTGTGATATTGCCTATAAACACCCCATTCAGCAAAGCGAGGCATAAAGATACGATAAAAATACCCTTATATAGTTTTGAATTCAAAATAATCCCTCCTCCATGGTTGCTAATCCTAGCATGTCCATAGAAAAGGGATGTTATTCAATCATATCAGGCCATTTCTTTTATGATACCCATTATAAGCGTTTGAAACATATCGGCTATGGCATTAGCGGTGTCCATCACTTCTTTATGCGAAAGCGGCTGTGGCAAAACGCCTGCTGCCATATTGGTTATACATGATATGCCCAACACTTTCATGCCAGCATGTACGGCGGCTATAACCTCGGGTACCGTAGACATGCCTACAGCATCAGCGCCAAGCAAGCGCAACATACGTATCTCAGCCGGCGTTTCATAGCTCGGTCCATTCAAGGCAACATACACGCCCTGACGTAAACCTATGCCATGTTTCTTTGCGCATTCCAAGGCTATCTTTTTTAATTCAGCGTCATAAGCACAAGACATGTCTGGAAACCTTGGACCGAGTTCTTCGATATTGGGCCCTATAAGGGGATTATCGCCCATTAAATTTATATGATCCTCTATAAGCATGAGGTCGCCGGCCTTGAAGTTCAGGTTAATGCCGCCGGCGGCATTGGTAACCACCAATTTACTGCAACCGAGCATCGCCATAATCCTTACCGGCATGCATACCTGTTGGAGCGAATATCCCTCGTAATGATGAAAGCGGCCCTGCATCACGGCCACATTGCATCCGCTTAAGCTGCCGAATAGAAAACGCCCTGCATGGCCTGTCACTGTGGAAACAGGAAACTCCGGTATATCCCCATAATTCACTATAACAGGATCCCCTACCCTTTGAGCCAGATCGCCCAAGCCCGAGCCCAATATAAGTCCTACAGATGGTTTAAATTCGTTCAGATGTTCGAGTATATAATTGCGTTGCTTTACAAGTGTATCGTACATGCTTACCCCCTCTTTACATTATGTCATTTTTAAAGCTACGACCGTTATCCAGCGAACCTGCTTTCAGTATATCGGTTATGGTAGCGCCGATGTCGGCATATGTGGAACGTACGCCGATGTTTACGTTGCTTCTGATTTGCCGACCGTATAGCAGTATAGGTATATATTCGCGCGAATGATCAGTGCTGGGCGTAGTAGGATCACAACCGTGATCGGCCGTTATTATAAGCATATCATCATCTTTCATGGATGTTATCAATGCCGGTATAGCCGCATCAAAATCCTCCAGCGCTTTGGCATAACCTTCCACATCATTTCTGTGGCCGTATAACATGTCGAAGTCGACGAGATTGGTAAATATAAGCCCTGCGAAATCCTGACCCATGTAATCCAATGTGGCCTTTATACCGTCATCGTTGTTAGTGGTATGGCGCTTATCTGTAATGCCCTGTTGAGCGAAAATATCCTCGATTTTGCCCACTGCAGCTACACTGTATCCGCATGATACTAATTTATCCAAAAGTGTGGGAGCAGGCGGTTTTAAGGAAAAATCCCTTCGCCGCTCGGTGCGTTGGAAATTGCCTGGCTGTCCTATAAACGGACGAGCTATCACCCTCGCCACTCCATGTTGACCAGTCAATATCCTTCGCGCTTTTAGGCACATATCATATAGCTGGTCTACAGGTATTATGTCTTCATGAGCAGCTATTTGAAATACGCTGTCGGCCGATGTATACACTATGGGATAACCGGTTTGCATATGCTTTTGACCCAACTGCTTTATTATCTCGGTACCGGAAGCTGCTATATTGCCTAATATCGGACGACCTATGGCCTCTTCAAAAGCTCGTATTACATCTTCCGGGAAACCATGGGGGTATACGGGAAACGGTTTATCCAATACTATACCGCATATCTCCCAATGGCCTGTGGTCGTATCCTTTCCTTTGGACCTTTCGGCTGCTTTGCCGAAACAACCTATAGGATTTTCGGTTTTTTCTCTTATATTTACGTCATCTATATTGCCAAGGCCCAATGATAACATATTGGGTATATATAGATGGCCCCTGGTCCGCCATATATTGCCGATAGTATCGCTTCCATCGTCGCCGTAATCGACAGCGTCTGGCAACTGCCCTATGCCGACGCTGTCCAATACTATCAATATCACCCTCTTTATCATCTGGCAACTCCTTTTGGATGCACGAATTGCATATATGTATATGTGGTGGATATGTCGGTATGACCCAGCAATTGTTGCACGGTCTTTATGTCCATGCCGCTGCTCAACATATTTATGGCAAAGGAATGCCTTAAGGTATAAGGTGTTATAGGTTGATTTATACCGGCTTTTTTAGCATAATACTTTACTATTTTCCAAAAGCCCTGCCTACTCATGGGTTGCCCGTGACAATTGACAAATACTACGGATTCTTCTTTACCATTTAACAGCTTGTCCCGGGCCTGGATGATATAATTTTGAAGATACTGACATGCTACACGGTTTATCGGTAGCAGACGTTCTTTGTCACCGGACCTGCATTTTACATAGTTCATTTCCGTATTTATGTCATCCATGGTCAACTCCAGCAATTCCGATACCTTAAAACCGGTGGCATATAGTATTTCCAACATGGCTTTATCGCGGATGCCCTTTGGCTCTTGCAAATTCGGCTGAGCAAGCAATAATTTAACCTTATCCGGTGATAAAATAGCAGGTACGCGTTTATCCATCTTGGGAGTTTGTAAATCAACAGAGGGGTCGATATCGCTATAGCCCTTTTGTACCATAAACTTGCAAAAGCTCTTTATCGATGATATCTTACGCGATATAGTGGTCGATATGCAGCCTTTGTGTTTTAAATAATCCATATATTCGGCAATAGTATCGGACGACAGCATGTTCTGCAATGCGGCTTGTCCATCGGTGAATCCCAAGTATTGGCGTACATCGGTAAGATAGCATTCAACGGTATTGGAGGTCATCTTCCTTTCCTCGACCAAATAACGCTTATACCCATCGATATAGTTACTGTACCACATAAAACCGCTCCTTTGAAAGTTATTATTTACTATTATTATTTACCAAATTCCACTATTTTAATGCATCGGAAAATAATGATACCAATGCCGGCGCTATGAACGTTTCTATCAACGTCGCTATAAACAATGCTCCGAACAAAATCAATACGATGACTGTATATATCAGGAATTGCTGGCGGCGCTGAGCTTTATCCATGATATTTTGCCGATTTTTCCATAGATATATCGAATATCTCGTAGATACAACAGCCATAGCCATGGAAACCGGTATGGATATGATATTCGAAGGCAGCATCGATAAGGTCACAAAAAGCAGGCCCCTATATGCAAATTCTTTTACCATAAATCCTACCGTAAATCCTATAACAAAGCCGCGCATAACGATTAACAAAAAAATAAGCGGTACGCCTATAATAGCTATAAGGCCGAATACCCAGCTCAATAAGGCCATCTCTCCATTATTAAGCAAAGATTGCTTAAATATGGCCGATGTATCCATAGGAGTCGTACCGAGTATAACGAAGAAATTATTTATTGTATCTATCAGCTCGCTTCTTTGCGTCTCATCCATGGCCCCAACGGAAAATGAACCGGCCGCTATACCCACTATGAAGGCAAACAAAACTATAATATATAATACCCAATTATCGCTTATATGCCGAATAAGAGTACTTTTTATGCCATTTTTCAAATACTGCCACCCCCAGCTTTACACCTGTTCATAGAACATATGTATGCCGGTGGGCATTTTATTATGTATCTTATCGGTTTAGCAATCGAGCGACGAATAATATGCCGACAATGCTTTTGCTATCCTTTATATCACCTGCCATCACCATTTCGACCAGTTGATCGAGTTTATAATGCTCCACTTCTATGAATTCATCGTCGTCGGTATCACTGGTGCCTTTTGTTACGCCAGTAGCCAGGAATAAATACATATTTTCGGTGGAAAAACCCGGCGTCGAATAAAATGCGGTCAATGGCCGAATATTATCCGCTATATAGCCCGTTTCCTCAGCTAATTCCCTCAAGGCGCATTGCCCGGGATCTTCGCCGTATTCCATCTTGCCGGCCGGTAGCTCCAGCAGGGTATCGTCTACTGCCTTTCTGTACTGGCGTACCATCGGTATATATCCACCGTCATCTATCGCCACCACTACCACCGCTCCGGGATGAACCACTATATCCCTTGAGCTGATCTTGCCGTTTGGCAGGCGCACTATATCCTTGCGCAGCGATAAAAAAGAGCCCTTGTATATATCCTCACTGCTTATCGTTTCTTCTCTCAAATCCATATATGTAATCCTTTTCCTTTTACTGTCAAGCCATTTGTACAATAACCATTTTTATTAATGATATAGCCGCCAAGGCTGTATGTCAAATATTTTTTAACGCGCCGGCCACCTTAAAAAATGCCGGATCATCATTATAGCTGCGCCCCATGGTCGTCACGTGTAAGCCGTAACGCTCCATTATAGCTCTGATGCAACTCCCGTCTCTAAACCTCCATCGATGTTTGTTAAGAAGATTACCGCCTTCTATTTGCGATATTACCATTCTCATTTGCTTTTTCGGTAATATTGGTATATATACTTCAGCCTGAGTGTGGGCCGCTAAAGACAACGCGGTCAACGAATGATGGCTTATGCCAATATGTCTCGATCTTGGATCAGCAAAACTTATACGCGGCATGAATATAGCCCTTCCGCTCAAAGCATTTACATCGTCTATATAGTGGCCTTGCTCTAACGTGCTGAATCCGTACACCGTACCGGTTCCTATGATTCCCGGTCCTATGGCGACTATTGCAGCATCAGCACGAGCTATTCTATGGGCTGTTATAAGCGCCGTATAAAGGTTCACCGCCTCATAATCGCCGCCGAATGCATTGCCTACTGTTATGGTATAATCGAGCAATTCTTTGCGACGCAATTCCTTAACGGTATCGCTGAAAGCTATTGGCAAACAAGCTCTATCGGTCATTATGTAAGCCAACGTATCAAACCCTATATATTTCAATACAGCCGCCGTCGGCGCAAGCATACTGTGCAATTCGCATATTATAACCGGCATACCATCCAACGTGCATTCCCTTGCAAATGCGCTGTGATATGCGCTATCGTCCTCCTCCGCCGATAAACACCCGAACTGCCATGGCGTATAAGGCAATTTCATTATATGACCATCGCCATACATTTTCACGGCATGCATGGCATCATGCCAGAGCACAAAATGGAATCCGCCGCTGCCCAGTTTTAGTCTTACGGCTGTAGTATTCAGCCATACCTTTTGTCCAATTTCTATTCGCCCGTATATATCTTTGTAATTTATAGCTTTTTCTACCAAACCGTTCAAATCAACGTACAATATTTGAACGGTATCGTCCTCTTGTATGATATTTGCCACTACGCCACATTCCAAAGTCATCATCTCTCCCTGCCCATCCTGTCAATCATGCTCAATACCCTGGAATGTTCTATTAAAGCGCTGAATGAATAATGCTCGGCCAATAGATGAGCCATAACCAGCCCCATTAGATAGATGTATTTATAGCTTTGGGGCCAGCTTACGACTATCGCCCAACCTACAGCAGCACCTAGCATGTTAGCCCCCGTATCGCCGAGCATACCGGCCTCACTTGCATCCAACGGAAAGTATACCATGCTGGCAATTATCAGAGGCAAAATAAATAGTATACTGCCTATATGCCCCGGAGCAAATACAACAGCTATGGCCACCATCAACCAAAAGACCTTTAGGCATCGACCAGGCCGCAAGTCAAACAAATTCATAAAATTGGCCGATAGCGCGATGATAAATACGTTTAATGCAAGAGCGTATATATCAGAATATATTGAAAGGCAGGCTAATAATGCTATGCCTATGCCGAGCAGTGCCTTAAAAGCCCCTGTCGTCATATGTCCGGACATAAGTTGAATCAGGTGAGCCTTAATACCCTTTACCTGTCGTTCACCCAAAAGGTCATCTGTAAGGCCGATAAAAGCCATACCGTAGAGCAGCAAAAGAAACGCTGTTAAATGCGTTTTATTTGTTGTAGGGAAAAAGTATAAGAAAGAAATCGACAAACTTGTAGCCGGTAGTAATATAATGCCCAGGGCTGTGGGTATCCTTCGCCCCTTATAATTTAAGATGAGCGGACCGGTTCGTTTTATCATATTGTATGTAATATCTTTGGAAAATAATATTAACATTGCGCTGCTCAATAATGATAGTACTATATATACCATGCCGACCGCCTTTTGCTCAAGGATACAGCCAAAATAGTCATCAGTATATCTATAAATTGATGGAAACGGTGTATAAAACCCTTGACATCTCTACCGCTGTAACGGTGCACCATGGCAACGTCTACTTCCATCACCCTGTATCCGGCCCTTAATATATCCGCGCTCATGCCCAATTCGATACCGTAACCGTTATATCGTATACCTATATTATCCAATACTGCCTTTTTAAAAGCTCTCTGACCAGACAAAACGCTCTCTAGGCGTTGTCCTGTCAGCATCTTTATACCCCAGCGGGCGATGGCCTTAACTATACCAAACCCTCCATGCATTTTATACTCTTCAGCATATACAAACCGCGCTATGGTTACATCGGCTTGATCTTCCAGCAACGGCTGTATCAATAGCGATGCCTGCTTGGCTGTATTGCCCGTATCTGCATCCAAAAATAACACTATATCGGCCTGATCTACATATGCATAGCCTTCTCTCAAGGCAGCACCCTTCCCCATGTTATGCTTAAAGCGTATCACTTTGGCGCCGGCCATAGCGGCTTTTTTACCGGTATCGTCGACAGAGCCGTCATCGATGACTATGATCTGCGATGCATGAGGGATTTCTTTTGCCGCGGCTATAGTATCAGCAATGACGTCTGCTTCGTTATAAGCTGGAATCAGAACTGCCAAAGATAGATCATCAGCGTTCATCGTTTGATTCAGCCTCCTGCGCACTGGTTTCCAGCGAATTGGCCATTATAGCTTCGGCCGCTGATTTGACCCCATAATGGCCATCGACTCCTCTGATAACGGCTATAAGGGATAATTTACCTATAGACGAATCTACGTTATCTATTGTGGATATACCCTCCTTTTTATAAAGCTGCATATGAGAGTTGGATACCAATTCCTGCTCAACGGCTGCCAGAGGTATATCGGTCGCCTTTACTGCCCGCGTCAATTCTGATTCCAAGCGCTGGTTTGGAGGTCCGCCTACGGCCAATATAATAAAATCGGGCACCGATTTTATGGGTATAAGAGACTTAATATAACCATTATCCAATTCTATCCCTTGTTGCAAGGCAAGCGCTATCTGCTGCGCCACGTCTCTATACAAGTCTTTATCAGCGCCGTATATTATCAGCCATGACGCTATTTTCGCCCCTGCTGTCTCCAAGGAATTCTTCATATCTTGATAATCATAAGCATCGCCGATTTGGACTATCGCGATACTCGTGCCGACGAGCTTCTCTTTGGTCAGTTCCTGATACATAATCTTATTGATGGTTTCGTATGTATTGCGTTCCTTCGTCAGTTGAGAAAGCTCGTCTAGCAAAGATGTATTCTCTTTTCTTAATCGGGAGAACTCCAATTGGATCTGATCGGCCAGAGCAACCTGGCTGTCATCTATAATATTGCCGTTATTCATATTAAAACCTACGAATATCCCTATTCCTATCGATAAAAATATGGTCATTATCAGTATGATGTAATATTTGATATTAATCATCGCGCTACCATCCTAAGAGGATTTGAAACCGGACCAACAATAATTTATATAATTGTTGAAAGGCCGGCGATAGGCCGGTCACCATGATTACTGGAAAAAGCGCTGCAGCGATCAAACCGACTACATGCGACAGCCTTATATGTGAATTATATAGTTTATTGACGCCTTTGGCATCCACCAGTTTATAGCCTATCTTCATACGTGTAAGCAACGTGCTGGCCATACCGTTCCTGCCTTTCTCCAGAAAATCTATAACATTGCTGTGGCTGCCCACCGCCACTATGAGATCCGCCCCCTTCTCATAGGCAAGCATCAATGCAGCATCCTCACTGGTACCTATACATGGGAATATATGAGCCTTCAAGCCCAATTGATCCACCCTTTCCATGCCTGGTGCAGCACCATTAATATAAGCATGAACGATGATTTCCTTGGCCTTTTTTAGCGCAATATCGCTGACGCTGTCCATATCCCCTATTATTATATCGGGTATATAGCCGCATTCCAATACAGCATCGGCTCCACCGTCCACGCCTATTATTACAGGATGTATTTCATCTATATAGGATTTTATAGCCTTAAGATCATCTTTATAATCCCTTCCCCTTATGACTGTCAATACATGCCTACCTTTAATATTCGTTGTAAGCAGCGGAATATCAAGCTGTTCCAATATGATGGCTTTTTCCGTTTTGGCATGCTCCAACGTATTATCTATGAATCTGTCCAATACTAACTTCAAGCTTTTGTCGGCTTGAGCCATCCGAGCCTCGAAGATAGCTTTGGACATCAGAACGCCACAGCCTATTTTCCGATCATCTTTGTAAATATCGCTGCCATCTATGATCAATATATCCCCGTCTTTTACTATATCGAATATATCATCGGTCACGTCGTCTATGACTGTTATCCCGGCGGTTAACAGCATAAATACGCCTTTGGTAGGGAAAATACCTGTTATAGAACTTTCGGTATTTATTACGGCTCTAGGCCGTTTATCCAAAAGCAAGCGAGCCGCTACTTCATCTATATCTCTATGGGATATGATAGCTATCTCGCCCGCTTTCAATCGTTTTACAAGATTTTTGGTTTTATGATCTATTTTAGCTGTCCCTTTGATCAATGATAAATCTATACCTCCTTTCCTTTAGTAGGATTATCATAAAACCATAATTTATACCATGCATAAAAAAAGAAGCCTTAAAAGGCTTCATGTTAACTTGATCATTTTTGAATCCAATCGCAATTTATCTGCTATCATAGCTATAAACTCACCGTTGGTAGGCTTGCCTTTATCGACCTGTATAGTATAACCAAACATTTTATTAAGCGTCTCTGGCTTGCCTCTGCTCCATGCCACCTCTATAGCGTGCCTTATGGCCCTTTCTACGCGGCTGGGCGTGGTGTTGTATTTCTCAGCTATTGTCGGATACAATTGTTTGGTTATCTTACTGAGCAATCCCATATCGCTAACCACCATAGTTATGGCTTCGCGTAAGAATTGATAGCCTTTTATATGAGCCGGTATGCCCAGTTCGTGCATGAGATCGGTTATTTTATTTTCTAACGATACATCGGTGCGCATCACCGCATCGCCGCGGCTTACGAAAGAAGATGTTAAAACGGGTTTCTTAGCATATGTATCATCGCTTTTTCCAGTAAAAATCTCCCTTATACGTTTAAGAAACATGGCTATGTCAAACGGTTTTACTATATAATAATCAGCCCCCAGCGCTATCGCCTTTTGTGTGATCCTATCTTGCCCTACGGCAGACAACATTATAATCTTAGGCATGCGCTCCATATCCGACGCGTTGAGCCTTTCCAATACCCCCAGACCATCTAAATGCGGCATGATGATATCCAGAACCATCAGATTGGGATCGGTACGCGCTGCCAGGTCTATAGCTTCCATACCATCATAAGCAATGCCTACCACCTCCATATCCTCCTGTTTATTGAGGTATTCCGCCAAGATATCACAAAAATCCTTGTTATCATCTGCCAACAGAACCCTTATCTTATCCTCCAAAGCATTTCACTATCCTTTCAAATATGTTTGAGTTATATTTTAACAATTCGACATAATTTCGAAATATCCTGCTAAAATTATAAAAAAAATAGAAGAGCTCTTAGGCTCCCCTATTGATTGCGGCAATATATAATCCGCAAACCCTCTAATGTAAGTAGATTATCAGTTTTTTCTATTGTCTCAGACTCCGATGCTATAAGCCTGGCTAGCCCGCCTGTAGCTATGACATGAGGCTTGCCGGCATCCAATTCCAATGCCATGCGCCGCACCATATAATCCACCAATCCCACATAACCGTATACGATACCCGATTGCATACTGTTCACGGTATTCTTGGCTATGACGGTATCCGGTTTAGCCAATTCTACACGCGGTAATCGAGCTGTCCTCTCAAATAAGGCATCGCTGGATATCTTTATACCCGGCGCAATGGCGCCACCCAAATATTCGCCTTTATCCGAAACGGCACAAAACGTTGTAGCGGTACCGAAATCTATTATTATATCCGGACCCCCATACGTCTCATATGCCGCTACAGCATTGACTATCCTGTCGGCCCCAACCTCTTTTGGATTATCGTATTTGATATTCATTCCGGTTTTTATGCCTGGCCCTACTACAAGTGGATCGCGATGAAAGTATTTGCGGCACATATGCTCTATGGAATACATTATAGGCGGTACCACTGATGATATTATGATGCCATCTATAGTTTCGGCGCTTAAATGCTCATAAGCAAATAACTGTATTATCGATAAGCCATATTCATCTGCCGTTTTATTTTTGTCGGTAGCTATACGCCAATACGAGATCAACTTTTTGTCGTCATAAACCCCTAATACTATATTGGTATTGCCTATATCCATTACCAAAATCATCGATCGATTTCTTCCTCCGCTTTGATTTACCGCCTGCTTATTCTACGCACAGCGCTTACCACTGCAATCGTTATTATTACGGCGATTATTATCTCCGGTATGCCATTGGTTAAACCTATTGCAGCTATTGCTCCGCCTGCGGCAGCTTCGCTTATGCCCATGGCTTTAGCCACACGAGCGGCATATATGAGATACATCATGCCCAATACACCCACTGTATTGGTAAGAGTGCCTGCCGCCGCCGCTATACCCGTTGCTATAGTATTAGCGGCCGTCAAGCGCTTATCCCCGTTGCTCTTAGGCCATAACATCAACACAGCTTTATAGACATAATACGATACCAAGCCTATCAAGACCCTGGGCAATACGGCTACTAGCGGATTCAGAAAGGCAAATGATAATACGTTAGGACGCATTACGGCTTGCAACATACTGAATGCACCGAATATCAATCCGATGAGAGCACCAACCAACGGCCCTTCCAAAACAGCTCCTATAATCACCGGTATGTGCATAGTCGTTGCACTGGCCGGCGGTATAGGAATAAAACCCAGCGGCGTAAGCCCAAGTACAATAGATATAGCTGAGAGCACGCCTACTATAGCCAACTTGCGCGTATCAATGCGCATAAAAAACACCTCCGTTCGAGTTCCTTAAAAAGGATACCAGACGTTCTTATTTTATTTTTTGACTGCAGCAGTCTAGTTCCATAAGATACTAGCTAGTTGATATATATTTTACCACTTAAACATTTCATCCGCAAGGATATTTTTTGCGTAGCCTCCAATTCGTAATATAGACAAAATTGCATGCTATTAGGAGATTTCCTTACCTACAAATCAATTGAGCAGTAACAAAAAATGAGCACGTTTAGTGCTCATTTTTGATTAGCAGCCGCTACTTCCGTTTTTTGTTTTTCTTCCAGATGCTTTTGCCATATCTCGTCGGCCTCAGCGCCCCATTTCTCTGAGTATGGTTTAAGCTTATCGGCCAGCTCATCGACCGGCTCAGGATCATCATATTGCGTTGAGTAAGCATTCGCTTCATGCACCATTTCCCTAAGCTGTTCTGGATTATCCAGCATGGGACACGGCCGCAACATATTTTCATTGAACGGCTGGCGTTTTCTGTAGGCCTGCATTAACGGTGATTTCAGCGCTTCGAATAACGTCGTATCTTTGATATTGCAAGTAGCGTAATGTATGAACGCGCATGGCTCCACGTCGCCGTGAGCATTTATATGCAAGTATCTCCTGCCACCGGCAATACAACCCATAGCAGCCTCACCGTCATTCCAAAAATCCAATACAAATATGGGCTTGGTAGCGCGAATCTCATTTATGCGCTTATACATAGTAGCTCTTTCTTCCGGCGTGGCCATCAAGTCCAAATCAGCATCCCTGCCTACAGGTACGTACGTAAAGTACCAACCAAACACGCACCCTTTTTCCACCATTAAATCGATGAATTCATCAGATGAGACCTCGTCTATATTGCCGCGCTTATAAGTGGTAGAGAAGCCGAATATGCAACCGGCGTCCCTCAATTTTTCCATAGCCGATATGACCTTTTTATAGACGCCTTTACCTCTGCGTTCGTCGGTGGTTTGCTCAAAACCTTCTATGCTTATAGCAAAAGCAAGGTTGCCCACACGCTTTACTTCTTCAATAAACGGCTCATCTATAAGCGTGGCATTGGTGAATGACAGAAATACTGAATCCGGATGGGCTTCGGCCAACCTTATAAGGTCCTTTTTGCGCACTGTAGGCTCGCCACCGGAAAATATGGTAAAATATATGCCGAGGTCCTCAGCTTCGCCTATCACTCGATCCAGGGTCTCATAATCCAAACTGGCACTCTTTTTATACTCTCCTGCCCAGCATCCTACGCAACGGAGATTACACGCGGCCGTCGGGTCTATCAATATAGCCCATGGAACGTTTATATCGTATTTTTCAGATAATTCCAATTGTTTCGGTGTACCCAATAAGCTGGCATTAAGAAAGAAATTAACGCCTATTTTCTCCGCCACATGGGGATCGGTTCGTGTCAGCAAGGTTACCGCAAATTTATGCCAGTTATTATCTGGATCCAAAACATGCTTCTTTAAACTTTCTATAGTTTCCTTATCTTGTTTACGTATGGCTATCTTCTGAGCCCAATTAAGTATTTTAGGAAGATTCTTTTCAGGATCCTTCCCCAAGTACCTCAGCCCTTGTTTCAGAACTGCTTCTCCTAATATCTTAGTCGCTGCACTCATAATTTATATCCACCTTTCTATAAACAGATTATATGGCTTTGACGATATGTTGATAATGCTAAGGACCTCTACCACAGGATCCTATATAAATTACCATAAATCTCCCCCTCTTTTCAGCGCGTTCAATTGACAGTGTGCACAGCAAAGTCCCATAACATATTTTGCTGTTCAACAGATATATCCGATA
>JASGMM010000040.1 GCA_030156435.1 Clostridiales bacterium | reverse complement strand
CAATAGCCTAAAGCCTTCGCAGGACAAGAACGTTTCTTGTACGCTTAGCTGCTCGCTTCACTCGAACAGGCTAACGGCCGCAATTCGCATCCGTGCTCAAGCGGCCTGCCTCCGGCATCCATGCCTTCGGCCACGCTTGTTCAACGTTGCGCTCGCAGAGCGTACAGCGAAACGTTCTAAGACCTGCTTCCGGCTTCAGGCTATTTGCTTATGCGACTGGTCGGGCGTCCATGCCCGACCTACGCTTGCTCTACGCTGCACTCATTGAGTACGCCTACGCAATATTTCAAGGCGTTCTCCGGCTTTATATAACACGTTTCAGTTACATATTACGAATCGCAGATTGCTCAGCGTAGAAGCGATAAAAATCCGCTATAGTTGTATCCGAATAGCAGCTATAGCGGATTTTTATTTTTTTACCTGGATAAGCTATTGTTTTGCTATGCAAATGGTTATTTCCACTACATCGTCTTTTTCTTGTTGATCATAAGTCACGTTTAGGCCGCTATCGCTTATATTGCCTATAAGCTGCTTTAAACTGTTTATGAACAGCCGTATATCCTTATAAGCCCTTATCATCCGGCCTTTGTGCAGGCTTATATTTTGAGGTTGCGGTTGGCACAGCTTGTCCACCATTCTATCCACAAGTTCCTCGGTTTTTTTAACATTTAGTCCTTTATCGATTACCTGCTTTAATGCATCGATTTGTAGATCCGGATCCGGGAGGCGCAACAATGCCCTTGCATGGCGCTCGGTAAGATTGTTTTCCACAATCATTCGCTTGACCTCGACGGGCAGCTTGAGCAAACGCAGTTTATTGGCAATGGTCGATTGATTCTTGCCGATACGTGCGGCCAATTCCTCCTGAGTCATATTATGATCCTTGAGCAAGCTGTAATAGCCCTCGGCTTCCTCGATAAAATTCAGGTTCTCTCTTTGGAGGTTCTCTATCATAGCCAACATGGCAGAGTCTTCTTCCAAAGCATCCAGCACTATAGCTGGTATCTCCGTGAGGTTTATCATTTTACAAGCCCTTAGCCTTCTTTCTCCTGCTATAAGCTCGTAAGAAGAAGTGCCCATACGACGCACCGTTATAGGTTGAAGCAAACCATATTGCTTTATGGACTGGGCCAACTCATCCAGAGAAGCCATATCGAACTCTTTGCGCGGTTGATACGGATTAGGCCTTATAGCGTCTATAGGTATCTTTAGTATAAGCGAATTGTCATATGCGTTGTCGCCCCCCTTTGGTTTATCCTTTATAACCCCTTTTAATGATAACATGGTAAACACCTCCATATTATATATTCTACATAAGATTGAAAAATCCTTCTTTTGGGACGAATTTTTTTTATTTTAAGCTTTTACAGGCGATTAGGTTAATATATGACTATATATATGCAAATATCGCATGATATCGTGGATTTTCGATATAATTCGCATAAAATCGAGCGTTATTCCACCCAAAATCGGCGAAATTTCGATGGGGTTGTCCCCACTAATTTTTTGAAGTCCCTTATATAATTATTGGCGTTAGTGAAGCCTACAGCCAGAGCTATCTCATTTATGCTCATATCCGTATCCCTCAATAATCTTTTGCTTCTGTCAATTCTGTATCTGATCAGGTATTCGTGAGGACTGGTAGATGTATGACCTTTAAATATCCTGGAAAAATGAAACGGGCTTAAATGCACGGCCGATGCTATATCCGATAGGCCTAACGGTTGATCGTAGTGGTTTCGCATATAATCCACGGCATTGTTTATTATTTCGGTATAATGCTGGTACTGTCCAGCATAAAGCTTCTGTGAACGAATTGCAAGGCAGGTCATTATACGCATTATGAGCATGGACAACTTTATATCGGCTTGAAAATCAGTGCCACTTATTGTATTGCGTATATCGCTCATAACGTCGGTGATCTCCGAGGAATCATCTAAATGAACTATATTTAGACCGGAACCGTTTATTAAATCGAAATAGGGGCGGCACCCTGAGCCAGCAAAATGCATCCATTGAAATTCCCAATAACCTTCCGGACCGGTACCGTAGTACTGCAACTCGCGACAGTCTATAAAGAAAATATCATTTTTATATAACGTACACCTTTGCCCACGGTATTCCAAAAATCCGTTCCCATCTATGGTATTTATTAAGAGGAAATCTTCTTGACCCTCTCTTCTGGTAAAATAGCCGGCCTTCGCCTTAAAATAGCCCCATACATTCAGGTAAAACGGTAATTGGAGAAAGGCCGCGGAGGGCGTATAAGGTATTGACTCGGAATCAGCGCTGAAATTCAATTTAAAATCTATCATATATTTCACCTCGACAGCAAAAAAAGTATATTTTCCGACAATAATAGATGATGACGCGGAATACTAAAGTATTCTATAATACCATTATATTATAAATCGGTACGAAAGGACAGTGGGTATTTATGAATGCCAGGGAAAGATGGTATAATACGTATCATTATAAGAGCGTGGACAGGGTGCCGGACTATGAATTCGGTTACTGGGATGAGACCTACGATGTATGGCATAAGCAAGGATTGCCCGAATATATCGATGATGAGGCCAAAGCCAATGAATTTTTTGGGTTTGATTATAAGGAAGAAGCGCCGATTAACGTAGACCTTTGCCCGCATTTCGAATACACCGTATTGGAGGAAACAGAGACACACTTGATTATACGCGACGTAGACGGCGTAAGGTGCGAGGTTAAAAAGGATGGCACGTCATCGATACCGCATTTTTTGGAGTTTCCGATAAAAAGCCGCCAGGATTGGAATGAATTCAAAAAGCGTTTAGATCCGTCATCTCCGGCCAGATATCCGTCAAATTGGGAAGAATTGAAACAAAAATGGGCTAACCGGGATTATCCGCTCGGCATACATTTTGGCAGTTTATTCGGGCGGCTCAGAGATTGGATGGGACTCGAGAATATAGCTGTCATGATGTACGATGATCCGGTACTTATCGAGGATATGATGGAACACCTTACCGAATTGTCATTGAGCGTGATGGAGAAAGCATTAAATGAGGTGCAATTTGATTTTGCTTCCGGTTGGGAGGACATGGCATATAATCATGGACCTATGATATCTCCGGCTATGATAAAGAAGTATATGGTGCCGAGATACAAGCGCATAACCGATGTGCTGCACAAGCACGGCATAGATGTAATATATGTGGATTGCGATGGCGACATCAACGAGATGGTACCACTTTTTCTAGAAGGCGGTATAAATTGCATGTTCCCTATAGAGGTCAACAGCGGAACCGATCCGGTAGAATTAAGGCGAAGATACGGTAAGGATATATTGTTACTGGGCGGCGTCAATAAGATAGAACTGGGCAAAGGTAAAAGAGAGATAGAAAACGAGATAAAGCGTATAGCCCCGGTAGTGGAAGAGGGAGGCTATATACCGCATGTAGATCATCGTTGTCCGCCGACGGTGTCATACGAAAATTATTTATACTATCTGGAACTTAAACGTAAGGCCTTTTGCAGTTGATGTATTTAAGTCCGGTGCATTTTATGATGTACCGGACTTGATGCTACATCAACGCGCCTATCACACCGGTTATGACATTGTGCTCATAGAAAAACCGAGCAAATGCCGAGGATTCAATAGCATCCAATAAAAAGCCGACAGGCATGACTATAACAGCGATATCCAATAAGGCAAATATTACCATTATTATCAATATACCGCGGAGAGCGCCCAGACCAAGACCGGCTACACCATCTAACTGCCTCAATACGGGCAGATCGGTTATATGACGTGCTGCTGATATAACTATGCCTATAATTATTCGTAAACCTATCAATATTATGACGAAGCTTATTATATTCAGTATTATATTTCCGAACATCACATCGAAATATTTACCCAGTTCATTGCTCCCCAATTGATTGAATACCTCAGTATTGGCATTATCCGCTAACAAATCACCCATAAAAGATGGTAACCCATGCTGTTCCATGATATCCTTTATAACGTCGGGATTCACCGATGCGGGAGCAGCGTGTTTCAAGGCAGCAGTGGGTATTTTAGATGATCCTTCGGCGTAGTATATAATAGTATCCAGTAAATGAAACCTGTTGTCTAAATATTGGGACAATCTGGGATAGAATATCAATGCGCCGAGCCACGATATAAAAAACCCTGCTATATTAAGTACAGCTACTACAAAGCCTTGGTACATACCGGCCAAAGCGCTTATACCTATGACCAGCAATATGGCCAAATCTATGTAATTCATATAAATTCCCCTATATAATTATTTTGTATTATAATGATATTATTAATTGTCGCTGCGGTCAATGGCTTATTTTGTATTTACAGTAATTTATAACATAAATGAATTTTTAAGCTCTTATCTGGGCAAACTTAAAGCATCTCAAAGGCATATGAAAGAACGAGGAGAAGACCGGATGTTTTTGGACAGCACCGAACTATCGATAGACACCAGTAAACCACACGCTACAGTGGAATTTACTGATTCATTTGGATATATGTTTAATAGCTTATACGATAAAAAAGATAGGGATATAATAATATTGTGTATCGGCACCGATCGTTCTACAGGGGATTGCTTGGGGCCGCTCATAGGGTATAAGTTGCAGATGCTCAGGTATAGGAACATACATGTGCACGGCACGCTGCATAGTCCCGTACACGCCAAAAATCTGCACGAAACATTGAATATGATCCAAAGCGCATACATAAAGCCGTTTATTATAGCCATAGATGCGTGTCTGGGCAAAATGGAACGGATAGGGTATATAAACTTAGGCGCGGGCCAACTCAAACCGGGTGCCGGTGTAAATAAGGAGCTGCCGCCAGTAGGCGATATGTATATAGCCGGTATAGTCAATATAGCCGGCTATATGGAGTATATGATGCTTCAAAATACACGCTTGAGCATGGTGATGAAAATGGCTGATATAATAACCAACGGTATACAGTATACGTTATGGAAACATGGATATTAGCAATCAACGCTGTTCCATAGCCAGCTTAAGGACCTCCTGCTCCTCATTGGACAGAGCATACGGCGATTGGCCGGCCTTTACAGGTTTGGCAAAGGTGGTAGATGTATTCCTTCCAAAGAGACCTGTAAGTATATAGCCATCATTCAGTCCATCCAATAAGGCTATAGAAAAGCTTTGATCGCTGCCCATCTCATCAAAGGGATTATAGCGTATAACGGCTACCTTTTGAACACATCGCAGCATGCGCCTGTCGAGCTGCTGGTTGTGCTGTTTTAATTCTTCTATGGTTTCCATAGCTCCTTCTATCCTGGCGAGGTATTCTTCCAAAAGAGCCTCCAGGTTTTTGTTATCGCTTCCGCGCATGAGACGGCGATATTTCCTGAGCAATTTGCCCGTGCGGATGGTATTGGTTACTAAAATCATAATGGTTATAAGCATCAATAAAGACAATATAAGCAATATAATGCTGCTATGTAGTTCAATGAAATCCAAAATATAATTCACTATTACAATCCTCTCCTATTAAACTCTACACTTATGAATTATACACCAACGATATACCTTTAGAAAAGTGGCAAATGAAACGAATTATTTCGTTTGTAACCACTTTTATGTATCAAGACCTGATTAAGTGCCTAACTTCATAGCCCAACAAAGGTATTTCAGTTTCAAGTAGTGGTTCTAAGCACGCAAAAGCTATTAAACTTGAGCTAAAACCCTATTTTTGATAATAGCAATCTATACCTGCCCCAAAAGCTGCAGATATTTATGCCCTTCTAGCACCAGGCGCGTGAGGAATTATACAGAGCCTCTAAAATCTCTCTGTCTGATTCCTCATACCAATATGATGGTGCCTTCTGCCAACCTTGTTTCCAAGGATGAGTGGGAGAAGGCTTGTAAGTCTTAGCTGTGCTCGATGAACTTGCCTTATTAGGACAAGACGGCGGAAATCCTCTTCAATTTATTGGAGAGATGAGAGCCGCTTATCAATATCTTGCTATTTGGCGCATATCGTTATACAATAAGAATGTAGTTCCACAGCTTGTGCACAGGTGCATGTCATGCGGAATGGTGTACCATATATCCATATGTTGCGCTAAATAGTGGAGTCACTACAATGTTGTACATTAATAACTGAATATTGGCGGTTGCAGCAAGTAATCCTTTGCTGTGTAAAATATTCAAGGTGTCGTATTGCCAAAAGTATCTGTGTAGGGTTTACCCAGCAGTAGTGGTGTTGGACACGCCTGAGATGTACCGATTGAATGAATGTCATTTCATCGGGGATCCGAAGCTCGCCAATTTATTGGCGATGTAGTTCACCACTTGTATCAGGAGACGAATATGTTGTTACAAACAATGCAACATATATTGCCGCTACTGGACCTTTCCAACCTGTGAACACACATATTATAGGTATAGGATTTGGAGCAAATTATTCAGTGATAAAAGACAGCGAATATATGAGACATGAATATACGATATATGATCAGAATTCGGGTGGTTATTATCTTGGTCAATTATATAGATAAAAAGGCGAAATAGCTTAAATATTTGTAGATATAAAATACATAAAGGCAAATGTAACAATAGGATATTGCGCAAAAAACTGGAGGTTAATTATGAAGAATATAAAAATTCCCATATTCAAATTAATAGTGGTTATTGTATGTATAATGCTAGCCGTTACCTTAGTTTTTTACTTTGCTGTGCATAACAGGCAAGATATAGAATATATTGAAATAAAAGGTGATTATGTGATAGACGAGCTGTCATATTTTTCAGAAGGCAGAGCAGCAGTTCAGCTAAACGGTAAATACGGATATTTGGATAAAGACGGCAATGAAGCCATTGGATTTAAGTACGATGCGGCGCTTCCTTATCTTGACGGTAAAGCGGCTGTCATGAAGGGCGGTAAATGGGGATATATAGATGAGAAAGGCAATGAGATAATACCTATCATATACGATGGATTTGGCGTCAGTTTCGGAAAAGATATATTGCTCAGAAAACAAAGCGATTATTTCCTTGTAGATGCATCGGGGAAAGAAGTTAAGAAATTTGCGGCTATTTATGATTTGGTAGGGGAATTGAACGAAGGACTGGCCTCAGCACAAAAAGGTGGCAAATGGGGTTTTATTGATCCAGAGTGGAACATAAAAATACCGATAAAGTACGATAACGTTGGCATTTTTAATGAAGGAATAGCTCCGGTAAAATCGGATGGCAAATGGGCTTATATAGATAAAAACGGCAACAAGATTACAGATTTTGAATACGACGCGATAGCATCTTTTTGCGACGGAATGGGAATAGTGGGGAAAGACAATAAATATGGGGCTGTTAACAGTAAAGGTGAGCTTATTATACCACTAAAATACACTTCATTGAACTTTTTCATAGACGATGTTGCAAGTGCTGGATATGGCGAAGGAATAGGGATAATCAATAATAGAGATAAAGTGTTGGTAGATTTTAAGTATGATGACATAGATTATTTTTTTGATGGATTGGCCGTGGCTCAAAAAAATAATAAGTTCGGATATATAGATATTCAAGGCGAAGAGGTAATACCGTTTAAATATGATTATGCCACACCGTTTTGCGAAGGGTTGGCAGCTGTTGAACAGATTGTAGATAAAAACGGTTATTTAACCGTCATAAATAAAGATGGCGAAGCTATGTTGGAAATGAAGGGGTTGTTTAATGTGTCCAGTTTTTCAGACGGTATTGCCTTGGTAACGCATGATAACCGATTGAAGGGTTTTATAATGAATAATCATAAAATACGCAGAGATTATTCTTATAACCAACTTAAGCGGAGATCGGAGAAGTATAAGCTTTATAGTGACTACTATTAAGCCACCCTACGAGCTTGGACAACATATCTTAACTATGATAACATATAAATAAGCGTTGGGAGGCGCAAATAAGGAAAACGTAAAATACATAAAAAAGAACTATACCAAAGAAACGAACTAAAACAGCAAGTGCTTCCGAGGTTGTTCCTTGATGCCACCACTTTTCCCCAATGCAATAGCCAACATGGACCATTTGGAATATATCACGACCGTTTACCCGGATTGTGGGAGATGATAAGAATTGGTATTGCCTAGCAAGCTCTGCTGTTTTCATTTCTATTTTGTTATACTCAACTTCATATCCGGCAAGCTTCAGAGCCGGGGTAAGCGTTGCCATCACCTCATCGAGCACTGCATCCGTACCTATGCAACGGTTACAGGTCTGCATATTACGAGTTGAAGAACATTGACAATCAAAGTACCGGTGTGATAGTATGCGGATTATCAAGTGATAGGAGGATGAATTATCATGAAGATGGGTTTCAGATGGTTCGGGAAGGAGCAAGACAGCGTAACGCTTGAGCAAATAAGGCAGATACCCGGCATGGACGGTGTAGTGACCAGCCTCATGGATATACCGGTAGGAGAGGTTTGGCCGCTGGAAAGGCTTAAATCATTGAAACAGCAGGTAAACGACCATGGCCTACAGCTTGAGGTGATAGAAAGCGTAAACATTCACGAAGACATTAAACTGGGGCTTAATACAAGGGATAAATATATACAGGCGTATATAGAAACCATGGATAACCTCGCGCAAATAGGCGTAAAAGTTATATGCTACAACTTTATGCCGGTATTGGATTGGGTGAGAACAGAACTGGCAAAGCCCTTGGAAGACGGATCCACTACTATGGCATATAAGGATGAATATGTTTATAAAATAAATCCTCAGGATCTGGCAGCGCACGTCGATGAGCAAACACACGGCTTTGACCTGCCCGGATGGGAACCGGAAAGGTTGAAAGAGATGTCGGCCGCTATAGACATGTATAAGAACGTCAGCGAACAGCAGTATTGGGATAATATAAAGTATTTTCTGGACAGCGTCATACCATATGCGGAAAAATACGATATAAAACTGGCTATACATCCCGATGATCCACCATGGCCTATATTTGGTTTGCCCAGAGTCATAACCGATAGAGAGAATATACAAAAGTTCCTCAACCTTAATAACAGCCCTTATAATGGCTTGACGTTATGTACTGGATCACTAGGAGCCAACAGGCAAAACGATATACCATCTATTATAAGGGAATTCGGCAGCCAGGGCAGGATTCATTTTGCCCATGTAAGAAATCTCAAATTTGAGTCCGGCAGGGACTTTTATGAAAGCGCACATCTGTCGCGGTGTGGTTCACTGGATATTTTCGAGATAGTTAAAGCTTTTTATGATATTAAATTTGACGGCTATATACGCCCTGACCATGGTCGAATGATATGGGGCGAAAAAGGCAGGCTTGGGTATGGCCTGTATGATAGGGCCTTAGGAGCGACCTATATCCAGGGTCTATGGGAAGCAATAGATAAGTTGCATTTCTCTACCGATATTGCAGAAATCAACTTGTAATTGAGAGATATTGTAAATGCAATACATGCGTTTGTGAAGTAGATTTCTGCAATGTTTTTCTCAAAATGCCTCTTGCAGCCTATGCAAGGGGCATTTATAATTATCGTGCAATTTGAATTTGAGAGGACGGGATCTGCTTCATGGCTATAAACGCTGGTAATATAAATGAGGTCGAATTAAAAAGCAGCCTTAGAAAAGAAACTATTAAATCTATAAAGAAGGACTGGCAGTTGTACAGTCTGCTTATATTGCCGATAATCTATTATATAATCTTTAAATATGGCCCTTTGTATGGCAACATTATAGCTTTTAGAAAGTATGTCCCCGGCGGACCTGTATATGGTACCGAGTGGGTAGGCTTCAGATACTTTGAGATGTTTATAACCGACCCTACATTCTGGAATGTATTTAAAAACAACATCATATTGAGCGTAGGATCGCTTATATTCGGCTTTCCGTTACCCATTATATTTGCATTGCTTTTAAATGAGCTTAGCAATGGTCTGTTTAAAAGAGTAGTCCAGACCACATCTTATCTGCCTCATTTTTTGTCTGCCGTAATAGTGGCTGAAATAATAATGGAAATGTTATCTCCAACTAGTGGTGTGATAAATATGCTTATAAAAACACTTGGCGGCGAACCTATACACTTTTTGGCTTCCCCTGAGTGGTTTAGGCCTATATACTGGATTTCGGGCATATGGCAGGAAACGGGATGGGGCGCGATAATTTATCTGGCGGCACTGTCTAATATAAGTCCCGAATTGTATGAAGCCGCGGCTATAGACGGAGCGGGTAGGTGGCAACAAACCGTGCATATCACTATACCGGGTATAATGCCGACCATAATCATATTGCTTATATTGAATATAGGAGGTCTTATGGGCGTTGGATTTGAAAAGATCCTATTATTATATAATCCTCTTACTTATTCTACCGCAGATGTGATATCTACCTACCTCTATAGGATGGGGTTGGAGTCCAATAATTTCAGCTATGCTACCGCTATAGGGCTTTTCGAATCGATAATAGGTTTTACATTAGTCACCGTAGCTAACTATGTTTCAAGAAAATTGACAGATACTAGTTTGTGGTAATCGGAGGGGTAAAAGAGATGATAAATAGTTCCAGAGGATATAAGGTTTTTCAAGTGGTAAATGTGTTGATAATGCTTGTAGTTATATTTGTGACGCTGTATCCGTTCATATATCTGGCAGCCATATCATTTAGCAGCGAATCGTACGTATATGCCGGAGAAGTAGCGTTTTTACCTAAAGGTTTCACTACTATGACATATGAAGTCCTTATGAAAGAGAAGGACTTCTGGACGGGCTATAAAAATACGATAGTTTACACAATAGTGGGTACAGCCATATGTCTTTTTATGACCACTATACTGGCTTATCCGCTTTCAAAAAAGCGCTTGAAAGGCAGAGGCATAATATTGGCGTTTATCGTATTCACCATGTATTTCAATGGGGGCCTAATACCTAATTACTTGCTGGTTAAGCATCTGGGTATGCGCAACACGATCTGGGCTATAACAATACCCGGTGCTATAAGCACGTACAATATGATAATTATGAGAACATTTTTTGAGGGGTTACCTAATGAATTGGAAGAAGCAGCCATGATAGATGGAATGGGTACGTATAGGATACTTGTCAGTATAATTCTCCCACTCTCCAAACCTATAATGGCTACCATGGCTCTGTTCTATGCTGTAGGGGCCTGGAATAACTGGTTTGGACCTTTCTTATACTTCGATAAGCAAGAGATGTTCCCAGTTACTTTATACCTGAGAAATATGATAGCTGGGGCACAGCAAACGGCTGTTAGCAGCGGTTCCAATACCGAAGATCTGACACAGATTGCTGCTACGGTTAAAGCAGCAACCACCATTTTGACGGTATTGCCCATATTGTGCGTATATCCATTTATACAGAAATACTTTGTGGCAGGCGTAATGATAGGCTCATTGAAAGAATAGCGGAATATTAAACCTGATATGATGGGTTTGATATAAAAAATGAAAAGGAGAGGTAAAAAGATGAGTAAAGGATTAAAGAACGTATTTATAGCGATTCTAGTGGTCTTCATGTCGCTTAGCCTGTTTGCCGGTTGCGGAAGCGACGACCAGACAGGTACAGGTGACAACGAACAGCCGGTGCAAACTGGACAGAGCGATGAAAGCGCTCAGCCGTCTGAAGCCGATGATGATAATGTTTCTTTTCATTCGGATCAGCCGCTGAAATTCAGCTTGCTCTACAGCAGTAATCCGGATTATCCTTATAAAGAGGATTGGCTGATTTGGAAGGCCATCAAGGATAAGACTAATGTGAGTTTTGACGTTATGGTAGTACCTATGAGCGATTATGCCCAAAAGAGGAGCTTGCTTATAAGTACAGGTGATGCTCCGTATATCATTCCCAAAACATATCATCCTGATGAAGTACAATTTATCCCGTCAGGTGCTATATTGCCTGTAAGCGATTACGTCGATAAGATGCCTAACTTTTCAAGACAAGTTAAAGAGTGGGGGTTAGAGGATGAGATAAACACGTATAAGCAAAAGGACGGTAAGTATTATCTGCTGCCCGGGCTCCATGAGATCTTAACGCCGGATTATGGCGTAGCTATGAGGACGGATATTTTAGAAAAGAATAATATACCGTTACCCAATACATGGGATGAAATGTATGAGGCATTGAAAAAACTGAAACAGTTGTATCCCGATACCTACCCGCTGTCCGATCGTTATCAGGCTAAGAGTCTGCTCAATATAGCTGCCCCGACGTTCGGCAAAGCTGCAGCGGGTTGGGGGGCTGGCGATGGGGTATATTATGATAGGGATAATGATAAATTTATATTCTATCCCACCACCGATGACTATAAGAACTTCCTCGCTTATTTCAATAAATTGATAAAAGAAGGGCTTATGGATCCGGAAAGCTTCACGCAGAACGATGACCAGGCCATACAAAAATTTGTGACGGGTAAATCATTTGTCATAAGTGCGAATTCACAACATCTGACGGGACTGAGAAAGACCATGGATGAAACAGTGGGGAAGGACGCTTATGAGGTCAAAAAGTTGATACCCCCAGCTGGACCGGCAGGGCCAGTGATAACTGGTAGCCGTCTCGAAAACGGCATAATGATATCCAGCAAAGCCAAAGACGACCCGAATTTCGAACAGATGCTGAAGTTTATCGACTGGCTTTGGTATAGCGACGAGGGACAAATCCTATGCAAATGGGGTGTAGAAGGTACAACGTATAAACGAACGGCAGATGGAAAATTTGAGTTAATGCCTGATATAACCTTCCAGTGGATGAATCCGAGCGGAACAAAAGACCTGAGAAAGGACTTCGGTTTCGGTAATGGTGTATTTATCCTGATGTACGGCGGGCCTAAATATTTGGCCGAATCCTATATGAGCCCCGAAGACCTCGAATTTGTCAATGAGGTTAATTCCAAAAGGGAATTGCTGCCGGCTGCTCCGCCTATTTTATATGATGAGGGCGAGCGTGAACAGGCCAATATGCTGAGTACACCGCTGATGGATTACGTAGAATCCATGACGCTTAAATTTATACTTGGCGATGCATCGCTTGAATCAGACTGGGATAAATATGTGCAAGATTGCAAGCAAAAGGGCAGCGATAGGTTGGTGGAGCTGGCTAACAAGGTATATCAGAGTACAAAAGATGTATTGAAATAGTAGAAGATACTTAAATAAGGCGGCACAAGTGGCCGCCTTATTTAAGTTCTCACGAAACATCCATATCATTTTTGCGGCTATCTCTATACTGCGAAGGATTGACGCCTTCATACTTCTTGAAAAGCCTAAAAAATGTACTATAGTTGGTAAAACCGATCATTTCTCCTATTTGGCCTACGCTTAGGTCGGTATCTGTAAGCAAATTTTTGGCTTTTTCTATCCTAAATGTCGTCAAATACTCATGAAAACCAACACCTAATGTTTCCTTAAATAGCCTTGAGAGATATTTAGCCGATGTGTTAAACCTTTCGGCTATTTGCTCTAAGTATATGTCAGCCTGATAATTCGATTCAATATACTCTACTACTTTGTTTATATCTATTTTTCCATTGCCGGTGGTGATATCAAGCATTCTGTCCGCTATCAGCCTTATATACATGTTGATTTCGTTAATAGATAAAAGCTCTATACTGGACTGAAGGTCCATGTATTCATTTCCCATTAATTCTTTTAAGCTTAATCCCTTATTTTCCGCTACTCGAAGCATGGTATTATATAAGCTCAGGTAAAATTGTCTTATAACATTTTGCGGAAGATCGGCCTGAAGATTTTTTTCTATTAATAAATTTAGGAACGATATCGCTTCTTGTTTATGAGGGGTTAGAAGATAGTTATATAATTTGTTTTCATCGCGTATTGAGTATTGATAATTGGAATAATCCATTATATCGGAGTAAACCTTCAGTTTGTCGTCATTTGATGAAGGGATAGAGGACAATGCGCTCATAGCTTCTTTGTATGATTGGTTCATACCGATATAACCAGAAAAAACACGCCCCACGCCGATTTTAATATTCAAAAGATCAGCGTCATAACTAAATAGATCTATCATATGGCGCATATTCGGCAATATGTTATCGATGTCGTTTTCATCGGCCATATTTATAACAATACCTATCATATTTCTTGCTATATTTAATGCATAGGAAGTATAATCTTTGAGAGCGATTTCGTCAAATAATTTTGCTATACCCTTTCTTACGGTTAAGTATTCATCATTGTTGTAGGAATTATAAAATTTATCGCTGAAATTCAATTCCGTTACAGCGACGCAAAAGTATTGGTATTTAAAGTTTAGATTATCGTTGCTTATAAAATCTTTAATATCATCGTCCAATAAAAAATCATCTTTTGTTAGTATTTTGATAAGATATTGTTCGGATGCAAACGGTAGCACCATGGATAAATCCTGCCTTAAAAAATTGTTATCTGACAGTATTTTCGTTATCTGGCTATTTAAATACTCTATCTCATTATCATTTGCAGCTTGTTCTTCGATATCATTTTTGACGAGTATATCGACCAGATTATTTATAGGGCTATATATTTTTACGCTCATGAAATAAGATATAATTAAAGAACCTAAAACACCGAATATAATGAATAAATAAGCCAGCAATTTTATGTTTGATAGCTTTTGGTAGAAGTCGTTATAAGGTACAGAAGCTACATAGATGAAGTCATTGAATTTGGCAGAATCAGAATGAAAGTTTATGATCAAATGTTTATTACCATCTATAGTATATTCAAAGAAATTATTATAATTTTTGATTATACTCGGCATTAAATTGCCATCACTGGACATTAAATTGGCCAAATGCATGTCTGTAGACGAAAATACTGTGCCATCGGAGCTGACTATGGCTATTTGACTGCTGTCTATAAATCTATATTTATTTATTAAACTATTTAGCTTATTTATGCTTATATTAACGACTAACAGGTTGGGGGACTTAAGGCCCTCGATAGCAGAGGTTACAAACGGTATTACCGTCCTTTTATAAGAAACGCCGTTCGAGCTATCTTCCAAGACGCTGGGTTTCAGCATTTGGTAGGAAGTAAAATTATTAGTAAAATTAAACCAGGATTTTTGAGGATATTTATCGTATTTTGCCACCCTGGAATAAAAGCCCTCCGCGTTATAGCTACCGTTGGTATCGATAACTTTGCTGCTGCTTTTGTGAAGAATGTATACGCTATCGATCAAATCTTTTGTGGACTTGAATTTAATTAAATTATTTTTGACAGCCTGAATTTTATAGCCATCGAGCGGCGTTAATTCATTATCCGAGTAAAATACGTCATAAAAATCATTGTCCAAAGATAAAAGAAAGGTCGTATTCTGTATCTCGCTCAATGCTTTGTCTATATCATCCGCTAATGCGGATAAATTGGATATATAATTGGACTCCAACTCTCTCGCAAAGGAACTTTTATAGTTGTTATATATAAAAAAAGTAGATATAAGCATTATGGTTACGGGAATCAAAAAATAAAAATAAATTAACCTAAAAAAATGCTTTTTGCCCATAACCTTAGCACGGTCTTTGTTCTTAAACTTAATCATATCATTCTCCACTCTCCCCTTCTCTACAAATTATAGTATTATTTCGTCGTAAAATCAATTCAGGTACTGTTGTCTGTAAGATAGCTGAATAGTCATCTATTACGACCTCGGCGCCTGTAGGAAGCCAAATTTTACTCTTGACGAAAGGATGAATAGAGGCTATACTATATACTGTGATGAGCGCCTGTAGCCCAATTGGATAGAGCGCTTGGCTACGGACCAAGAGGCTGGGGGTTCGAATCCCTCCAGGCGCACCACTAAATATCTTTGCATTATGGGTACTATTTCTAAGATGATTTATCATTAAGGATTATAAGCTTACATAGCTCAATCGGCAGAGCAGCTGATTTGAAATCAGGTAGTCATACTTAATAACGTTTCAGGCTTCGGGACATAGTAAGCTTTTAGTTAAAAAAATCGACAATCACTTATTGAAGATGAAGTCAGGCGACACGTTAAAAAGCGTATAGAGATATTTGCCCCTGGAGGAGGTTTTGTATTCACCCAGGTTCACAATATCCAGGCCAATGTACCCATAGAAAATATTACCAATATGTTTGAAACTGTTATGAGGCAGCTTTATAGAAGACTTATTCTACCCCGCGGTAATAATGTCCTCTGGTCACGTTGCTGCCACACGAGCCTTTGATTACCTCGCCATCGCTACCTAATGCCTTTTTGTAAAGGGATACGATGCGCTTGATGCCTTCATCATCATAGCCGCTTAGGTCCAGACGCAGACTGTAAGGATGCAGCGGCAGCAGGTCTTTTATTTTATCGGCCATGCATAGTTCATAGGCGTTGAGTATCTCTATATAGCAACCGGATTTGTTGAGATATGTGCGAATGGACAGCGATTTACCCTTCCTGTCGCGGAGGCTGTAGCTGTATTTTGTGCATGGTTTTGAACAAGGCCGCTCATGGCTGAAATGACCGGCTATAGCGCCTATCGGGCAGCCCTCAGCTATCATCAAAGGCGGGCGACCGTGAGCCATGAGCTCCATCGGTATGGAGCTGCCGGACGAAAAAACGCATAATTGATCCAGTGTCAGCTCAAGCGATGGCATAAAGCGTTTTATGCCCATGAAGGCGTAAGCGGCCGCAGCGTTGCTGTTGAATATATTAAGGGAGAAATCACCGTATATAGACTCTATACCGGCATCTTTGGTGCACCTTATCTGACCTATATCCGATACAAGCACGCCATTGTAAAGCCCCCTTACCGATGGCAGAACGCCCTTTATATCGTCCAGCTCCCGGTCACGGGTTATACGCAGCATAGCCCATATTACCGATATACCGGCATCATGGCACAGCCGTACCGCCTGCACAGCGCTTTGGCCTACTGCTTGCCTGGCATTTAGGCGTAGATATATGCCGTCGGCGCCGGCCTCTATAGCTGCTCTGGCATGCTCAGGTTTATCCAGCATGATGTATATAAGCGGCCTTGCCTGAACGTTTGCTCTTGAGGTTTCGACATGGTAGGAAGGGATTGAAACGGGCTTTCTGCGCTTTTGATCTATTATCTCTTCAGACAGTTGCTCAAGGGCCTGCCTTCGCATATCGTTTATGGCTGATACTGGTAACCAGGCATTGGGTGAGAGCTCGACTTCTACGTTCTTAAATCTGAAAGGCATATCGCCGACTCTGTTTATCTGCTCCATAATGCGCCCTTTTTGCAGTGGCGCATGTTCGGCTTGTTGTATGATTTTGGCACCCGTATATTTCACATAATGGCCGTTGCTGTCCCATACCTCCATTATAGGGAATCGGCCCTCCACGATAGCAACGCGGGCATTTATATCGATGCAGCGCTGTGTGGTTTTTAGCCATACCTTCAGTTTTTTATCCAACCCGGCGTCCGATGTCTTGTAAACATCTGTCCCTGCTCTAATCGGTTTATCGGTGCGTATAAACACTTCCTGACCGGTATCGGCCTCCCTTATGGCCTGACCATCGCGCGTCATATAAGTCACTATTTGCCCGTGACTGGAAGTACCGTCCCTTATCTCTATGCCATCGCCCAGCGATAAAGGCGCTTGTAGCCTCAGGCCGATCATGCGGTGGTGGGAATCGTAAACCTTTGTCGTGCCCAACGGTACACCCCAGTTGTCGGGTTTATCGGGACATATCATGTCGATGCCGCTTTTGCCGTAGATATATCCTTTGGAAAATCCGCCGCGATTAAAGATCTGCATAAGCTGCATCATATCCTCTGGGTCTATCAAAGGCCGGATATCCGCTGCCAGTCTGTCCAGCGCCTTGCGGTATTTGCTCGTCACCACCGCCACATACTCAGCGCTTTTCATGCGGCCTTCTATCTTTAGCGCTGTTACGCCGGCATCAGCTAAAGCAGGCAGGTCCTCTACAAGACATAGGTCCTTCATACTTAAAAGGTATTGAGGCGGATAGGACTTCCCGTTTTCATCCTGCAGGCTGTATAGCATACGGCACGGTTGGGCACACCGGCCGCGATTGCCACTGCGGCCACCCATGAAACTGCTCATCAGGCACTGGCCGGAATAGGCGTAGCACATAGCGCCGTGCACAAAAACCTCTATTTCCAAGCCGCTAGCTTGTGCCATATGCGATATTTCCTCCAGCGACAGCTCGCGGGCCGGCACTGCCCTTTTAAATCCCAGTTCCCTAAGCATAGTAGCGCCATGTGCATTGTGTATGGTCATCTGCGTGCTGGCGTGCAATGGTATATAGGGCAAATGCTTCGCCACGAGCGATGCTATACCCATATCCTGTACTATCAAACCATCGGCTCCTGATTCATAGAGCATCTCGAGATACGGTAGCAGCGTATCGAATTCATCATCGCGTACCAATGTATTTACCGTTATATATACTTTAACGCCTCTTAAGTGAGCGTAGTCCAAGGCATATTTCAGGCTCTGATCGTCGAAATTGCCGGCGTACTGACGTGCATTGAAAGCATTGCCGCCCATGTAGACGGCATCGGCACCGGCTTTTACAGCGGCCTTGAAAGCGTCTATGCTGCCGGCTGGAGCCAGGAGTTCCATCATATTAGCCATTTCCGTAAATTACAGCATCCTCTCTTATAATGATTTTGCAGACTTATATGTCTGTCTTTTCTATAATTATATTACCTTGGAGTGCAAGAAACAATCTCAGTCCATATACATGCTGAGTCCTCATGACTGTTCAAGTATCTCACAGGCTTGGTAACTGAATAGTCACGAACCCTCTGATAAAGCATTGCCTGTTGTTATTGTCTTATAGTTTAATAGTGCAAAAAATGTTATAATATATACAGCATTGAGCATTGACATTAAAATTTGAAATAAGCGAGGGCATATGGATATACCGGTAAAAGTTGATAGTGTATATGAGATGGTTATAGAGGATATAGCTACCGATGGCGAAGGCATAGGCCATATAGCGGGCTTTGCCGTTTTCGTCCCGAGGGCCGTTATAGGCGACAGAGTATCGGTTAAGATAGACAAGGTAGGTAAGCGATATGCCGTAGGCCATATAGAGTCTGTCGTGGAACCGTCCGACTATCGCATACAGCTGTCGTGCTCGGTGGCGAATCGCTGTGGCGGATGCCATATACAAGCCATGGCCTACGATGCCCAATTGGCTTATAAAACGCGGCATGTGAAGGATGCGTTGCAGCGCATAGGCGGCTTTGACGATGTATCCGTATTGGATACTATAGGAATGGAGAGGCCGTGGCACTATAGAAACAAAGCGCAATTGCCTGTGGGCGTTTTTTCCGGCAGGCCGGTTATGGGCTTTTTTGCTGCAGGTACGCATGATATAGTTGATATAGATACCTGTCCCATACAGCATCCGGCGGTTGATGCTGCGATAAAGACGGTCAAAGATTATATCAGCAGATATAATGTAGCCGTGTACGACGAAATGACGGGTAAAGGCCTGCTGCGCCACATAATGGTGCGCGTTGGCTTTAACAGCGGACAGGTAATGGTGGTTCCGGTTATAAACGGCGATTCGATACCATATGCTAAGGAGTTTATGGATATGCTGCGGCAAAACATCGATGGCCTCGCATCTGTGGTACTGAATATAAACCGTCGGCGTACCAACGTTATATTGGGCAGCCAATGCAAGGTGATATATGGCAATGACCATATAGTGGATACATTGTGTGGCCTGACATTTAAGATATCGCCTCTGTCGTTCTTCCAGGTAAACCCCATGCAAACCGAGGTGTTGTACACAAAGGCCATCGAATATGCCGGTTTGGATAGCACACAGACCGTGCTCGACACCTATTGTGGTATAGGTACCATATCGCTAATAGCCGCCGAAAAGGCCGCAAAAGTATACGGGATAGAGGAGATACGACAGGCCGTTGACGATGCACGCGAGAACGCGCGGCTGAACGACATAAGCAACGTCGAGTTTATATGCGCCAAGGCAGAGGATGCCATAGGCCAATTTATTGAGGATAAAGTGCGCATAGACGTCATAATAATGGATCCACCGCGCAAGGGCTGCGACAAGAGCTTTTTGGAAGCTGCCGTCCGGTTATGTCCTGAAAGGATGGTGTATGTGTCATGCAACCCGGCTACCCTTGCCCGTGATATGCGCTTCCTTGCGGACCATGGCTATAAAGCTACAGCAGTCCAACCCGTAGACATGTTCCCGCATACTGTGCACGTTGAGTGCGTGATTCTGATGCAGCGTAGTGGTTTGGAAGACGAAAAATAGGGTTTGACCACTACATGTAGTGGTTTAGAGGTAAAAAATGAGCAAAAAAGGGGGTTAAAAATGCATGATTTTAGCCCCCTTTTTCAGCGAAAAATACTGATGCAGAAGGTGATTTTTCAGATATAGCTCTCAAAATGATGCAAAGTCATTTTATGACAAAAGGAATTATAAAATAAAATAACTGTAGAAAAACATTTATTGCCGGAGAATTAAAGTGCGTTATTGCACCCAGATTCTCCGGCTTTTTTGTTTTCAGAAAGGACACGATATGCTTGTAAAATACAAACGAAATAGAAAATTTGCCTGTTACGATTCT
>JASGMM010000039.1 GCA_030156435.1 Clostridiales bacterium | reverse complement strand
CATAAAATATATGGCTCCAAATAAGTTTTATGAAGCATTCATGAGCAATGGTGTGAAAATCAAAGAATTCAGTGCATAATCTCCGGAATTAGGGGGTCAAGCCGATAATGGACAAAAACATGGTGTGAAATACAATTTGAGGCAGCGAGAAAGCTGTAATAAAGACATAATGAGATAAAAATCAAATTTTATTGGACGGTAAGGCTAGTGTACTGTTTGATTTTGAACGAAAAATAGGTACAGCACAAATAGCTCGAGAATAAAATGCCGCTTGTCAAAGGTTTTAGGAAAGAGCTATAATATGTGTGTGACGACTTAAAACTCTTTGGAAGGAGAATTCTTGTGGCGGATAATTTAGTTAATGACGCATTGAACAAAAGGATATGGGCAGTTATCGGAGCGACGCAAAAAAAAGAAAAGTTTGGATATAAGGTTTATAAAGCTCTTAAGGATCACCAGTATGAGGTTTATCCAGTCAATCCATTTTATGATGACATAGACGGGGAAAAGTGCTATAAAGACCTTTCTTCGTTGCCGAAGGTACCTGAAGTCGTGGATGTTATAATATCGCCTGATAAATCCGAGGCTTTTGTCAGAGAGGCGGCTATGCTCGGCTGTGAATTCATATGGTTTCAACCTGGGGCTGAAAGCGATAATCTGATAAATCTATCTCAGGATCTGGGTCTTAAGACGATCAGCAACGTTTGCGCGATGTTCGAAGTAAATAGAAGTTAGTCATACAGATACAGGGGCCATAGCTGATATTAATAGCATGGTTCCTGTATCTGCGACCGATATTACGCCAGCAGATGTTTTAAATTTTTGCAGCTTACTTCTATGCTTTCGAACAACGGACGTTCGAATTCTTCTTGTTCCACTGTATACCATTTTACGCCATATTTTTTCCCGGCGGCTATAATACCCTTAAAGTCCATAACGCCGCAGCCTACTTCGGTGTTGACCCTTTCTTCCCAACTCTTCATATCCTTTATATGCAGGCATATGCAACGGCTACCGTATTTGTCTATTATATCTACAGATTTATAGCCGGTATATTCCACCCAGGATGTATCGAGTTCTATCTTTACGGCTTCGGGATCGCTGTTCTCGAATAACAGGTCGAATATCAAATTGTCGCCTATTGTCCGGAATTCAAAGTCATGATTGTGGTAGCCGAACTGTATGCCGTTTTTATTGCATTCACGGCCTATATCGGTGAGCAGTTGAGCGGTACGTTTGCAACTTTCCTTGCTATCGCGCATATTTTCGGGGAGCCATGGGCATATGATAAATGGATCTCCTATAGTCTTGCTATATTCTATAACCGAGGGAAGAGCACTGGTTAATAGGTCTATACCTATATGGCTGCCTGCTGCCTCTAAACCGTATTGATTCAAAGCATTTTTCAGATCCATGGCCGGCGTATTAAAATAGCCGGCGAATTCTACCCCATCATAACCTATATCGGCTACTTTTTTTAACGCTCCAAAGAAATCCCTTTCGGTTTCTTCTTTGATCGAATATAATTGCAAACCTATTTTATACATAAGACATCCTCCTTATTTTTTATAGCTTTCCGCCATGGTCTGGGCCGCGGTGCGTATAGTTGAAATCTTATAATTTCTGCTTTTTTGTGTTATGCCTATCAGATCGAATACAATGCCTCTCATATGGTGCACCAATCGTTCCATAGACGACAAGCATGTTAATGTGCCGCCTCCGCTGCCGCCGGCCGCCGCTACCGATAGGACAGGCTTATTTTGTATGGCGGTATCGTTATCCTTGCTGGCTTCGCAGCGGCGCAAGCGATCAAAGAAAGCCTTTGCAGCTTCGCTCATGTCGCCCCAGTATACTGGCGTTATCCATATGTAAGCATCCATTTCATTTACTGATGCATGAAGCTTTTGAAAATCATCTTCTACCTTACAAGTGTGTTCCTTATTGCATGTACCCCACCCGTTATCACATGCGTGACACCTGCCTATATCGAGGTCATTGAGACGTACCATAACAGCCTCGGCGCCGGCGGCTTCGATACCTTCTTTGGCTGCTTGCCCGCACGCTGCTGTTAGACCGTCGATATTCGGACTGCTGGTTATTATCATTACCTTCATAACTTTTACCTCCCGGTTGTATTTATTTAATGCTATGCATATTATACACTATTTCGGATGCAAAATCGAGCGACAGAGCAAAAAAATACATGGATAAACAGCCGGTAAAATGATAATATAGAATATGGTTATTAAAGCGTTAAAATAGAAGGGAGATATAAATGACACCAAAACAAAGGGCTATAACGGCGCTTACGCTAAAACAGCCGGATTATGTGCCTACAATGGAGTTGGAATTTCAATTGGTCGAGGAGCTGTTCGGCGAAAGCTATTATAGCGGCAAAGAGGTGATTGATGGTATATCGAAGGAAGAGATCATAGACCATAACGCAAGGTTAATGGCCAAAGTATTCGATTATCTCGATTATGCCATAGCTATGATATGTTACGGTGTGCCGCACTTTGATGACCAGAGCAATACTGACACATTGATAGCGATACGGCAGAAAGTTGAAGAGTATCTTAAGGAAGAGCGTTTATTCGTATGCCATGGTGATGCCACTTATGCTATACCTGACGGCGATACCATGCTAGACTTCGTATATGCCTTAAATGATCATCCGGATGAAATGAAAGAGCGTGCGGCTAAGATGGTGGATGACCAGCTTGAGAGGTGCCGCAAATTAATGGACGGTGGTTTTGATGGTTTTGCGTTATGTTCAGATTATGCGTTTAATCGAGGCTCGTTTTTGTCGCCGTCTATGTTCCGGGAATTCATAACGCCATATTTGGCTCGGCTTATAGACGGTCAGCGTAAAATGGGCGCTTATGTTATAAAGCATACCGATGGCGATATCATGCCCATTATAGATCAGATAGTGGAATGCGGGCCGCATGCTTTGCACTCCCTAGACCCACAGGGGGGCATAGATATAGCGGTTATAAAGAAAATGTACGGCGATAAGGTATGCCTTATAGGCAATGTCAATTGTGCTCTTATGCAGACCGGCACTAAAGAGGAAATATTGGCCAGTGCAGCTTATGCTATGGAACATGGCAAGCCAGGCGGAGGATATATATTTTCTACATCCAATGTGGCTTTTAAGGGTATGCCGCTGGAAAGCTATATGCTTATACATGATTATTATCTTAAGCATAGGGCATACTGATGCAGCGGGTTATCAGCTCCGCTGCATCATCGGCAGGCGCCCTCTTATATTTTGCCATATAAGCGATGCGGCGATAGCCTTCGCTATGTCGCCGGGCAAAAATATGAGGAAACCGCTGGTTAAAGCCGTGCCTATCGTCATGCTTCCGCCAATGTAATATGTTACCACAAGGTACATATAAGGTACGCCTATTATGTAGTCGGCCAGTATACCGGCTGTCAACGCCGCCATAATATGTATGAATCCGACCTTTTTATCGCCTGTAGGTCGACTCAACCATCCTGATATATAAGCTGTGGCTATAAATCCTATCAGGTATCCAAATGATGGCTTCAATACGTACGCCGGCCCGCCGCCCTCGGTGAATATCGGGATACCTATAAGGCCTATGGCTATGTATATTATTTGAGATAATGCTCCCAGCTTTGGCCCAAGTATTAATCCTGCTAACATTACGAAGAAAAGCTGCAGGCTAATGGCTACAGGTACCATGGGTATCCTTATAAATGCACCTATGGCGGTCAATGCGGCGAATAGTGCCGCCAGTGTCATGTCGCGAGCTTTCACTATATCACCCCTTTATAATGCATTGTTAACCTATATTCGATATAAGGTTAACAATAGCATTATATAACAGAGCATTGCCCTTTGTCAACATGGCATATTATATTTTATACATAACGCCGTATCCTGCTTTGGGATAATGCCATTCAATATTACCGTATGGGCAACCGAAAGGGCAGGCCTTACATTCAATGCAGCGCGTGTAATCTACTTGTATGGCATTGTCCGACCAGTAATATACTTGTGACGGGCAATAATATGTGCATGGTTTATTCTCGCATCTGTATGCGCATATCCTTTGGTCTTTTATACTTATATGCGATTCTTTGTAAGGTTTGATAATGGTGTATTTCAATGGATTCTCCATGCTAAAATACACCCCAATTTTGTATGCCGTGATAGACGTCTTTTACAGTTTTCCATGGATGCTGGAAACTTCTTATCTGTTGAATTATTTTATCGATTTTTTGGCTACCCGGTTCAAGGTCGGTTTTAAAATATTCATAGGCCGCATCATTGAGCATCTTATTTATAAGATAATCGGCGTCAGGGTGTTTTTTATAATAATTTCCGACGTTTTTATTATCCTCAATGTCCTTCATAAAATAACTGCTGCCGATTCGCCGCTCATACGCCTGAAGTATGTCAGGGGAGAAGTCGCCTTTGGCCTTTGCCTGACACACTGCTTCAGCAGCGTATTTACCGCTTAACATGGCCAGGTCTGTACCCTGTCGTCCGCTTATCATCATAGCGGCGTCGCCGGCCACCAGTATGCCATATCCATATAACTGCGGGATATTTTTGTAGCCGCCTTTGGGTATGGTAGCGCCCATGTATTCTACCGGTTTAGCGCCATCCAGCAAGCGTTTTATTATGGGGTGCCGCTTTGTGCGCTCTAAAAGTTGAAAAGGGTTCAGCCCTTTGCTTATAAGCTGGTTTAAATATCCTCCCACTATGAGCGATATCGAATCCCTATTAGTCCATATAGCGGCCTTGCCTACGACGCCAGACGTCGGATCGCCGATAAAGGCTATATTGGCACCGCAGCCGTTTTCCAAATTAAAACGCTCCTCTATCTTGCCGGCCGGCAGATCCAGTATCTCCTTAACGTAGAGGGTTATGCTGCTGGTCTCCATGTTGCCGCGCATGCCGGCTTTTTGGGCAAGATAAGCCGGTGCGCCTTCTGCCAGCACGACAGCATCGGCTCGCAGCACATCGCCGCTGTCCAGTAGCACCCCGTCTACTTTTTTACTCATAAGCCCTATCCGTTCATATACCAAATCGGTAGCCAAAGCCTTGGTCAAAAGATGAGCTCCGGCTTCCACAGCTTTATGAGCAAGCCAACTGTCGAATTTAGCTCGTAGTGCCGTAAACTTATTAAAAGGCGGCTTAGCGAATCTTAAACCCGTAAAGCCTATCTTGACCGCCGAATCATGATCCACAAACCACAGCTCATCGCTGACCACAGGCCGTTCCAACGGCGCATCTCGCCAAAAAGCGGGTATTATTTCTTCGGTAGGCGTCGTATATATGGTGCCGCCGAACATGTTCTTGCTGCCTGGGTAATCACCGCGCTCCAACAGAGCCACCGAAAGATTATTTTGAGCCATGGTTAGAGCCGCCGATGAACCGGCAACGTTAGGATGGTGAGCGAGAGATGAATCTATTTGGCATGGAATTGAGCGAAAAACAACTTATTGAGAGCATAGGGCAGATATCTCAGGTGGCCGGTATGAAACGGCATATATTGTGCGGGGGACGCGCCGAAGGCGTGGAAGCCGTAGACGTTAAGACTGGTTCGGGCTTTCAATTCACTGTACTGCCGGGCAGGGCGATGGATATAGCGTGGGCGGAATATAATGGTATACCGTTGGGATGGATATCCAAATCGGGCATTGTGGCTCCACAGTATTACGAGCCTGAGGGCCTATCGTGGTTACGCAGTTTTTTCGGCGGGGTACTGACTACTTGTGGCCTTACACAGGCTGGCGCGCCATGTGAGGATCAAGGCGAGATGCTGGGGCAGCATGGGCGTATAGGCAATATACCTGCCGAGTACGTAAACATGGATGCTTATTGGCAAAATGGACAATATATAATGAAACTCAGAGGCAGTATGGTGGAGGCCTGTACATTTAACGGAAATCTCAAGCTTACACGGGAGATAAAGGCTGTACTGGGAGATTCTAAACTATATATTCACGATCAGGTGGAAAATATCGGCTATCAACCTTCGCCGCTTATGCTGCTATATCATATGAATTTTGGATTTCCGATAGTCAGCCAATATTCCAGGCTTTGTGCCGATGATATTTCAGTAGCAGCGAGGGATGAGGCAGCTAAACCTGGTATCGGCATATATGATAGCTTTCAGATGCCTACTAAAGGTTATGCAGAACAGGTCTTTTTCCATTCTTTAAGAGCAGACGCTGATGGTTATACGTCTGTGGGTATAATAAATAAAGAAATAAATACGGGCATTTACATAAGGTTTAATATAAATCAATTGCCGTATTTTACTGAGTGGAAGATGATGGGTCAGCAGGATTATGTCGTGGGTTTAGAACCGGGCAACTGTATACCCGAAGGCAGAGCGGCTGCCCGCAATAATGGCAGGCTGCAGTTTATACAGCCTGGCGAGGTCAAAGATGTGGATATAGAATTGGCGGTGCTAAGCGGGGAACAAAGCATACAAGAATTCATAAATGATATGGGAGGAAATAAATAGAGCAATGTACGATATAGCTATAATTGGATCAGGTCCGGCAGGCTTGGCTGCAGCCCTTAATGCGGATATACGAAATCAGCAAACGGTGGTATTCGCGGGCAGGGAAGAGACCACTTATATGGATAAAGCCCCTGATATAGACAATTATCTAGGCTTTCCAAATACTGACGGTATGGAATTGATGCGGCGTTTTCGCGATCATGTAGCACAGCATGAAGCAGTGGAGATAAAACGCGAAAAAGTTACCAATGTCATGCCAATGGGCACGAGTTTTATGATAAATGCAAACAATATATTTTATGAGAGCCGATCGGTAATATTAGCCACAGGCATTCCCAAGACGCGTTTTATGCCAGGTGAACAGGAGTTTTTGGGTAAAGGAGTGGGCTATTGCGCTACCTGTGACGGACCTCTATATAAAGGCAAGACGGTAGCTATAATATCGGAAGAAGTCAGTGGACAGGAAGAAGCTGATTATCTGGCCGGCATATGTCAAAAGGTTTATTATATACCACTGTATAATCAGCCTGTGGAGGTAAAGCAAGGGGTTGAGGTTATAAATGATAAGCCTATAGCCATAGAAGGCGATGAAGCGGTGCGCGTATTAAAACTTAAAAATTCCGCATTGCCGGTGGACGGCGTGTTTGTATTAAAGAAGGTTACGCCTTTGGATCAGCTTATACCCGGTCTGGAAATGGACAAAGGGCTGATAAAAGTGGACAGGGACATGGAGACCAATATACCGGGTGTATATGCGGCAGGCGATTGCACTGGTTGGCCGTACCAAGTGGCCAAAGCTGTAGGCGAGGGTACTGTGGCGGCTCTGGCAGCGGCCAGATATGTCGACAGGCTGAAAAAATAATATATATTGACAAATTTTGCGGCTAAATATAAAATAAACGTATAAACAAATATTTATATGGCGGTGGTATATTTGGATCTCCATCAGTCGGCAAAAGTACTTAAGGACAATATAGAAAAGGCTTTAATAGGCAAATCCGATGCAGTAGAACTCGTCTTGGTAGCATTGTTGTGCAGAGGGCATGCGTTGATAGAAGATGTGCCCGGTGTAGGTAAGACAACATTGGTTAAAGCTCTAGCTAGGTCTATACAATCTAGTTTCAGCCGAATACAGTTCACCACGGATTTATTGCCCTCAGATATAATCGGTGTATCTATTTATAATCAAAAGGACCAGCGCTTTGAATTTAAAAAAGGTCCGATATTCAGCAATATAATATTAGCTGATGAAATAAACAGAGCGTCGCCTAAAACGCAATCCAGTTTATTGGAAGTTATGGGTGAAAGGCAGATTACGGTAGACGGCGTGACGTATAATGTGAGTGAACCGTTCATGGTATTGGCGACGCAAAATCCTATAGAATACGAGGGGACATTTCCGCTGCCCGAGGCTCAATTGGATCGTTTCACCGTTCGCATAAATATGGGTTATCCACAGCCTGTCCATGAAAAGGCGATATTGCAGAGTTATAAAAACGATAATATAGTCGACCACTTAGAACCAGTGCTCCATGGCGATGATGTTATTCAGATGCAGGAGGCGGTATCGCAGGTGTATGTGGACGATAGCCTGTATAATTATATTGTGAATATAGCCAATCGCACGCGCAATAGCAAAGACATTTATTTGGGCGCGAGCCCGAGAGCATCTTTGGTATTGTTAAAAGCATCTCAAGCGTTGGCTTTTATTCGCGGAAGGGAATATGTATTGCCCGATGATATAAAAAATGTAGCGGTACCTGTCTTAGCCCACCGCATAATAGTCAGGCCGGAATATCGCTTGCAGAATAAAACGGCTGAAGATGCTGTGCGAGATGTACTGGCTAATTTGAATGTTCCTGCGGTGAGGAATTATGCGTGATAAGAGTTTTAGTATAAAACCAACTGGTATTAAGGCTATAATAGCAGTTTCGTTTTTGCTCATCCTGTTTTTTGTAGCATTGTTTACAGGTGGAAACCTACCGTATATGATATTGTATATATATGGGTTTTCAATGCTGTTTTCGGTTTTATGGGCCATTATTTCGGTCAATATACTATATACAAGTATAAAAGTTGATAGGCAAAGCGTTGTTGTGGGAGATAGCATTCAAATAAGTATGGATATAGAGAACCCCAGTTTTTTACCGATACCTTATGTTGCCATAGGTGCGGATTTATTATCTGATATGTTAGCTCAGAAGCATATCTCGCGCCATATAAGTTTGGGCCCAAGGCATGAGGTATCTTTTGAAGATATACTGCAATGTGGCCATTACGGTTTTTATGACATGGATTCCATAACGTTAAGGGTAGAAGATGCTTTTGGTATATTCGCTGTAAATAAACGATTGGATTCTCATTTGATACTTCGCGTGTATCCTAAATGGTATAATTTGAATCGCTTATCGTTGTCGTCTTATCAACAAATGGGCAATATATCCGGTAAGCACCGTATTATGGAGGATTTTGCTGACATAGGCGGTATACGTCAATACAGGGACGGGGATAGCATAAAACGCGTGCATTGGAAACTGTCTGCCAAACGCGATGAATTATTGGTAAAAGACTTTGTATTTAACTCCAATACCCAGGTATGCGTGGTTATGGATACCTATAAGTCTGATTTTGAAAGCAATACTGCGGAATTAAGCGAACGAATGGCTGAATGCGCGGCGTCTATATTATATTACTGCCTTAACAGCGAAATGCATACGGGATTGATATATGATGAACGCGAGCATGTAATGTTATGGGGTAATAATCTTTCGACGTTCACGGCATTTATGGATTCTATAATAATGACAAAAATGCAGGGCGAAAGGCCATTGTCGGACGTGCTGTTAAAAGATATGGCGGCAATGCCATGGGGTACCGCGGTATTGATTTTGGCGCCGCTTTTAGCCAGCGATACGTTGTCTGCCATGGTATCCCTAAAAGATATGGGATATGAGATAAGATGTGTATATTTCGGCGATAAACACGATAATGAACAGGCCAATGCATTGGCATATCTTAAGGAATGCGGCGTACAGATAATGGATTTTTCTACGAACGAAAACGCATCTTCGGCTTTGATGGCCATTTAGCCGATGGTCGTTTGCCGGGAGGAAAACTTATGAAGAATATATATGATAAAAGATATTTATTGACATATATTATAGTCACTGTGCTTATGGTTTTGTGCTTGAACCTTTCCATAACCAACGGGTTCGATTTTCCTTATCCTTTCTATAAGACCATAATATGGACGGTTATCATAACGCTGCTTTTTTCGCTGTGGGCTTTTTACAAGAAGATAGATATAATAGTGCTTGCGGCCTTTATAGCCATTATAGTGGCTGTATATATACGCGATAAGCAAGAGTTGATTTCAGCAGCGGATTTTGTGAAAAATATGGCGATATGGGCAAGCCTATATATGAATAATTCGGTTGAATATTCTGCGGCATATGCTCAGATATTGCTTTTTTGTATATATATATTGACGGGTTTTATAATGCCATTCTTGATAATCCGTTGGAAACAGACTTTTATACCTATAGTGGCAGGACTGCTGATCTTCGTTGTACAGTGGTACGGTTTTGTAGATGAGGCTATATATTATATGGTGGTATTTGCGGCAGTTGCTGTGGTTTTAATGGCTCTGCGCACATATGAGCGACAGCAAAGGGTAAAAAGCAAAGACGCGCTGAGCAATTGGGTGAGTATGGGCGGCATTATATCAGCGGCCGCTATTGCTATGACCATGATTATGCCGATGGATATAGAGCCCGTTTCGTGGCAGTGGCTCAATGATAAAATAGTGCAGACCTTTCCCGTGGTAAGGGAATGGCGTGGTGGCGACAGGGCTCATCCGCTCACATCGGTAGATTTGAGCGGCACGTTTGATTTGTCAGAAACAGGAATGCAGCGTAGCCAAAAATTTCTGGGGGGGCCGGCCCTACAAGACGATTCTGTAGCGCTGATAGTGCACTCACCTCAGAAAACATATCTGCGAGCGGTAGCCTATGATATATATGATGGCCGTGGTTGGGAGAGATCTCAGTCCAAATGGTATGCATATAACGACGGCGCTGCAATGGACAATAGCTTTGCGCGCGATGTAGAAACATATAAAATAAAGATAACCGTAGAGCCGGCTGATCTTCATAGCAATACGTTATTTGTCCCGTGGCAGCCCTGGGCAATTTATAAGCAGGATGGAGGCCAATATTATGGCAGCGATGCTTATGAGATTATGAATCCTGAAGGCCGGATGCGAGAGCCGTATACTGCAGAGTCCATAGTGCCTATAGTCGATGTGGATAGATTGAAAGCCAGCGGGTATAATTATCCTTTACCTATAATGAATCGATATTTACAATTGCCTCAAGACCGCATAAGCGATAGATTGAAGCAGGAAGCCATGAAGATAACTGAGAAATACAGTAATCCTTACGACAAAGTCAAAGCGGTGGAAAGCTATCTAAGGCAGTTTCCATATACTCTGGATGTATCTTATACACCGCGCGGACAGGAGTTTGTAGATTATTTTATATTTGAACAAAAACAGGGTTATTGTGTATACTATGCCACAGCTATGGCTGTTATGTTGCGTTCTATAGGTATACCGGCGAGATATGTTACAGGCTTCGTTATGCCGGATGAACCTGTCGAAAGCGATCGTTATGAAGTAACGAATTCACAGGCCCATTCGTGGGTAGAGGTATATTTCAGCGAATTCGGGTGGTTGCCTTTTGAACCAACGCCGGCATATGCGGCAAGCCAATTCGGAGAAACCATAACAGGCGATGCTGTAGCGGCTGGAAATTATAACGATTATTATCAGCAATATATGGATTATATGAATCAACTTAATCAAACGCCCAACAACTATGATCCGTCTGCGCAGATTGATGTGGTGGCACCGGCAGAACCACCGGAAACGAACTGGTGGCCAACTGTATTATGGTCAGCAGCTGCACTTATAGCCGCTTTGCTTATGCGTATAACGTATGTATGGATCATTAAATGGCGCCAGCGCAACGTATGGCGCCGAAGCGAATACCGCGAGGGTATACTGACATATTATGATACCATATGCCGTTTGTTGGAACATTGGGGGTTGAGCATGTGGCCGGGCGAGACGCCTGCGGAGTACGCTGACAGGGTGTGCAGGTATATGGGTAGCCAGCGTTTTAAAGAGCTCACCGATATATTCCAGAGAGCGCGTTATAGTCAGCAATCTATGACCAAAGCGGAATTGGAACAAATGTCAGAGTATTATGAGCGCATACTGGAATCCATACGTGAACAGCCTAAAACTTATATGAGGTATATATGGCGCAGATATGTGCTCAATGCGATATAAATCAGAAAATATATTCTCTTTATGGCGATTAGGTGTTATAATAGATATAAATAGAACGACATTATAGATATTAGGGAGTATTAATTGGATGATTAGCAAGAAGCAGACCATCATTATAGTTATAATAGCTGTTATACTTTCTTCTACGTTGTCATTAGCTATAAATGACTATTGGCAGGTTTACCAAGGGGATAAGGTAACGATTTCCAGAGAAGATTACCAGTGGCTGGTAAGCACGAGCAAACTGGCGGAAGTGAAAAAGACAATAGAGAGTCAGTTCGCCTTGCCTTATGATGAAAGTAAACTGATGGATGGTGCGGTAAAAGGCTTAGTGGCAGCTTTGGAAGACCCGTACTCGCAATATTTCGATAAAGATGAATATAAAGAGTTTATGGAGCATACCACTGGCAAATATGCCGGTGTGGGCTTATTGGTCACCGTTAATCCAGATGATAACCTTATAGAAGTGGTAAATGCCTTTAAGGATGGACCGGCCGCTAAAGCTGGCATAAAGCCGGGCGATAAGGTGGTAAAAGTCGACGGACAGGATGTAGACGGTAGTTCTCTGGATAAGGCCGTAGCCATGATGAAAGGCGATAAAGGTACCAAAGTAAAGGTTACCATACTGAGGGAAGGTTCAGCTCAACTGTTGGAGTTTGAATTGGTACGCGATATAATAAATATACAGACAATAGAATATTCTATGATGGATGACGGTATAGGATATATAAGGCTTACCACTTTCGATCAAGGCTCGGTAAAAGAGTTCGATGCTGCGTTAAATGCCCTTTCCAAACAAGGTATGAAAGGCCTTATATTTGATCTGCGCGATAATCCGGGAGGATTGCTTGATGTTGCCGTTGAGATAGCGGATAGATTGATGCCGAAAGGCTTGATAGTGTATACGATGGATAAAAACGGCGAGAAGCAGTCTTGGTCATCCGATGCAAATAAGATAGATGTACCGTTGGTTATTCTGGTAAACGAAAACAGCGCCAGCGCATCGGAAGTGGTATCTGGAGCGGTGCAGGACAGCGGCAGCGGCACGCTGGTAGGGACAAAGACATTCGGCAAAGGCATAGTGCAGAGCATACGCGACTTTAAGGATGGTTCGGCGTTGAAGCTTACGACTTCCAAGTATTATACGCCTAAAGGCCGGAACATACACGGCACAGGCATACAGCCGGATGTGGTAGTAGAGATGCCCGAGGGATACCAGAGTTCGCTGCAGATAAAACCGGAGGATGATACACAGTTGCAGAAGGCTGTAGAGGTATTGAAGTCGAAAATAAAATAAAAATATCAAGGTGAGGTTTGATGCTGTTTTTAGATACGGTTAATCTTATATTTAAGGTCTTTATAAAATCGATATTCAATATATACTTCCCGTTGGTAATATTTATATTGTATTTTCAAAGCAAACGATATGCGGAACTGGAAGAACGGGTGCTGGGGGCGCCGAGGGCGTCGATATGGCATCGCGTTATAAATAGTGGCTTATACGGATTGGTAGCGGGCTTTATAGGCAGCATAGTGGCTCTATGGATCGGCATTTCTATAGACGAAATTTCTATAATGCTCATATGGCCATTGGCGCTGATGTTGCTCCTATTTGATCCGAGGTTTATATGTTTCTCTTATGCCGGTGGTATAGTAGCGATGATAAGCCTTTTATTCGGATGGCCTGAGGCATATGTGCCGGGTATAATAGCGTTGGTGGGTATACTGCATCTTATGGAGAGCATGCTCATGTTTATGGAGGGCGATCATGACCCATTGCCTATGTTGGTGCAAAATAACCGGCATGAGGTAATAGGAGCGTTTGCCATACAAAAGTTTTGGCCGTTGCCTCTAGCGTTTCTGGTTTACACCGATATGATAGTCGTGGGACAGGCGGTGGATATGCCGTCTTGGTGGCCGTTGCTTAAATCAGCAAGCGGCGCAGCATCCTTTATGCTTATTCCCATGATAGCTGCTTTGGGTTACAGTGATATCGCTATAACCCAACCGGTTAAGGATAGAGTGCATGCATCGGCGTTTAGACTAGGATTATATAGCTTAACGCTGCTGGTTTTATCCTATGCCGCATCGCGCTACAAGATATTCGCATATATAGGAGCCATAGCTATGCCGGTGCTTCATGAATTGGTGATAAAATATGGTGTTTGGGTACAACAGAGGGGTGAACCGATATTTGTTGCGCCAAAACGCGGACTTATGGTGCTTGATGTTTTGCCGTTATCGCCAGCCGAAACTATGGGGCTTAAAGCTGGAGATACAATATTATCGGTTAATGGCCGCGATGTAAACAGCGAGGATATGCTGAATGAGATATTAAGGGATTATCCGCATTTTATGTGGGTAGACGGTATTGATATAAAAGGACACACAAAAAGCTGCGAGCATCGATTTTATCCAGATGGAATAAGCAATCTTGGCGCTATTATAATGCCCAAACGCTCTGCTGTTTTTATAAATATGCACGATGATAACGATCCGCTTAAGAACATTATGAATAGCAGCCGGCTGGGTTAAAGGATTGATAAACGATGGCAGAATTTAATTTAATATCTAAGTATAAACCTACAGGCGATCAACCACAAGCTATAGAAAAGTTGGCTGATGGTGTCAAGAATGGCCTGAAGGCTCAAACCATGCTGGGTGTTACCGGTTCAGGTAAGACCTTTACCATGGCAAATATAATACAAAAGGTACAAAAACCGACACTGGTCATAGCGCATAACAAGACCTTGGCGGCGCAGCTATGCGGAGAATTTAAGGAGTTTTTTCCCAATAATGCTGTAGAATACTTTGTGAGCTATTATGATTATTATCAGCCCGAGGCTTATATACCGACTACCGATACGTATATAGAGAAGGACTCGGCTATAAACGATGAGATAGATAAAATGAGGCATTCGGCTACTTCGGCTTTGCTGGAGCGCCGCGATGTTATAGTGGTGGCCAGTGTGTCATGTATATACGGTTTGGGTAATCCGAACGAATATGCGTCGATGGTGGTGTCGTTGCGTCCAGGCATGGAGAGAGATCGCGACGAGGTGCTGCACCGTTTGATAGAGATACAGTACGAGCGCAACGATATAGATTTTGTACGCGGTACGTTTCGGGTACATGGCGACGTAGTGGAGATTTTTCCGGCGTCATCGAGCGATAAGGCTATTAGGGTGGAATTTTTCGGCGATGAGATCGACCGCATAACTGAGGTCGATATAGTGACTGGCGAAATAACGGCTGAATTGAATCATGTAGCTATATTTCCGGCATCGCATTATGTTACGTCGCAGGATACGTTGAATAGGGCCATAGAGCAGATAGAGCGCGACCTGGCTATACGAGAAGCCGAATTCAAGGCTCAGGACAAGCTTCTGGAGGCCCAGCGCATAGTCCAGCGCACAAATTTCGATATAGAGATGATGCGTGAGGTTGGATACTGCCAGGGCATAGAGAATTATTCGCGTTATTTTGACGGCCGTCAGCCTGGTCAACCACCTTATACGTTGCTGGATTATTTTCCGGATGATTTTCTGATATTCATAGATGAGTCGCATGTTACGTTGCCGCAGATACGCGGCATGTATGCCGGCGACCGTTCCCGCAAGGATACGCTTGTAGAGTATGGTTTCAGGTTACCGGCTGCATATGACAATAGGCCGCTAACGTTTGAAGAATTTGAGGCACATATCAATCAAATTATCTTTGTCAGCGCTACGCCTGGTCCTTATGAGATGGAGCATTCTCAGCAGGTAGTAGAGCAGATCATAAGGCCTACCGGTTTGGTTGATCCTGAGGTAGAGGTACGTCCGGTGCAAGGCCAGATCGACGACCTTATAGCCGAGATAAAAAAGCGCGTTGAAAAAGGCCAGCGCGTGTTGGTTACTACGCTTACCAAGAGGATGGCTGAAAATCTAACCGATTATCTGAAAGAATTGAATATAAAGGTGCGCTACATGCATTCCGACGTAGCGACCATAGAGCGCATGCAGATAATAAGGGATTTGCGCTTGGGTGTATTCGATGTGTTGGTCGGAATAAACCTTTTGAGAGAGGGCTTGGATCTGCCGGAGGTTTCATTGGTGGCTATATTGGATGCCGATAAAGAAGGATTCTTGCGTTCCGAGACGTCGCTCATACAGACTATAGGACGTGCAGCGCGCAATGTTGAAGGTAAAGTAATAATGTATGCCGATAACATAACGGGTTCGATGAAGCGCGCTATAGACGAAACTAATCGACGCCGTCAGTTGCAGATAGAATACAATGAAAAGCATGGTATAACGCCTCAAACTATCAAGAAGGGTATACGCGATATAATAGAGATTACAAAAGTGGCTGAGAGCCGAGAGGTTTATGCTGCCAAAAGCAAGTTGACCAGGCAGGAGATTGTAGATATAATAGATGAGTTAGAGCGCAAGATGAGGGAAGCGGCTGCTGCAATGGAGTTTGAAAAAGCCGCCGAATACAGAGACCAAATGTTGGAGTTGAAAAGCAAGCTATAGGGAGTTTAAAATTTTATGTCTAAAGATGCTATTGTAATAAAGGGAGCTAGGCAGCACAACCTTAAAAATATAGATGTGACCATACCGCGCAATGAACTGGTAGTCATAACCGGTTTAAGCGGTTCGGGCAAATCGTCGCTGGCTTTCGATACCATATATGCCGAAGGCCAGCGACGTTATGTAGAATCGCTTTCGGCTTATGCCAGGCAATTTTTAGGGCAGATGGATAAACCGGATGTAGATTATATAGAAGGCTTATCGCCTTCTATATCCATAGACCAGAAAACTACCAGCCATAATCCGCGTTCCACCGTTGGTACCGTTACCGAGATACATGATTATTTAAGGTTGCTGTTTGCCAGGATAGGAGTGCCTCACTGCCCAAACTGCGGCCGTTTGATAGAGCAACAGACGCTGGATCAGATAGTAGACCGCATAATGCAATTGCCGGAGCGCACGAGGATACAGTTGTTAGCGCCTATAGCACGCGGCAGGAAGGGCGAATATACCAAAGTGCTCGATGATATGCGTCGAGCTGGCTATGTACGTGCTCGGATAGATGGACAGGTAGTGGATCTTGTGGAGGATATAAAGCTTGTCAAGAATAAAAAACATAATATAGAAATAGTTGTGGATAGGCTGAGCATACGCCCGGGCATAGAGGGCCGACTGGCTGACTCGTTGGAAACGGTTATGAAACTGAGCGGCGGGTTGGTGCTGGTCGATGTTGTGGACGGCCAGGAGATGCTGTTCAGCCAGAATTTCGCATGTCCGGATTGTGGCATAAGCATAGAGGAGATAACGCCGCGCTTGTTTTCATTTAATAATCCTTACGGGGCATGTCCGACTTGTATGGGGCTCGGCGTGTTGATGAAACTGGATCCGGAGCTTCTTATTCCTGATAAAGGAAAGTCATTGGATGAAGGCGCTATAGAGCCATGGAATTTCGCTGTAGAGGGATATTATGCCAATAGCTCTATCAGGTCACTGGCCGATGCTTATGGTTTCGGAACCGATGTACCCGTAGCGGACCTCGGAGAGGATATAGTCAATTTACTGCTTTACGGGACAAAGGCAACCAAGGCCGTGCCTAAGAGAAACATCAAGTTCGACGGTATTATTCCGCTGCTGGAGAGGCGGTATGCACAAACGCAGTCTGAATGGATAAAGGCCGAGATAGAAAGCTACATGACAGCCTCACTATGCCCTGATTGCCACGGTGCCCGCCTGAAAAAAGAGAGCCTTGCTGTAACCATAGGGGGCAAGTCGATAGCCGAAGTATCCGATATGTCGATACGCGAGGCCGGTGAATTTTTTGCTGCTTTGCAGCTTACTGAGCGTGAGCATATGATTGCCGATCAGATACTCAAGGAGATAAACGCGAGGCTGGGGTTTTTATTGAATGTGGGCCTGGATTATCTTACGCTTTCGCGATCGGCTACCACGTTATCTGGTGGTGAGGCTCAGCGTATAAGATTAGCTACGCAAATAGGTTCGGGGTTGGTAGGCGTGTTATATATACTCGATGAACCAAGCATAGGGTTGCATCAACGCGATAACGGCAGATTGCTGGACACACTGAAGAACCTGAGGGATCTGGGCAATACTGTGGTGGTGGTAGAGCATGATGAAGAAACGATGTATGCGGCCGATTATATAATAGATATGGGGCCAGGTCCTGGTGCGCATGGGGGATACGTGGTGGCTACAGGCACGGTGGATGAGATAAAGGCTTGTCCCGAATCATTGACCGGGCAGTATTTAAGCGGCAAAAAATCGATAGAGATACCGCAAACAAGGCGTTGTGGCAATAAATGGATCAGTATAATAGGGGCGCGCGAAAATAATCTCAAGGATATAGATGTCGATATACCTCTGGGTACATTTACATGTATAACAGGTGTGTCAGGGTCGGGCAAGAGCACATTGGTCAATGAAATATTGTATAAACAATTAGCCAGGGATTTAAATGGCGCGCATACTTATCCCGGTCAACACGATGCTATAAAAGGCGAGGAATATCTTGACAAGGTCATAGATATCGATCAATCGCCTATAGGCCGTACGCCACGTTCTAATCCTGCCACTTATACTGGCGTATTTGATATAATACGAAATGTATTTGCTCAGACGCAGGAGGCTAGGATGCGCGGCTATAAGCCGGGGCGCTTCAGCTTTAACGTTAGAGGTGGCCGATGCGAAGCCTGTCATGGAGATGGCGTTATAAAGATAGAGATGCATTTCATGTCAGATATATACGTGCCCTGTGAGGTATGCCAGGGTAAGCGCTATAACAGGGAGACGCTGGAGGTGAAATATAAAGGCAAGAGCATAGCCGATGTGTTGGATATGACCGTAGAGGAAGCGCTGGAATTCTTTAAGAATATACCGCGCATACAGGCTAAAATCCAGACGTTGTATGATGTCGGACTCGGCTATATGAAACTGGGGCAGCCGGCCACCACGCTTTCCGGAGGCGAGGCCCAAAGGGTAAAACTTGCTACCGAACTCAGTCGTCGTGCTACGGGCAAGACGCTTTATATACTGGATGAACCTACAACGGGCCTACATATGGCCGATGTGCATAAGCTGATCGATATGCTGCAGAGGCTGGTCGATGCCGGCAATACCGTCGTGGTCATAGAGCATAATATGGACGTGATAAAATCGGCCGATTATATAATAGACCTTGGTCCCGAAGGTGGAGATCGCGGAGGGGAGATAGTTGCGCAGGGCACGCCGGAAGAGGTGGCGGAAAACCCCAGAAGCTACACCGGCCAATTCTTAAAAGATTTATTGGCCGAACGAATGGATGCTACGATATGTAGCTAAAAATGCCGATATGCTGCTTTTAGTCACAATGATTGCCTGCTAATACCACCTGCTCTTATAATAATACTATATTATAGAGCGGTGGTATTATTTTATGTTATATGAACGCTTGGTGAAATTGCGCAAGGAGAGGAAGATGACGCAAGAGGAATTGGCTAATATACTGGGCATTTCGCGCAGCGCTCTTTCTCTGTATGAAACTAATAAAAGGCAACCGGATTTTCAAACGATATGCCGTTTAGCGGATTTTTTTAATGTATCTGTGGACTACCTGTTGGATCGTACCGATGATAGGCATGGAGTAGCTGGCGCGGTATACAAACCCGACAATACATCGAATTCTATACTGCGCGATCCGGATATAAGGAGAGCGCTCGATGAACTGGACCACATAACAGCCGAGGAAAAAGAGAGCCTGCTAACGCATCTGTACGGTATAAAAAGCAAAAGGCAAAGGCTCAGAGGCGATAGATAACTGTAAAAAACGGCTAAATAAGAAAAAGCAAATATGTAATATGCGATAAGGACTTTTGTCCTAGTAACCGATCGAATTCAATAGTTCAAAAAATCCCGGAAACGACACTTCAACGCATTCAGCCCCTTCTATAGAAGTATTACCGTCGGCTACTAAGCCGGCTATAGCCGCTGCCATAGCTATGCGGTGGTCACCTTTAGGATCTGTGTGACATCCTTTTAAACGCGATTTTCCCTTTATTATTATGCTGTCATCGGTTGTGTCCACTTCTGCCCCGAAATTGCGCAGCATATGGCTTATAGCAGCTATCCTATCGCTTTCTTTCACGCGCAGTTCTTGAGCGTCTTTTATTACGGTAGTCCCTTCGGCTAACGAGGCCGCTACTGCCAGTATCGGGATCTCATCTATAAGGCGGGGTATAATGCTGCCGCTTATGGTTATGCCGTGCAGGCGACTGGTGGCTACGGATATATCAGCTACCTCCTCCATATTCCATAAGTGCCGATTTGATATCGTTATGTCGGCTCCCATATCCTTGTATGCATCCAGTATGCCGGTACGTGTTGGATTTATGCCGACATCTTGTATAGTTATATGAGATTCGGGGCACAGCATAGCCGCTGTTATGATAAACGCAGCCGACGATATGTCGCCTGGTATGTTTATATGCGCGCAATGCAGCGCTTGTGCAGGCCATATGGTGATGGAACGGGGGTTCTCAAAGTCCAGCTCATCGGCTAGAATACGTACGTCCATAGCTTTGAGCATTAGTTCAGTATGATCGCGGCTTGGATAAGGTTCGGTTATGGTTGTAGGGCTGTCGGCATATAAGCCGGCCAGCAATATGGCTGATTTGACCTGTGCGCTGGCCACCGGCATAACGTAATTTATACCGTGCAGCGGTTTGCCATGTATTGTTAAAGGAGCGTGTATGCCGCCGTCTGGGCTGTTTATTTCAGCTCCCATCTGCCGCAGCGGTTCCACAACGCGCATCATGGGGCGGGAGAGTATGGATGCATCGCCGGTTAAAGTGGCGCTAAAGTGCTGAGCGGCCAGTATGCCGCTCAACAACCTTATAGTAGTGCCTGAGTTCCCGACATCCAGTGGATGCACCGGCGGTTTGAGGCCATGCATACCGACACCGTGTACGCATACGCTGTTGCCGTTTACATCAATGGATACGCCGAGTTCTCTAAAACATGCGATGGTGCTTAAGCAGTCGGCGCCCATGAGAAAGCCGTCTATATAAGTGATGCCGTCGGCTATAGAGCCGAGCATTACAGCTCTATGCGATATGGATTTATCGCCGGGTACGGTTATTGAACCCCTTATATGGCTTTTTGGAAATATGTCTATTCTCATTTTATCTTACCAACCCTCCTATGAATCGGCAAATACTTTATAGCTATGGCTTTGCAGTATATCGACCGCGGTGCGCTGTGTTTCCCTGTCGCTGAAGGATATCTTTAGCACCCCTGATGTATCCTCGCGGCTGTTTAGTATGCCGATATTCTTTATATTCAAGCTGTGTTGTCCGAGTAGTGTGGCTATTTCTCCTATTGTACCGGGTTTATCGTCTACGTCTACTATTATATCGAATGTGGGATAAACATATGATTTGTTCACGATGGGCATATCGCTGCGCCACTGTTTGGCATCGATAAAATAAGATAAAATTGACTCAGCATCCTTATCGTCTAACATATTAGCAAAACGCGATAATACGGCTATGAAGTCATCTATAGACCGTTTTACAGCGGAGGCGTTGGCCAGGCATATTTCGCGCCACATGTATGGATTCGATGCTGCTATTCGCGTCATATCCCTGAATGCCCCGGCAGCCAGTAATTTCATATATTCGGAGTTATGTTGGTCCTTTGTAAAATGCATGAGCGAAGATGCCAACACATGCGGCAGGTGGCTTACAGCGGCTACTACCTCATCATGTGTATCTGCGTCCATTATTAAAGGTATAGCGCCTATAGATCGTATTACATGCGATAATTCGTCTAACGCTTCATCATCGCATGTTGAAGACGGTGTCAATATATAATAGGCATTTTCCAATAGACGGCTGTTTCCGGCATGATATCCTGATTTCTCAGTACCGGCCATCGGGTGACCACCTATGAAAATGGTATCGTCGTGTAAAATCGTTTCTATGCCATGCATTATAGGCGCTTTAACGCTGGCGGTATCGGTTATTATACAACCCTTTTTGACATGCGGTATTATAGCGCTTGCCATTGTCTGAACAGAAGAGACAGGCGTGCATATGAAAACGATATCTGCGTCGATTGGGCTGAGCATATTTGAATCATCCACTACTATACCGTCCGATATTACATTATCTTCAAGGGCTGCATGGACATAATCGGCATTTTTATCTATGCCGATTATGCGATGAATATCAGCCTTGCACCTTAATGCCCTGGCTATGGAACCTCCTATGAGCCCTAAACCTATTACGGCTACCGCGGCTATATCATCCATTTACATGCTCCATAGCGTTGTGTAAAATCTTTACTCTCTTCATAAGCTCAGCGAAGTCGTCTGGCGCTAAAGATTGCGGGCCGTCGGATAATGCATGCAACGGGTCCCGATGCACTTCCACTATAAGTCCGTCGGCGCCGGCTGCTATAGCGGCTAATGACATAGGTATCACTAAGTCGCGTTTACCGGTGCCGTGGCTGGGATCTACTATTACCGGCAGATGTGTCTGCTCCTTTAATACTGGTACGGCGCTTATATCCAGCGTATTGCGCGTGGCGGTTTCAAAAGTTCTTATACCGCGTTCGCACAGTATGATCTGGTAATTACCCTCGCTCATTATATATTCAGCTGCATTTAACCATTCCTCTATGGTAGCCGATATACCGCGCTTCAGTATGACGGGCACTCGAGCCTGGCCGGCCTCACGGAGGAGCTGAAAATTTTGCATATTGCGCGCGCCTATCTGTATGATATCTAGATATTTCAAGGATATTTCCAAAGAAGCAGGCGATATGACCTCAGATACAATGGGCAAACCTGTAGCGTCTCTGGCCTCGGCCAATATCTTAAGACCTTCTTCTTCCAGACCTTGAAATGAATAAGGGGAAGTCCGCGGTTTATACGCGCCGCCGCGTAGCATATGAGCGCCGGCATTTTTGACGGCTATAGCCGTAGCTAGGGTTTGGTCTTCGCTTTCCACAGCGCATGGACCGGCTATCACCGTTAGAGAGCCGCCACCGATCTTGTGGCCTCGTACCTCTATGACAGTAGGTTCGGGTTTGAAAGTTTTAGTGACTAATTTGTATGGTTCAGCTATCGGTATGGTCTTTTCTACGCCGGGCATAAGCTCTATAGGGGTATCGCCCAATAGACGTTTGTCCCCTATAATGCCTATTATGGTATACTCGGCTCCCGCCGATATATGAACGCCAAGGCCGAGTTTTTTCAAATATTCCGATATGTTGTCGATCTGCTGTTGAGTTGCATTGGGTTTCATTACTATAACCATATTACCATGCTTCCTTTCTGTGATTTATATTTTCACCATGCTACCATTCTTCTACTTCGATATTATAGGACCTTTTTTAACGCACTTATGAATGCCTCATTTTGCTCAGGCGTACCTATGGTTACCCTGATCCAAGTATCCATTTTAAAGATTTCACCTGAACGAACTATAATGCCATGAGTCAATAGATCACGGAATACCTGTCTGCTGTCGCGGCCGACGTTTACCATGATGAAATTGGCCTGTGTGGGTATATATTCCAAGCCCATTTCGTCAAAGGCAGCGTACAGGTATTTTTTGCCTTCATCGTTATTACGCTTGCTTTTGGATAGAAAATCCCTATCTTCAAGCGCAGCCAGGGCGGCTGATTGAGCGACGCTGTTTACGTTAAATGGCGCTCTTATGCGGTTCAGCAGGTCTATGATGGTCGGATTTGCGATACCGTAACCTAGCCTCAATGAGGCCAAGCCATATATTTTGGAAAAAGTTCTCAATACTATGATGTTATCATACCTATCTACCAAATTTATGGATTCCGGATAAGATGGATCAGTGGTGTATTCGTTATATGCCTCATCTATTACTACAAGTATATTTTTAGGCACGGCATCTATGAACTCCAGTTGCTTTACGCCCGAATATATGGTGCCCGTAGGGTTATTGGGATTGCACAGCCATATGACCTTGGTCTTATCGGTTATGGCGTTATAAAATGCGTCGAGGTCAAATGTATGGTCCTTAAGAGGTACCTCTATGCATTGGCCGCCCATCAGCTCCACCGATGCTTGGTATTCTGAAAACGTAATATTTCCTATTAAAGCCTGATCGCCAGGTTCTATATATACGTGTGATATCATCTCCACTATTTCATCCGAGCCGTTTCCGAATATCAATTGCTCGGGCTTGACGTCGAGCTTTTGGGCCAGGACCTGTCTCAGTTCGGTACAATTGCCGTCGGGATATATAGCCAGTTCACCCATCATGTCTGATATGGCTTTTTTGGCCAGCGGCGAGCACCCTAGAGGGTTTTCATTGGATGCCAGCTTTATAACGTTTTCTAAACCTAGTTCGCGCTTTACATCGCCGATAGGTTTGCCGGGTATATAAGGTTTCATTTTGGGTATAACTTCTCTCGGTTTTAGCACTGTCATCATCCTTCCTATAATTTCAGCAGCAAATTCTCTGGTATATCGTTGAATATATCTGTTCGTCCGATGCCGATGGGCAATATAAAAGTCAGTCTGCCGTCGGCGACCTTCTTGTCATGGCACATGGTTGGCAATAACTGCCGCATAATTATGCCTGGAGCCTCTACGGGCAAGGAGGCAGTCTTTAGCAGCTTGATCAACCTCTCCGTATAGCTTTTATCTATGAGCTTCATGGCATTGGCCAATCTGGCAGCGTACACCATACCTATGGATATAGCTTCGCCGTGCAGATAAACACCGTACCCTGCTTCTACCTCTATAGCGTGGCCGAAGGTGTGCCCGAAATTGAGCAGCGCCCTTTTGCCGTTTTCTGTTTCATCGCTTTGAACTATACTGGCTTTTATTTGGCACGAACGCTTGACGGCGTATGCCAAAGCTGCTTCATCCAATGACATTATATCACTTATGTGCTGTTCCAGCCAATAGAAAAAACCTTCGTCCAAGCCTGCCCCATATTTTATTACCTCGGCTAAGCCGGCTGAAAGCTCGCGTTTGGGCAATGTTTTAAGAGCAGATATATCGGCTATAACGGCTTTTGGCTGATGAAATGCTCCTATAATGTTTTTGGCCATAGGATGATCTACAGCGACCTTGCCTCCCACGCTGCTGTCTACCTGGGCCAATAACGAAGTCGGTATTTGTATAAAGTCGATACCCCGCATATATGTGGCTGCAACAAAACCTGCCAGATCGCCTATAACGCCGCCGCCCAGAGCGATGATGCATGAGCGGCGATCCAAGCCGGCTTTTAAGGCCGCGGTATATAGTTTCATGGCATGATCCATAGTCTTTGTGGTTTCGCCGGGGGGCATTGGTTGCACATGGACTTCCATACCGTTTCCTGTTAAAGATGCCGACAGCGTTTGTCCATATAGAGGCTCTATATTCTGATCGGTTACGATCATGGCCTTGCCTTTTATCCAGGGTTTGAGCAGTGAAGCTGCATCTTGCAGCAGTCCAGTCCCTATAAATATCGGATAAGAGCGGCTCTTGAGTTCTACATTTACAATCTCCATATAAAAGCTCCTTTACATTTCACTAACTTGTTTTATATACCCCATATAATTGCGCTTGAGTTCTTCCAGAGAATCTCCGCCAAATTTTTCTACTACAGCGCAGGCCATGACCCATGCCGCCGCGGCTTCGCCTACTATGCTGGCCGCCGGTACGGCGCATGTATCCGAACGCTCTATGCTTGCGCTAAAAGCCTCCTTGGTCTTTATATCAACGCTGTTTAACGGTTTGTATAGTGTAGGTATGGGCTTCATAGCAGCGCGGATCACTATAGGCTGCCCGTTGGATATACCACCCTCTATACCTCCAGCATTGTTGGTCTGCCGATAAAACCCATGTTCCGGTGAGTAATATATTTCGTCGTGGACCGCGGAACCAGGCATAGCGGCCGCCTGAAAGCCGAGACCTATCTCTATGCCTTTTATGGCTTGTATGCTCATAAAGGCCTGAGCCAGCAATCCATCCAAGCGCCGGTCCCATTGGGCATGGCTGCCTAGCCCTACGGGTACGTTGTATATTATAACCTCAAATACTCCTCCCAGCGAATCGCCTTGCTGGCGGCAGCTGTCTATCTCAGCCATCATTGCTTTAGATACTGCCGGATCTATGCACCTCACAAGCGATGCGTCAGCTAATTCGGCAATTTTATCAATAGAATGGGGCTGTTCGCTCAATGCTACAGAGCCTATTCGCGTTACATGGCTGCAAATGCCTATACCTAACGGCTTTAAAAGCTGGCGCGCAACTGCTCCGGCTGCTACTCGAGCGGCCGTTTCGCGGGCGCTGGATCGCTCCAATACAGGGCGGATATCCTGAAGATTATACTTTATGGCGCCGGCAAGGTCAGCGTGTCCCGGTCTGGGATGGGTAACAGCTTTTTTGTCATCTGGCGGTGGCGCTTGAGGGTCCATGTAATCCTGCCAATGGGACCAATCTTTATTGTATATATGCAGCGCTATGGGGGCGCCGGTAGTCTTACCATGAAGTATACCGCCGTCTATATGCACGCTATCGCTTTCTATCTTCATGCGGCCGCCGCGGCCGTAACCGCGTTGGCGGCGTTGCAACTCGGCATCGATATCGGTGGCGGTTATATCCACATTAGCGGGCATGCCGTCTATTATGACGCTTAGCATAGGCCCGTGGGATTCGCCGGCCGTAAGGTATCTGAGCATGGGCAACCGT
>JASGMM010000002.1 GCA_030156435.1 Clostridiales bacterium | reverse complement strand
AGCCGCGATGAATATAAGCAGTTCATCATGCAGCAAGAGCTTGCCGATCATAAAAACGTGCGCTATCTTTTGGGCGATGTGCGCGACAGGGAGCGCTTACACCGCGCCATGAAGGGTATAGACATAGTTTTTGACACAGCGGCCTTAAAGCATGTGCCGGCTTGCGAGTACAACCCTTTTGAAGCAGTAAAAACCAACGTATTGGGCACGCAGAATGTCATAGAAACGGCTATAGAATCCGGTGTGGAGCGTGTCATATACACGAGCAGCGACAAAGCCGTAAGCCCCACCAATACCATGGGGGCCACAAAGCTTCTGGCAGAGAGGCTTATATCGTCCGCCGACTACCACAAAGGCGGCGACAAACCCATATTTTGCGCTGTACGATTTGGCAACGTCATGGGCTCCCGCGGTTCGGTCATACCGTTGTTTCAGCAGCAGATAGCGCAGCAGCGGCGCATTACATTGACCGATCCCAATATGACCCGCTTTATGATGAGCCTTACCGAAGCGGTGGACCTGACCATGAAAGCCGCTTCAATAGCCGTAGGCGGAGAAATATTCGTGCTTAAGATGCCCACGATCCTATTAAACGACCTGGCCGAGATTATAATAGAAAAAGAAGCTCAGAAGCTGGATATGCCACAGGATAGCATAAAAATAGAAATAACAGGCTTGCGGCCCGGCGAAAAGATGTATGAAGAACTTATGAGCGATACAGAAGCCGAAAAAGCATGGGAAACAGAGGATATGTTCATCATACCCCCGACCACTCATGACAACGGCACACATTATGAAGGCGCCGTAAAAGCATACAACAAGGATTACTCATCACAGAACAAAAAACCCCTGAATAAAGAACAACTATGCAGACTACTTCAGCAGGAGGATCTTATATGAACGTGCTATTGACAGGCGGAGCCGGTTTCATAGGCCGATGGGTAGCCCAAAAGCTAATGAATGACGGCCATGATGTATACATACTGGATAACCTCTCAAACGGTAGAAAGGAAAACATAGAAGAATTTGCGAACCATGTCCATATGAAAGCCTTCATAGAAGGCGACATAAAAGACACAAAGCTGCTCGATGACATATTTCAGCAGCCTTTTGACATATGCTATCATCTTGCTGCCAGTATAAACGTGCAGGACAGCATAGACGATCCTGCCACCACCTTCAATAACGATACGGTGGGCACATTCAACGTGCTCGAACAATGCCGCAAACACTGCACCAAGCTAGTATTCATGAGCACATGCATGGTGTATGACAAAGCCGACGCATCCAAGGCCAAAGGCATAGACGAACATCACCCCACAAAACCAGCGTCTCCCTATGCAGGCTCCAAGATAGCCGGGGAGAACATGGTGCTCTCATACTGGTATGCCTACGGCCTGCCTACAGTGGTCATACGCCCCTTCAACACATACGGCCCGTTTCAAAAAAGCAGCGGCGAAGGCGGAGTGGTGGCCATATTCATAAAACAGGATCTTAAGAACGGCATACTCAATATATACGGCGACGGCACGCAGACGAGAGACCTGTTATACGTAGAAGACTGTGCCCGTTTTGTGGTGCAGGCCGGCTATTCCGACAAAGCCAACGGCCATATCATAAATGCAGGCACAGGCAGCGATATTGCCATAAACGATCTGGCCGCTTTGATATGCCCCGACAAAGAGCGCATAAAACACATACCCCATATACATCCCCAGAGCGAGATACAAAAACTCCTATGCGATTATACCAAAGCAAAAGCCCTGCTTGCCTGGCAACCTGAAGTCACATTGGAAGAAGGCATAGAAAGGACGAGACAATGGATAAAACAACAGCTATAAAGCATATACCGTATGCGGCCCAGTGGATAGAAGATGACGACATACAAGCCGTAGCAGACGTATTAAAAAGCGACTACCTAACCACAGGCCCGAAGATAGCTGAATTTGAACAAGACTTTGCCCAATACGTAGGAGCCAAATACGCCGTTGCCATATCAAGCGGCACAGCCGCTCTCCATGCCGCATGCTTTGCTGCCGGCATCAAGGAAGGCGATGAGGTTGTAACCACGCCCATGACCTTTGCCGCATCGGCCAACTGTATCCTATATTGCGGCGGCAAACCTGTCTTTGCCGACATAGACCCACGCACGTACAACATCGATCCCAAAGAAATAGAAAAACATATAACGGAAAAGACAAGGGCCATAATACCCGTGCATTTTACAGGCCAGCCCTGCGATATGGATGCTATAAAAGACATAGCCAAAAGCCATAACCTCATTGTAATAGAAGATGCCGCTCATGCATTAGGAGCTACCTATAAAAACAAAATGATAGGTACCATATCCGATATGACGTGTTTCAGCTTTCACCCTGTAAAGCATATAACCACAGGCGAAGGCGGCATGGTAACCACCAACGATGAAGCCCTGTACAAAAGGCTCATACAATTCAGAAACCATGGCATAACCAGGGACAGGACACTGCTTATGCATGACGAAGGCCCATGGTATTACGAGCAACAGTTTTTAGGATATAACTACCGCATGACCGACATACAGGCAGCTCTCGGCATAAGCCAGCTAAAAAAGATAGACAGATTCCTGAGCCGCAGACGAGAGATCGTCGCAACATATAACAAAGCCTTTGCCAATATAGATGAGGTTATAACGCCGTATCAGACGGATGAAGCACGACCCGCTTGGCATCTGTATATATTGCAGTTAAAGCTTGATGGGTTGAGAGCCACAAGAAAAGAGATATATACGGCTCTGCAGCAAAAGGGCATAGGCGTAAACGTACACTATATACCGGTATACTATCATCCATATTACAAACAGCTGGGCTATAACAAAGGCTTATGCCCCAATGCCGAAAAACTGTATGAGAGGATTATCACCATACCGCTCTATCCTAAGATGAGCGATGAAGATGTAGAATACGTGATAGATGCGGTTAAAGAAGTTACTTATAAAAGAATAAAGGAGGTATTAACCGAATGAAAGAAAGTTTGCCTGTAAAACATGCGCATATTGAACCCACGACGCTCTGTAACCTTCATTGTAAAAGTTGTATAAACAAATTATTGCCTAAAAATAGAAGAGGGCATATGGAGATTGGACAACTTGAACATATACTTGAAGAATTGCCTACTCTTAATGATATAAGTCTGATAGGACTAGGAGAGCCATTATTAAACCATCAGTTACTAGATATGGCTGAGCTTATCAAGAGTAGAAATATAGTTGTTCGTACAGTGACTAATGCTACATTACTTGATAAAATTGATTTAGATAGATTTCTGAATGTTTTTGACGAAATAGTAATATCACTAGATGCAGTTACTAAAGAGAATTTTGAATATCTTCGTGATGGAGCTGCATTTGGCCAGACGATGGATAATATAGAGTTATTATCCTGTAGAAAGAAAGAGCTATCTATTAGTACTGCTATCTCTTTAACCGCTGTTTTAACAAAATACAATGCAAATGAAATTAAAGGAATAATTGATTTTGGTGAAAGTATAGAAGTGGATAAGATTAGATTTGTATATGCTGTAGATACTATTGGTTTGGATAACGTTAGCAATGAATATAAAGTAAAGGCCAAAAATATCAATGATATGAAAATTACAGATACGTCTTTAGAACTACGCATTAGCAAATTTATTGAGGATTATTGTAAGGAGAAAAATATTAATTATTCATTTTCTGACTCTCAATCTAAGGCTCCTTCATGTTGGTGGCCTAAGAGAGGTATATATATAACTTATGATGGTTATGTTACTCCGTGCTGTTTACGAATGGATCCGTCCGTGGTGAATTTTGGAAACATTTATGAACAAAGCTTTTATTCTATATGGAATAATGAAAATTATCGTGCTTTTAGAAAACAAATGAACGAAGGTAAAATACCCGATATATGTAAAAAATGTCCGTGAGTAAATAATGAGGAATTGCGATTTATACATCATACACATATAAATTACTATGAGAAAAATGGACATAAGATAATTGATATATTAGAGCCTGATGATATCTGCTGCATAGAAACACCTAATGATTTCAATATATTTCAGTTATAATTTTTGCCAGAAAACCGGTGTAATTTAATGACGAATGTTTAACTTTTGAGAAAAGGAAATATTTATGTTAAGAATACTGTTTTCATCAATCGGAAGGAGAACCGAATTACTTCGATATTTTACTCAAAATAATAATATGTTCATAATCGGAGCGGATGCATCGAATTTAGCTCCGGCAGCATACATATGCCATAAGTTTTATAAAATTCCACGCTTTGATGAGGCTGATTATATAGATGTACTATTGGATATATGTCGGCAGGAAGCTGTATCCTTGTTTATTCCTCTTCATGAAGGAGAGTTTTCTGTGCTGTTGCAAAATAGAGAGCGATTTGAACGTTTAGGTTGTCGGTTGCTTCTTTCTTCAGATAGGGTAATAGACATATGCAAGGATAAGTATAAGACATTTTTGTTTTTTAGGCAAAACAATATAAAAACGCCTAATACTTTGCTGCCTGAAGAAATTGAATATGAAAATATTGATTTTCCTCTTTTCATAAAGCCAAGAAACGGTATGGGTAGCCGTTACGCTCATAAGATAATTAATGAACGTCAGTTGCGGTTTTTTTTAGAGTATGTGCCTTGTCCTATTATTCAAAAATTTATTGACGGCATTGAATATACCGTTGATGTGCTGTGCGATATGGAGGGCCGTGTTATATCGGTTGTACCTAGAGAACGCATAGAAGTAAGGGATGGGGAGATAAGCAAAGGCCGTACTGTCAAGGATTGGCGCATAATCCATGCGGCGGTTGAAGTAGTAGAAAAATTAGGTGGTATAGGGCCATTGACCGTACAATGTATTGTAGATAGGGATGGCGACATATATTTTATCGAAATAAATCCACGATTAGGAGGCGGAGTGCCTTTGACAATGGCTGCAGGCGTTGATTATCCTAGCCTTCTCTTGACAATGGCGTTGGGGGGAAAAGTAAAACCACAAATAGGATGCTTTCAGGATAATCTTTATATGATGAGGTATATAGATTCTATTTATAAAAAAGGCGATGAGCTCTTATGAAAGCTTTAAGCGGCATTAAGTGCATTGTATTTGATTTAGATGATACATTGTACCCCGAGAGACAGTTTGTATTAAGTGGCCTCAAAGCTGTAGCAGAATATATGGCGATTTACGGCGTAAAGAGCGATGAGGCCTTCGATGGAATGAAGAGTATTTTGGACTGTGAAGGAAGATCGTATATCTTCAATAAATATTTACAGCAAAGAAATATGGATTTATTATTAGTACCGAAGATGGTAGATGTATATAGAAATCATAGGCCTATTATTTATTTGTATGAAGATGCCTGCCAACTTATAAATAAAATCTACGGCAATTATGCTCTCGGTCTTATTACCGATGGATTGGCGACAGTGCAATGGAATAAAATAAGAGCACTTGACATTGAGCATTATTTTGACATAATAATGGTAACCGATGAGCATGGCGAAAGTTGGGCCAAACCCAGTGAATTGCCCTACGCGTTTGTAACTGAAAGATTGGGGATGCAGCCGTATCAGTGCCTATACATAGGGGATAATCCTTACAAAGACTTCATAGCCGCAAAAAGAATGGGTTGGCATACAGTGCGCATTAATAGAGGATATGGCGAATATAGCCGCTGTTTTAACGATGAACAGTATGAGGCTGAATATGCCGTATGTAATCTCATGGAAATATATGATATGCTTATGTAGAATGGAAGGACAAAAATTATGGTGAAATCAGTGAGAATAGGTAACAAGATAATCGGCCCAGGACAGCCGGCATTTATAATAGCCGAAGCTGGCAGCAATCACGATAGGGATTTATCCCAAGCAAAAAAACTTATAGATATTGCTGCAAGTGCCGGAGCTGACGCTGTTAAATTTCAGACGTTTACAGCAGATAAAATAGCCGCAGATACAGACGATGATGTGGTGAAGTTAGGCGATGAATATCAGGGGATACCCACGCTCTACCAATTGTACAAGGGCTTGGAGCTGCCTAGAGAATGGCAAGTTGAGCTAAAACAATATGCCGATGATAAGGGCATAATGTTTTTGTCAACACCTTTTGATTATGACGCGGTAGATGAATTAGACGCTTTAGGCATAGAAGCATATAAAATTGCTTCTTTTGAAATGGTAGATCTTCCGTTTTTGAGATATATAGCTAAAAAAGGTAAACCCATTATTCTGTCCACCGGCATGGCTGATCTGGGAGAAATAGAAGAAGCATTGGATACTATATATAGTCAAGGAAATGATAAAGTGGTACTATTGCATTGCGGTATAAGCTATCCGATGCCTTATGATGAAGTTAACCTGGCCGCTATGGATACGATGCGGCAGGCATTTCAGGTACCGGTAGGTTATTCTGATCATACGTTGGGCATAAGCGTTCCATTGGCTGCTGTAGCCAGAGGTGCTTGTGTAATAGAGAAGCACTTTACAGTAAACCGGAACTTAAAAGGGCCTGATCATCGCTTTGCCATAGAACCGGATGAGCTAAATGCTATGGTGATGGGAATACGGCAAGTCGAGGCAGCTATAGGAAGCCCCATAAAAAAACATACTGCAAGCGAAGAAGTACATTACCGTCGCGGCAGGAGAAGTATTTTTGCAAAAAAGGATATACCTGCCGGCACTGTAATTACAGAAGATATGTTGGCTATATTGAGACCGGGGATAGGACTAAAACCAAAATATTTTGAAGTGGTTATTGGCAGAACTGCAAAGATAGATATAAGGAAAAACGAACCCATAACATGGGATAAAATATAGGTGATAAGTTATGGATAAAGATAAAAATAAAGGTAAAGTTTTATGTATTATTCAAGCACGTATGGGCTCTGAACGCTTGCCTGGTAAGGTAATGATGGATATTTGCGGTAAGTCAATGATAGAGTGGGTTATAGAAAGGCTTAAATATTGCAAAAATCTCAATAGAATCGTATTGGCGACAACCGAAAAAGCTGAAGATTCTATATTATGCCAGGTTGCGATGAAATGCGGCGTTGAATATTTTGCTGGTAGCGAACATGATGTGCTTAGACGATATTTGGATGCGGCAATGAAATTCGATGGCGAAATTATAATAAGAATAACTGGAGATTGTCCTCTGGTAGATCCTTTTATAATAGATGAACTTATTGCTGATTTTATGGAAAGCAATTGTGATTATATGAGACTGGATGTGCCTGACACATTTCCGCGAGGATTGGATGGTGAAATATTTACCCTTAATGCATTAAAGCGAGCTGATGATATCGCCGGCGAAGATAAGTATAGAGAACATGTAACGCTTATAATGTATCAGAGATCGGATATTTTCTCCATATGCAAGAAAAAAGCTGATGGTAAATTACAAAGGCCGCAATATCGGTTTTGTGTTGACACAGCTGAGGATTTGGAATTGGTAAGGCAGATTTATACGCGTCTCTATAAGGCCGATGAATTAATTACAGCAGAGGAGATCATAGATTTATTGGACCAAAACCCCAATCTGCGGCAAATAAATAGCCAAGTGCGGCAGAGAATATAGGAGCGTCGATCAATGAACATAGCCATACGCGCTGACGGCGGGCATGATATAGGCATGGGGCATATCATGCGCTGCATTGCACTGGCTCAAGCGCTGAGGGAAAATGGCTGCAGCGTATATTTTATAACGTGGCCAGATCATGCTGTAGAAGCCTCAATAAAAAAACATTTACATGATAGCGTTGGCATAATTGATATAGAAAGACGCAGCTATATTGCTGGTGAATTGGAGCAACTAGATGCTATTGTACGCCGCCATGCCATAGATGCCCTTGTGGTGGATTCATATGAAGCAGATCAAGACTATCTCGTAAAAGTAAAAAAGATAGTGCGATGCTCAGTAGCCATTGATGATCTTAATAGATTTGCCTTTCCTTCTGACATTGTGATAAACGGCAATGTATATGCGCCGCAGATGGCATATAAATCAATGTATGGAGATACCAAGTTTTTATTGGGGCCGAAGTATTTATTGATGCGCAAGGAGTTCCGCAACCTCCCAAAGCGATGTGTTAAAGATAAGGTGGAGCGTATATTGGTGACCATGGGTGGCAGCGATATTATGGGCATTACCGTAAAGATTTTAAGGGCATTGAGAAATGCAGAGGTTAAGGTTGATATTGATATTGTCATGGGAGCAGCGTTTAAGAATAAAGATGCTATCGAAGCCGTAGCCTCGGCTATGCCTAACGTAAGGCTTTTATATGACATAGAAGACATGGCTGAGCTAATGCTCAAAGCTGATATGGCCATATCGGCTGCCGGTTCTACTTTGTATGAGTTAGCAGCTGCCGGAGTACCCACTATAGCTTTGATTCAGGCTGATAATCAGGTATTGGCAGCTGAAAACATGGCTGAAGCAGGATGTATAATGAATTTGGGTTGGGGCGATAAGGCCGATGAAAAGATTATGGCAAAAGCGACTGTAGAGCTTGCTCACGATTATTGTAGAAGAAATAGTATGTCGAATATAGGACAGTCTTTGATAGATGGTTTTGGGGCAGCTAGGTGTGCTCATGAATTAATTTCGCATGACAAAATTGGTCGGTAATCTCAAATAGCCCTTCTCAACCATGCTTCTGCGGCTGATTAATGTTAAGGGTAAAACGGACGCGGGAAGTTGGGTGTGTAAATAATGTTGTATGGGGGCTTTTAGCCCCCTTTTGCGGAACAGACCGATGACAGCCCTATTCGAGGAACTTGTCAAGGTCTTCTGTGCCGTTTATATTAAAGATGTTTTCAGCTATAGCATCCAATTGCTCGCAAGATGCAGCTAGTATTCTTTCCTCGTATCCAGCCGGTAAACCGTTTAGTTTTTTGCGCAATTGTTTAATAATAGTTTGCGCCATACCTTTTTCCAGTATCATTTTATATGTTTCCGATTCTTGTAAGTTTAGCATTCTGCTCACCTCCTCAAAAATCCTTTCTATGATTTCTTTGCCGAATACTATACCCGAAAATATTTCAGCCTTAAATGCTATTTCTTTTTTTCGATCTAGGTCAATAGGTATTGCTGCTATCGCCTTTGTACATTCTATCAAGTATTCTTCTCCTTTTTGCCGTCGTCTTTCTCTATCCATAAGAGGCAGCAAAGCGTATAAGTCGTAATACGGCGTTCGGGTTATCTCATCGAATTTTATCTTCCCCAAATCTATCAGCCTATAATTATATTCTAACCTATTATTGTCTCCAAAGTTATATGCTATGCCATCAGCCATATTGAAAGCATCTTTACCCATATATATCACAGCCTGATAAACAGGCAGTGAATACTTCTCGATAATTTCCAGAGCATACCTGAGCATTCTATAAGGCATCTTTTTATCATTGCCCGACTGAAATTCAAGATGTACCGCAACGTCGCTGTCTTCGACAATGCATTTGTAGATCATATCGCTGTCTCTGCGCTCGACATGCGTGAACTCGATGTTTAACTCTTCCGCTTTGTCGATGTTTATATTCATGAAATAAGCCATCATATCGTCGGTTATGTCAGAAAAAATGCTCTTTATGGTTATATCGTAAGGCTGATGCAGCACTTCATCCATCGTTACTCTCCTCATCTCCAGCAATTACATATACATTATAGCATATTATACGGCGTTTATAAACTGCAGAATTTGTTAATGGCAAAAATATCGCTCTTGAATTCGTGCATATCATAGTATATAATAAGTACATATAGAAGATATTGGCGAATGCTTTGCATTTCTCGACATAAACAACAGAATATATCAATCAGCGTATGCTTTTGCCAATATGCGATTATGAAAGAAGCGATATCGATGTTTGAGAATTGCTCTAATCTTTTACAATGCGAGGCTATTTTAGCAAAAAGGATCGATGGCGTAAAGCTTCTTGGCCAATTGCCATTTTCGGCGTCGGATTTGGACAAGCTCGACGGCTTGATAGCGGCTTTAGCGCAATATAATGTAGATAATTGCGTTAGTTTTCTGGTACATAGAGCTCCTGCATGTTTGGCATGCTTTCTTGTTTGGCACGGTATATATGATTATAAAGAAGGTAATTACTGGTCTGCTATTGAAGGCGTTACCGGCGAGTTGGATGCTGCGCGACAAGGAAGGTTGGGTAGCGCTTTTTTGTCATTCCTTCGTCAAAGGGGCTTGCCGATCTTCGATATAGAAGGCTCTAGGCCTTATGTCACTTCGATATTGATTCACGGCGGGATCCCAATAGCATGCCTGGAGGAGTTTTTTGAACATGTGGTCGACGATTTGATAGAGCATCATATGGTCGAGGCCGATATAATAGCCCTTGAATTAGCTATACGCCGCGATGAGCATGAAGAGCGCATAAAGAAAGAGAAGCAGATAAAGATACAGCGTCAAAAAATATCTGATTTGCAGCATCGCCTTTCATATAATCAGCATAGACTCGATATTGCCAAAAGACTGCTTGAACTTTTGGCTGAAAAGGAACGTCTTGCAGATGCAGCCTGCTTGCCGCAAGATTGCAGGCAACGAATGGAAGAATGCCGACAAGAAATAGAACAGCAAAAACTTGCAATGCATAAGCTTCAAGATCGTATCGATGACCTTAATGAGCAGATAGCTGCATTTACAAAAACAGATATGATGGTTATAAGCCATGCTGATGATATTGAGGCATGTAAACGGTATTATGATCAATGGCTATTTGCGCAAAGTAGTTTAACAAATGACGAAATTGCTATAAATGAGCACTATGAGCATCTGGTGCAATTATGGACTGCTATATTCAATTGCAGTCTTGACGAGAAACATAAATCGTGGTTGGAAACATTTGACATGGATCAAACGCTTGCGTTGCTGGATAAGCGCGACAGATTGAAACAGCGCATAAAGGAGGTAAGCGCAGCGATTTGGTCAAAGGGACGCAATGCAGGTATTCGACGTTTCAATAGAATCAAAAATGATTATATGTTTAAGCAAAAGGAATATCGCGATGTAGTGAATCAATTAAGGCAAGATTTTAATGGATTGCCTGCAGCTCAATTTTCACCTTCGAATATCGATAGAGTTTTTGTTCAAAGTATAGGTTCAGTAAGGAATGCATATTTCCAATGTATTTCTCTAAAACAAAAAGTAGAACAACAACGACAACGTTTGCTTCAACTTCAGAATTATATTCAGGAGACAGCGGCTGGTTTCGATGAAGGATTTGTTATTGATTCAAAATGCCGCTTAGAGCAATGGGAGCGACGGCTAGCGGAGGCTGTGGAGCATAGCAGGATAGCGCAAAGAGCCTCGCTGGAATTGAGTGAGGATAATATGCCATTACAACTGGAAAGGATAAGTTTAAATATAACCTCATTGCAACAGCAATTAACACAATGGAGCAGTTGCTTAACAAAATTAGGCGAAGGGGATATGGAGAAAGGTCTTAGCCGTTTAGAACGCTATTATACTGTAAATAGCGAGATAGAGGCTTTGCAACGCCAATTGGGATGTATGCCGGATGCAGGATACATAGAAACGCTGCAAGCGTCCATAGAGCAAGATAAGTGCGCCATAGCTCTCTTAAAAGAGCAACTGCTATCCTTCGAAGAAGATCTAGGGCCATTGGTGTTTTCTTATGTGTCAGAACCGGTACGACGGTTTTTGTTATATGGCGGCGATGAAGCTGTACGCTATTTAGTTGATGCCGTAAATTTGGCAAAAATGGCTTATGCTGCAGGCAAAATCTACAATTGCTCTTACGATAGATTGCCGGCGCATATCGTTGAAGCATTTAAGTTATGGTTTTATAATCGAAAATGCTGGGAAACACAAAAATCGGCTAGGGTTGTGGGTAATAAATTCATCAGCCCATATATAAAATTGAGCAACGACTTAGACGAGATAACGATTTGTATGCCCAAACAGCGCCTGGTGTTAACTGCTGATATTATGGAGAGACTGCAAGGAGGTCGTATATATATAATTATTCAGGGCGGCAATAAACGAGAACGGCTTGAGCTGTTAGGGAGGAGATGCGGTGCTTTTGAGATAGAAATCGATGAAAGTTATTTGATGCTACCTTTTGTATCCGATATATACAAGGTGGAACTATGTATTGCCGATAATGTTATTTACAGATGGAAAATGGCTGGTATGGATGAGCATAGCCCATGCTTTGCTTTTGATAGCCACAGCGGCAAGCTGCTGCAGAAAATACCCAAAGCTGTCGTATGGCTGCTTTTGCGCAAGGGGTATCATCTTGAGCGATCTCAAAATATAAATATAATATATCAAGCGGCGTTTTATGGCTTGGACGGCAAATGGTTGTTGCAGATGGTGGATTTAAGCCGCTGTGAGAGCAATATTATAGCTATATTAGACGAAAGTAATGCCGTTCGATATTATTCTTTGTATTCAAATAACGCGGACAATCCTGTGCTTGTCGGGCATACAGGCAATTGCTTCATTAATGACACGCCTGTATACGAGGATGGTCCCCCTTCTTTGCAGTTGCCCTCGTCGATCATAGGGGAAGCCGTATATTGGCGATTTTCGCTATGGGCGTTGGATGATAAGAATTTTGTTCCCATACATAGGCGTCTGTCTGATCTTATGACGGCCATGCAAAAAGAAGATGGGGATACGTGGCTTTTGCCTTTTGATACTCCTGGTTTTTTAGACGATGTTGCGGCAGGAAGGTTTATTGCCAATATGGCTGGGCCGCGCGGTAAAGAGTATGCTCTTGAGTTTGGCGTATTGCCTAAAGTGGAGTTTTATTTTGAAAATGATATATATATTCCTCATTTGCATACAAATGAAAAGGCCAAACTTTTAATATATTTATCCGAGGATGAAGAGATAGAGTTTTTACCTCAGCAGCCGGCATTTTTAGAAGAAAAAGATGAGGACTTTGCAATAGCGGTTTGCGATGCTAAGCAGCCTAGCATTGCCGGAGCTTTGTGCTATAAGAGCCGTGAGAATCTCGTCATTGATATAAATATAACCATACCTCGCTTTGTATGGTTTATAAAGGATAGAGAGGCGGGCAGCATAGCAAGCTGGGAAAACGCCAATTCGCCGCTTTTTATAGGATTATGGGAGAAATATTCGAGCTTAAGCCTGGATATCAAGCTGCCTTGGAATGTAAATGGTGATGCCGTTTTATCTTTGAAAGATGGTGATATAGTACTCCAAAGCCATAGAACTATTGTATCTCAAGGCATCGCTTCATTGGATTTAATGCGTTTTTACGATACACTGAGAGGCTGCGGCAACGCGGCAGAATTTATGCTAACCATTGTTACGCTGGAAGGGCCGCTATTGAAAGATGTGCCGCTGTTTAAGGTATATACATTGTGGCAAGTTGAGGCATTGCGCTATACATGGCTTTATGATGAACAAGGGATAAAACTGCGCCTGGAATGGACGGATCTGGGGCGGCAGACTGATAGAGCTGTACAGTTGTGGCCTCTATGGCAGCCTCAAGCGTCTCCAATAATCAAATCTATTCCTGATGATTGCAGTTACGTAGAATTTGATGCAAACGATGGGATAACTCATGATAGGTATTTATGCCGCTTCTATGTAGAAGATAAATGGATGCAGAGCGATGCTTACATAAACTGGCCATCTCTTGAGGAAGCCAATGTTTTTGAGGTGCTGCCGCAAGATGAATGCATTATATCAGACATTAGCATGTCGTGGGATTCTGGGGGCCATATGCTGACTATCTTGGGACAGGCAAGGCTGCAGATAATTCACAAAGGAAAAATGATAAATATTTTTGCCGTGGGTATGCAAGAAGGTATGCCTATATGCGAGGTTACAGAAGCAGATATAACGAATGATGGCCGTTTTAAAGGTCAATTGTACATAGATAAGCCATATTGTCGATGGGTGATAATAGCGGTAGCTCAAGAACCTGCGGTATATGCTGTCTTTATTGTTCCACAAATCGAGGCCACCAATTATTTCGCTGATACTGCAACCCTTGAGATGCTAGAACCAATTTGGGATTATATGCAACCCGACGTTAAGGTGAGGATGGATGATGACCCCAGTTCGCCTCTATTTTTTACTAAGCCTAAAAATGGAGGGAGATTTGATGTTTCATTTATTAGTCAGCTAAGCATGGGCAATAGAGTGGAGGCGAGAATATGCCTTGAACATTTAGACAAACTCTGTAGACTTTCTTATAAACCTGAACATGGTTTTTATATTGAGTTACAAAGCGGTGTTCAATGCACATCCTGTGGCAAGCTATTGCCGGCTCAAGATGAGTGGGATAGAACCCATTTCCCCAAATGCAAGAGTTTTAAAGTAATGTATAATGATAAATTGAGAGCGGATCTATTTTTTGTGTGGAATTGCAAATATGTTATAGAAAGGCTAATCCAACCCTTAAAACATAAGCGATGGTTTCAGAGCAATGTTTACAGATTGCCAATTGGCTTCAATGATGTAAATAAACTAACGTTTCTTTTAAGTTGTGTTGAGAATAAGAAACCTCAGGAGATTAATAACCTTGTAAGGCTCCTAATGAACAAAGAGTTAGCGCATATATTGCGCATTAAGTCATTAATTGAAGGAGGAGTTGTCCATGCCCATTGATCCTATAGCAGCCGCTGATGCTATTGAAAAGGCATATGTTAATTACTTGACCACGACGTTTAAGGTCCAAGATGAGGAACTGAGAGAGCAGCTTGAGGTTGAGATTGAAAAAAACAATAAATTTGCAAAGGGCCCCATATTGGAAGCCACGCCGCCGTTTGTAATAGGCAAAAACCTAGAGCAACTTATAGAGGAGGGTGTTTTATGCAAAGGGTTTAAGCAGCTTGACAGCGAGGTTTTGCCCCTGAATCGACCCTTATATTATCACCAGGAACAGGCCATACGAAAAGTGGTGCAGGGGCGCAATATAGTGGTCGCTACTGGCACAGGGAGCGGTAAAACCGAAACCTTCTTGATACCCATATTCGATTACTTGATACGGCAAAAGGAAGAGGATAAATTGGAGCCAGGCGTAAGGGCGTTGTTGCTTTATCCCATGAATGCTTTGGCTAATGACCAGATAAAGCGCCTTCGAATGATGCTCAAGGATTACCCCTTCATAACATTTGGTCGATATACCGGCGAAACCCCTGAAACCTATAAAGAGGCTCTTGATAGATATAATGAATTGAATGAAAGTGATCCTTTGGAGAATGAGCTCATATGCCGCGAGGATATGAGAAATACGCCGCCGCATATATTGCTTACGAACTATGCCATGCTGGAATATCTGCTCCTAAGGCCAAAGGATAATGTTTTCTTTGATGGACAGTATGCTTGGGGCTGGCGCTTTATCGTATTGGATGAGGCTCATACATATACAGGTGCTAAAGGCATGGAGACTGCTATGCTCCTCAGGCGGTTAAAGGAGCGATTGCATAGCGAGAAATTTCAATGTATAGCTACCAGTGCTACACTGGGTGGAGGCAAGGGGGATTTTCCTCAGGTGGCCGAATTTGCTTCCAAACTGTTCGGCGAGAGCTTTGAATGGAATCCAGCCGATATTATGAGGCAGGATGTTATAGAAGCTCAGCGCATAAAAATCAGTCCGGTTGTTCATGGATGGGGACGGCCGAAACCCAACTTATATTTGGACTTAAGCAGTATCATGCAGCAGGGTGAACCGTCTTTGAAACAATTGATGAATATTGGGCAGCAAAACGATATACCGGATGAGGTGTTGTCTGCTGCTTGGGAAATATCCAGCGGAAGCGATATGCCCGCTGCCCGATTTTTATATGAAGTATTGAGGGATGACAGTCATTTGCTCGAGCTGCAAAGACTATTGGAGGATAAACCGGCTGCGCTTGATGATCTGGCCGCCGGTGTTTTTGATGATCCTGACAAAACCGCTCCGTTGGTGGCATTGGTGGATCTTGCTTTCAAGGCCAAGCCATCAAAGGAAGGCGCACCATTGTTGCCTGCTCGCTATCACATGTTTGTGCGAGCGATAGAAGGGGCATATATCAGTTTATATCCTAAAAGACAGCTTTATCTAGAACGTCGTGAGAGTATAGAGTATGACAATAAAAGATATCCAGTCTTTGAAATAGCTACTTGCCGGCAATGTGGAGCGGTGTATCTTGTGGGGACACAGGATGGGGAAAGCCTTAAAACATTAAAACAGACTTCTGGGTACGAAAATAGTGTGGAATTTTACCTTATATCTGTAGATAGTAAGTTCGATAATGAGCGAGGGTTGGATGAGGATGATGATGTGGCATATGAAGGTATTGCATCATCACGAAAGGGTAAATTCGAACAATATACCTTGTGCCCTGCATGTGGCTGTATTGAGCCGATGGGCAAAATAGGAGAAAGCTGTTCTTGCGGTGTCGATAAGGTCGAGTTGATTCGTGTAGGCAAAGATAAAGAGATGGTGCATACATGTCCGGCCTGCGGACGATTTCATCCCAATGGCATGGTATGGCGTTTTTTGGTTGGCACTGAAGCTGCATCCAGCGTATTGGCTACCGCCTTTTACCAACAATTGCATCCGGAAACTGCTTGCCAGAAGATTAAAGACGAAGCTGCTGCTGCCCTGGACGAAAACAACGATAAGGATTATCATAGGACCATGCTTATCTTTTCTGACAGCAGGCAGGATGCGGCATTTTTTGCGCCTTATCTCGATGGTACATACAGGCGTATACTTCACCGCAGGATTATTACCGAGGCGGTGACGGACAATATCGATAATATTATGAGGCAAAGGTGGAGGCTACAGGATCTGGTTGAACCGGTACGTAGCATAGCCGTGCAATGCGGTATGTTTTCAGCCAAGCAAAGCATGGCCGAACAAAGGGGTGAGGTTTTGAGATGGCTTATGTATGAATTTGCCAGGATAGATCCATCATTGGGATTAGAAACTATGGGGCTTTTATCCTTTGTGCCGATAAAGCCTGTTGGCTGGAGGCCGCCGGAATATTTGCTTTGTTCGCCATGGAACTTCACTGAGGAAGAGGTGTGGACATTATTCTGCTTATTACTGGATCAGTTTCGTATCAATGGCGCTGTGACATTTCCAGAGAACGTACCCCCTGAAGATGAATTCTTTGCGCCAAAGAATCGAGAGTATTATTTCCGTAAAAATGTCTCGTCTTCGACAAAGCATATATATAGTTGGATGCCGGCGCAAAGCAGCAGAGGCAATAGTCGCTTGGATTTATTGATGCGTATGGCGCATCGTTGTGGTATAGACGTATCAAGCGAAAAATGCCTTGAGCTACTTTCTCTTATATGGGACAAAGGTTGGGGCTTGGGCGGTAATGGTCATAATATATGGTCAGATTATTTTTGTTCTACTATGCTTTCGAAAGAAGGTAGAGTTTATAGGCTGGATTATCGCATGTGGGAGCTGGAAGCAAAGACCGAGGGCTGGTATTATTGCGATAAATGCCATAATCTTACACGATTGAATATAAGGGGAACATGTCCGGTATATAGATGCGACGGCCATTTGCAACCATGCAATCCTGAAACCTATTATGCCACTAACCATTATAGGCAGCTTTATAAGCAGCTCTTGCCTCAACCGCTGAGGGTAAAGGAACATACTGCTCAATTAAGCAGCGAAGCAGCGGGCAAACTTCAAGCTCAATTTATTAATGGCAGTGTTAATGCCTTAAGTTGTTCCACCACCTTTGAATTAGGCGTAGATGTTGGGGATTTAGAAATGGTATTCTTGCGCAATGTACCGCCTTCGCCTGCCAACTATATACAGCGTGCTGGTCGGGCAGGCCGTCGGACATCATCCACCGCTTTTGTACTCACGTATGCTCAAAGGCGTCCTCATGATCTGGCATATTTTCGCGATCCCATTGCTATGGTGGCTGGGAAGATCAGTGCCCCTCATTTTGATCTTGTTAATGAAAAGATAATACGCCGGCATGTTCACTCGGTAGTATTGGCTGATTTTTGGAGACAGCATGAGGAGACTTTTGGTGATGTGGAGCGATTTTTCTTTAGCTCAAAAGAAGCGACAGCGTTGGTAGCCGAACATCTGCAAAATAGACCGCAGCATATTTTGGAAAGTTTAAAACGCATAGTGCCTCAAAACATGCACGATGTTTTAGGACTGGACGATTGGTCATGGGTCAAAAACCTTTTGGATCAAGACGATGGCGTATTGTATAAAGCTGAGCTTGAGGTGATAGATGATGTAGAGGCGCTGGAGAGTATGTACAACAAAAAAACAAGCCTGCTACAATACGCAGATAATATTTTGAGGGCTATAAACACCATAAAAGGAAGGGAATTAATAGGTTATCTGGCCAATCGCAACGTTCTACCGAAGTATGGTTTTCCCGTAGATGTGATAGCGCTTGAATTGCCCAAGTACAATGACCCAGATATACCGGAGTTGGAATTGCAAAGAGATCTGCGTTTAGCTATATCAGAATATGCGCCCGACAGCCAGGTGGTGGCTGGAGGAAGGCTGTGGACGGGACGGTATCTGAAGCGAATCACAAAAAAGACCTGGCCAGAGTATGAGTATGCTGTATGCGAATGCGGCAATTATCAGCGGGTATTGGTCAATACCGGTAAAGAGCTTGAAAAATGTGATAAATGCGGTCGCTCGTTCAATAAAAACGAGAATATAAGAGAAAAGGGCATTTTTGTCATACCTGAATTCGGATTTATTGCCGACAGCGTTGTTAAAAAGCCGGGTATTTCAAAACCAGAGAGAACATATTCCACGAGGCCCTATTATACGGGAGAAGCTGACGAGAGGTTAAAGATACAATTGAATTCAAAAGGCATATCGATTGAGGCAACGCCGGCCTCTCACGGCAAGATCGCCGTGCTGAATACAGGGGGCAAGGCAAAGTTCTATATATGCAAACGCTGCGGCTATGCAAGACTTGCTTCGAAAAACGTAGTATATGTCTCACATAAAGACCCTCATGGGAACGATTGTAGCGGCATCATGTCGAAGATGGCATTGGGTTATGAATTCGAGACCGATATATTACGGATACAATTTGGGACATATAGAAATGATGCAGAAGGATTTTGGCATTCACTTTTATATGCCATATTAGAAGGCGCTGCCGATGCGTTAAATATCGAAAGGCAAGATATAGACGGCTGTTTGTATTCTGTCTCCGGGGATAAATTTAGCCCTGCGCTTATATTATTTGATGATGTGCCGGGTGGAGCAGGGCACGTAAGCAGAATAGCTGATGAAGAAACATTGAAGGACGTGCTTAAGGCTGCGCTGGATCGTATGAGCCAGTGTAAATGCGGCGGCGAAGAGGGCGAAGCCAGTTGCTATGGTTGTTTGCGAAATTATAAAAATCAGCGCTGGCATGATATCTTGAACAGGGGCATGGCTATAAGATTTCTTAAGAGGGTGTGTTGAAACGGTGGGTACAGGGTGCGCTGAAAACCCATATGGATTGTACAGCGGCGTTGATAGAGCACCGATTCCCTGCGGACAACCAATGGCCATTTTTAAGATTTGGCAATTGTGCCAATTTCATGGATGTAGAAGTTTACAAACGGCCAACCTTGACCGCAAGCTGTTTTTTAAAATACGGACGGCTAAAGACTATATACCGAGTAAGTGCACTGCTTGACAAATGAAATCTTATTGTGATAATCTTTGGATATAAAGAAAGCAAAGGAAGGCGATTATTGTGAGATATATCGATATTGGTAATGGGGAAATACATGCTCCAGCTATCGCTCTTGGGTGTATGAGAATTGCAGAAATGCCTGTGAACGAGGTGGCCGCCCTGGTAGACACCGCTCTGGAAGCAGGGATCAACTTCTTCGACCATGCGGACATATATGGTGCGGGTAAATGCGAGGAAGTGTTTGCAGAAGCTGTGGATATGAAGCCCAGCATCAGGGAGAAATTTATTATTCAGACCAAATGCGGTATAAGCAACGGATTTTATGACTTTTCGAAAGAACATATTTTAGCTGCCGTCGATGGTAGCTTAAAACGACTGAGAACCGATTATATAGATATTCTGCTTTTGCATCGCCCGGATACCCTCATGGAACCGGAAGAGGTGGCAGAGGCTTTCGATATACTTTATCGTAGCGGCAAAGTGAAATATTTTGGCGTGAGCAATCAACATCCTATGCAGATAGAGCTTCTGAGCAAATATTTGAATCAGGGCATTCTTGTAAACCAGCTTCAATTCAGCATCGCCCATACAGGAATGATCGATTTTGGCTTTAATGTTAACATGAAAAATGAACCTTCTATAAATAGAGATGGGAACATTTTGGAGTACTGCCGTTTGAAAAACATCACGATTCAAGCATGGTCGCCGTTCCAGTACGGTTTCTTTGAAGGTACGTTCTTGGATAATGATAAATTCCCTGAGTTAAATCAAAAAATAAATGAGATTGCAGAGAAAAATGGGGTTGCCAACACCGCTATAGCCGTGGCGTGGATCTTGCGACATCCTGCAAAGATCCAGACCATCGTCGGCACGACAAACAGCAAGCGCCTGAAGGATATTTGCCAAGCGCCTGAGGTTGAGCTTACAAGACAAGAGTGGTATGAGATCTATAAAGCGGCTGGAAATAAGCTGCCTTGAGAAGTTTTATAATGGCCGGCGCGATAATAGCGCCGGCCATTAGCATTATCTCAAACCCATCGCCTGCATATTGCGCAGGCTTATAGCCAGGCTTTCGAACGGATCACGCCTGCATATATCCTGCTCCACTATGTACCACAGCACGCCTGTTTCTTTACAGGCATCCAATATGGACGACCAATTGAGGTTACCCTCGCCTACCTCGAACATGGTTTGTTGGCCGCTCACAATTCCCATATCCTTGAAATGTACCAGAGGCATACGGCCTTTTAGCTTTCTTATCCAAACTGCCGGTTCAGCGCCACCATGTTGTATCCAATAGGTATCTATCTCTCCGGTTAGATATTCGGGATCGCTCTCATCATATATGATGTCCAAGCCGGTCTTGCCGTTGAATTTCTCCAGCTCAAAGCTATGATTGTGATAACCCAGCACCAGTCCCGCAGCGGCAAATTTCTTTCCGATTTCGGCCGCTTCTTTTGCGAAACGATGATATCCTTCGGCATTTCGGTAATCGGCCGGCAATGCCGCTATGGCTACATATTTGCAACCAAGTATCTTGTGTTCTTCTATAACCTTATCTGTTTGATCACGGGCTTCTTCCAGCGATACATGGGAAGCGCAGGCCATGAGACCTTCGGCGTCTAATATCTTTTTGAGTTCGTTTACATCGATGGGACCCAAGGCGGAAAGCTGTACAGCCTTATAACCTATCTCCCGCACCTTCTTCATGGTTTCAGCTATATATTCCGGTGTCTTGGTGAATTCACGAACGGTATACAGCTGAGCAGCGATAACAGTATCTGACATAAAAACTCCTCCTTGCTGATTTTTAAATGTTTACACATATACTTTACTCTTGTACAAGGTCATTTGCAAGTTTTTGCGATTTGTAATATTAAACGCCATGAAGAAAATATCATTGTAATGTGGTACAATAATAATGTTATATAAGTTTGCGGAAAGGGGAAGCGATGTGGATAAAAAGAAAATAGCGGTATTATTCGGCGGGCAGTCGGGAGAACATGAGGTCTCGCTTATGTCGGCAGTATCGGTACTGCGCAATATGAATAAAGATAAATATGAACCTATTATGGTGGGGATAACGAAAGAAGGGCGCTGGATGTTATATGAAGGCGCTTTAGAAGATATAGAAAAAAATAGATGGCAAATATCAGCTCGGCCTGTTGTGCTCGCACCGGATCCATCATATAAGGGGCTTATAGATATAGAACGCGACTGCACTATTATACCGGTGGATGCCGCATTTCCAGTATTGCACGGGCCTCATGGAGAGGATGGTACGGTACAGGGACTGTTGGAATTGGCCGATATTCCATATGTGGGTTGCGGCGTGTTGGCATCGTCGCTGGCCATGGACAAGGTACTCTCCAAGGATGTGTTTTTACGCCATGGATTAAGAGTGGCTGAGTATACCAGCACGGTTTATGAGCATTTTAAGGCTACCCCTAAGGTATTTGTATCAATAGTTGAGACAAAGTTGGGCTACCCATGTTTCGTTAAACCTGCCAATATGGGTTCCAGCGTGGGTATTACCAAAGCCCATAACCGGGATGAACTGATGCAGGCTATAGAGTTAGCGGGTAAATATGACCGCAAGATACTTGTGGAGGAATTTATCGATGGGTATGAAATAGAATGTGCTGTGCTCGGCAACGATTATCCGGAGGCGTCAACTGTAGGGCAGATCGTGCCGTGCAATGAATTTTATGATTATAATGCTAAATATTTTGATGAAGGTAAGTCCGGACTGGTTATACCTGCCGATTTACCTATTGATGTCATGGAAGAAGTACGCAGGATGGCCGTCGAGGCTTATAGGGCTTTGGATTGCGCCGGCATGGCTCGCGTGGATTTCTTGGTTAAAAAAAGCGATAATACAATATACCTTAATGAAGTGAATACCATACCGGGTTTTACTAAAATAAGCATGTATCCTAAATTGTGGGATGCCAGCGGCCTGCCTTACGATAAATTGATAGACCGTCTTATCGAGCTGGCTTTTGAACGATATCAACTGCGGCGTTCAGGTTATTAGACAACTATTCTAAGAGAAGGGAATATTAAATTGGATAACAGACCTATAGGTGTTTTTGATTCAGGCGTAGGCGGATTGACTGTGGTAAAAGAGATCATGAAACAATTGCCTGCGGAGGATATAGTATATTTCGGCGATACAGCACGCGTGCCTTATGGTACGCGCTCACGCGATACGGTTATAAAGTTCACATTACAGTCAGTGCGATTTCTTATGAGCCAGGGCATAAAGGCGGTTGTATTGGCCTGCAATACTGCCAGCGCTATTAGTTTGGAGGTCGCGCAACAACAATTCGATGTGCCGATACTCGGTGTAGTAGAAGGCGGTGCCATAGCAGCGGTTCATGCCACAAAAAATAAGCGTATAGGTGTCATAGGTACTGAGGGCACCATAAATAGCGGCGCTTATGAGAGGGCTATAAAGCTATTGGATGATAGCATAGAGACGTTTGCGAGGCCATGCCCTTTATTCGTGCCTTTGGTCGAAGAGGGGTTGCAAGACAGTGAGATAGCATATATGGCCGCACGCGAGTACCTGTCTTTTTTTGAAGGCACGGGTATCGATACACTGCTTATGGGCTGTACGCATTATCCGTTGATGACGAATACCATAAGAAAGGCCGTGGGGACAGGTGTGAAGTTAATAAATCCGGCCGAGAAAACAGCTTTAATATTGAAGCGCACTTTGCTGCAGAGGGATATATTGAACGATGGGGCCAAACCTCCTCGATACCGTTATTTTGCCAGCGATGATGGTGAAAGATTCAAGAAGATAGGCAGCAGTTTCCTTGAGTGCCATATATCATGTGCCAGTAAGATAGATATAGAAAGGTATTGACGATGGCAGACCCTATACAGTATATAACCGAACAGATAATAGCAGTGCTGAACAGGGCTTTAACTGCTGCTCAATCCGATGGAAGTATAACATGTCGAAATGTATACGAGGTAAAAGTGAATAAGACGCGTGATATAAAATACGGCGATTTTTACACAAATATGCCTATAGAAATGGTGCGGCTAACGGGCAGGCCTTCTGATTATATAGCGCGAACCTTGCTGGAGCATGCCGATATATCTGGCACATATATAGACCGTATGGAAATAGCAGGCCCCGGTTTTGTAAATATATTTCTAAAACCGAAATGGTTCTATGATGTGCTGACATTGATATTAAAAGAAAGAGATGAATACGGCCGGCTGGACATAGGCGATAACCGTAAGGTTTTAATAAGTTTTCCAGATATAGATATGTATTCTATCGTATGGGGGGATTGCGTTGCCAATATATTAGAGACTGCAGGATATGAGGTCTTAAGGGAGCGTTATGTGAATAGTCATAAGAGTATGCGAGAGATTAATGATGAGATAGTTAACTTGAGGCTGTATGGCGTAGTACTTTCAACATGGTTTTACGAGCAGCAGTTGTATGATTCAGACTTACAAGAAACTATAGAAGAACTGGATATTATGGGTTATGTAAGGCATGAAGGCGATGATATGTGGTTTGCGACAGATACGCATGATGCATTGATTTTAAAAGAAGGTAGGTTTACAAATATTGCTATGCGTATGGCCTATTATCGAAGGAAGATATTCAAAGAAGGGTATGACCTGATAATAGAAATAGGAGATAGAGCATCGGCCGATACATTTGAAACGGTGCGCGAGGCTATGATCCGTTTGGGATGTGAACCCGAGCATATGGAATATTTGGTATCTCCGGATTATAACCCCTTGTTAGAGGATACCGGCAGGGATGTACTGCGTTTCTTGCTCAGCAGCTCAAGAGATAAGGAAGACGGCGACAGTCTTTTTGGGGTACAGTATGCATATGCACGCATTTGCAGCATATTGCGGCATATGGATCCGAACAGATTGGCATTGATGCCGCCGGAGGAGATAGATTTTTCTATGTTGCGCCATCCTGCCGAGCAGGCGTTAATGCGCTGCTTGCCTGATTTGCCTAATAAAGTAAGACTGGCAGCTCAACGCAGGCAACCGGCCATTTTAACTGATTACCTAATAAATGTCGCTGATTTATTTCATAGGTTTTACGACGAATGCCGCGTGCGCATAAACAATAACGACCTTATGTATGCACGATTGGGCTTATTAGAGGCTGCACGCATAGTATTGGCTAATGGATTATATATATTAAATATAGAGGCGCCTGAACGCCTTTGTTGATTATTGCCAAATAGGTTTTTACCATATATAATAGATATAGGCAGCAACTATAATTGTTGTCTAATACAAAACAATGGGAAGGGGTTTGTTAATGTATTTAAAAAAGGCCTTTAAGTTGGTTTCCAAAAATCTCGTATTGATGGTACCGGTGTTAGTAATAGGGCTTATATCGCTCTTTATATCTAACGAGCATATGCAGAATCTGAGCAATATTAATACAGTAGTTGACCCAAATGTAGCTATCGAAATGATGGGCGATATAATGGGGTCATTGGCTTTATACGGATTGGTTATGGTCATAGTAAGCTTATTAATGCAAACGGGGCAGGCCGGTATGATAAAACAGGCCTTATTGAACGGGCAGGCTGGATTTTCAAGCTTTCTACAGGGCATAAAGCGGTATTTCTGGCGCTTTGTCGGACAATTATTGCTTCTTGCGGCTATGGCCATAGCGGTAACAGTAGTAATAAGTATTATATTAGTGGCCTTGCTAGCTGGTTCGGCGTTTGCTAATTTGGTAAATGATCCGGCAGCAGCGGAACAAGCTGCAAATATAGGTATAGGTGGAGTAATAGCTATAGCGGTGATAGCTATAGGTGTGCTCATAGGGGGCATTTTCATTATGTTATGGCAGCCGGCTATGGTCATAGACGATGTAGGGGTATTCGAAGGGCTGCGAAGGGGTGCAAGAGCGGTTTCACATCATTTTTGGAGCCTGATCAGTGCTTTATTACTTATAAATGCGATAATAATTGGTATAAGTTTGGGGGCAAATTATCTCTATGCTGTCATTACAGGCAATTCTATTGGGGATATTTCCGTAGTCAATTATATGAGCATACTAGGGACTCTTATAAACTCTTATTTGTCTGCCGTTTTAATGGCATATCTATTCATAATATATCATAACTTCCGTCCTGCGGATGCTGATTTGCAGCCTGTAGAGGATAGTACGGTAAACATACAGCCTATAGATGATGAACAAAATCCACCGCAGCCGTTTGATCTGCCGCCGGATGACAGACAATAAAACTAATCGGTAACTGGATCGGATGGGTGTGCGGAATAGTGCTTGGGCAGGCGTACTATAAATTCGGTACCTCTGCCTAGCTCGCTATTCACATCTATGGTACCATTCATGGACATTACCACATGCTTGACTATTGCTAGACCGAGCCCAGTGCCCCCCATGTTGCGGGAACGGCCTTTGTCCACACGATAGAAACGCTCAAACAGTCTTGGTATATGTTCTTTTGCTATGCCTATGCCGGTGTCTTTTACACTTATAAAGGCGTCTTGGCCTTCATCTTTAATCATTATTGTTACCTTTCCGCCCGAGGGCGTATACTTGATGGCATTGTCTATGAGGTTGAGCATGAGCTGGTGCATCCTGTCCTCATTGCCGTCTATTTTCATATCGGTGGCCTGATCATAGAATGTTATATCAATATTTTTGGCTTTAGCCGAGGAATCCACCATATCCAGTATATTGGCTATAAGTTCATGCAAATTGATCGGTTCTATAGAGATATTGTGATCCTGGCTTTCCAGGCGCGACAGGGTGAGGCTGTCGTTTATAAGGCGGCTCATGCGATCGGCTTCTGAGTCGATAATGGTCAAAAATCGCCTACATGTTTCACGATCGTCCATGGCTCCATCCAACAATGTTTCTGCAAAACCTTTTATCGAAGTGAGAGGCGTCTTTATTTCGTGCGACATGTTGGCTACTAATTCAGCTTTGACCTGATCCAGACGCTTTAACTCAGTAATATCTTCCAGCGATATAACAGCGCCATTTACGCGATTATCCACTTTGAGGGGTGATATGGATACCCTAAGTATAAGCTCATTGCCCGTCGAAAGTTCTATATCGGAAGACAAAGGTTCGCCATTTATGACCACATAACGTACAAGTGATTCCAAATGTGGATTGCGTATAGATTCCAATATATAACGTCCTTTCGCGCCCTCGGCATCTATGTCGAACATTTTGCAAGCCATGTGATTGACAGCCTCGATATGCAAGCGCTCATTGACAGCGATCAAGCCTACTGTGGCATTAGCGAATATTGCCCTAAGCCTTTCGTTATCTTCCAATATTTCCTGCCGTTGATGCCCTATATCTTTATGCCAGCGTTCTATAGCATAGATCAAGAGCTGCAGGGATCGTGAGCTGCTTATAGGCAGTTCCAATGGTTGGTCGGCTCTATGATCGGATATAACTTGGGCTATCCGTTCAACCTCTTTATTCCACTGACGCTGTTTATATAAAAGATAGATAATAATGGCGGCCAGTATTGATACATATATCAAAACCAATACACCTCTATCTATTGTGTACAGCAGCCTTCACAAAATCTCTAAAGAGGGGATGGGCTCTATTAGGCCGTGATTTAAATTCAGGATGGAATTGTACGGCTACGAACCAAGGATGATCTTTAAGCTCTATTATCTCTACTAAGCGATTATCCGGCGATGTACCTGCTATTACCATACCGTGCTGTTGCAGTATCTCTCTGAATGCATTATTGAATTCATAACGATGCCTGTGGCGTTCGCTTATCATAGACTGTTCGTATGCTTTTGCAGACAGCGTACCGGTTTTAAGGTTGCATGGGTAGGCCCCTAGGCGCATGGTGCCGCCCTTATCAGCTATTTGCTTCTGCTCCGGCATAATGTCTATAACGGGATATGGCGTGGACGGATCGAATTCTGTGCTATGCGCTCCTTTTAATCCCGCAACATTTCTGGCAAATTCTACAACAGCCGTCTGCATGCCGAGGCATATGCCGAGGTACGGCACCTTATTTTCTCTTGCGTATTGTATTGCCATTATCTTGCCGTCTATGCCGCGATCGCCGAAACCGCCCGGCACCAATATGCCGTCTACATCCGCCAATAATTGTTTTGCTGTCTGGTTATCGACCGATTCGGCATGAACCCATTTTATATTTACTTTAACGCCGTTGGCTATGCCGCCGTGGCATAAAGATTCCACTATGCTTAGATATGCATCGTGCAGTTCGATATATTTACCCACTAGACCTATTGTAATTTCATCAGATAAATTATGAAGCTTATTTACCATATGTTGCCATTCGGTCATATCCGATGGCTGACATTTTATACCTAAGTCCTTTATAACCACATCGGCCAATCCTTCTTTTTCTAAAAAAAGCGGCACATCGTATATATGATCTAAATCGGGGTTTTGGATAACGTGATCGCTCTTGAGGTTGCAGAATAAGGCTATTTTATCCTTTAGATCCTGTGACAGTTCTTTCTCCGAGCGGCATACGATTATATCGGGTTGTATGCCTATACTGCGCAGTTCTTTAACGCTATGCTGCGTCGGTTTGGTCTTTAGCTCGCCCGTTCTTCCCAGATACGGTACCAATGTAACGTGTATGAATAATGAATTCTCATGGCCTATATCGCTTCTGATCTGGCGTATGGCCTCTAAAAAAGGTAGGCTCTCTATATCACCTACCGTACCACCGATTTCTGTTATAACCACATCCGGAGAATTATCTCTGCCTACCTTATACACACGTTCTTTTATCTCGTCGGTTATATGCGGTATGACCTGTACAGTACCGCCAAGATAATCGCCGCGGCGCTCATTATTTATAACCGTCCAGTATATAGTGCCGGCTGTAACATTGCTGTTATGAGATAGATTGACGTCTATAAATCTCTCATAATGTCCTAGATCCAGATCGGTTTCGGCGCCGTCTTCGGTTACAAATACCTCGCCGTGCTGATACGGACTCATGGTACCGGGGTCTATATTTATATATGGATCAAATTTTTGGACTACTACATTAAGCCCTCGATTTTTAAGCAATCTGCCCAAACTGGCAGCGGTAATGCCCTTGCCCAGCGACGATACCACGCCGCCAGTTATAAATATATATTTAGTCGGCATAAACTCCTCCCACAAACAAAAATATCTTTATTATTCTATCCCAGCTGTTATATCATGTCAAGCTGCAAAAAACGGCTAACTACAATTTGTAAGAGGTATACCTATTCATATTACGAATCGCAGATAAAATTCCATGATGCCTATTGAAATTTCTTTGGATATGAGTTATTATTAAAATAGGAACTAGAAAATATAATTCTAGGGGGAATGATAAAGAATGCTGATGAGAAACTGCGCTGGCGGTGTGGTCTTCAATGACGACAAAGTGTTTTTACTAAAGAATGAGAAGGGCGAATGGGTATTGCCCAAGGGTGTGATTCGTAACGGGAATCTCGCGACAGAGGTGGCATTGCGCCGGGTGAAAGAAGAAACCGGTATAGATGCTGAAATAATCTCAACGGCGGGAGAAACCTGTTACGAATTTTTTTCTATATCTAGACAATGCCCTGTATGTAATCAGATAACATGGTATATAATGCGCGCATTGGATGATAAGTACCGTGTAAACAAGGAAGAGGGATTTACTGATGGTGGCTATTTTCCTATCGATGAGGCTATAAGGAAGATAACATATAGCCAGGACAAATCTCTGGTAGGCCTGTCATATAAAAAGTATAAGGATTTGTTGCTTGCCGTTTCATAATATATGCAAAGCGCATATAGGACTGTAAAAGATTATGCCAGGGAACAGTATGTAGTAAAGCGTTCCAAGTTTATAGCATCAGTAAAGCCCGTAGTAAACGAGGACCAAGCGGTGGCGTTTTTAGTTGATGTGCGAAACGAGTTTTACGATGCCACTCATAATTGTTATGCTTATAATATATTGGTTGACGGTTCACCTTTATGGCGTTTCAGCGATGACGGCGAGCCAAGCGGGACAGCAGGTCTGCCGATATTAAACGTTATTGAGCAGAGGTCTCTTTCAAATGTTGCAATAGTGGTAACGCGTTACTTCGGCGGCATATTGCTTGGTGCAGGCGGATTGGTACGGGCTTACTCGCATGCTGCTGCTTTGGCTGTGAATGCAGCGGGTATAATGGAAATGCTGCCTGCTAAGACGATATGTGTGATAATAGGTTATAATCTTCTCAGCGGCGTCCAAAAATTGGTTTCGACTTTTGAGGCCCAAATCGTGGAAACAGACTACGAAGATAGAGTTAAAATATCTATAATTGTTAAAACTGAGGTGATAGATAGATTTATAAAATCTCTGTACGATATAAGCAAAGGCGATATAGATATACGCATAGAGAATGATACGTATATGCATAACTAGCGGTTGCTCATTTTATTATGAGCAGCCGCTTTTTTGTCGATTACATAAAAAGCGCGATAAGGTCAATAATAACGTATGTAGAAATCAAATAGATAAAAAGAGGTGAATGTTATGGTTAGAGTTGGTCGTAAAATTGCGCTTTTTATGATATTGATGATTTTAATGGTGATAACTGTGTTTATAGCCATGCTACAGAATAATGTCGATGAGAAAACATATTATGGGGCAGAGTTTGTATATGAACAACAACAGAAAATATTACATTTTACCTAGTTTGTGGTTAATAAATTCTAAAAACGTGGATGAAAAAGAAAGCGTTATATGCCAAAGAAAACTACCGCGGTCAGTGCACAGCGATAAAACAGCAGACGATAAATAGAAGAAAGGATGTGGATTATGTGGATGCTGTTAAGCAACACCAACAGGAGGAATATCAGCAATTTATAAAGGATAAGATTCCCAAACCGAATTTGCTGCGAAATGCTATAGCGGCTTTTGTGGTAGGAGGGCTTATATGCGATGTTGGACAATTTATAAGCAATTTTGGACAAAACTATTTTAACCTGAATAAAGACGATACATCGGCTTTTACGGCTATAGTACTGGTGTTTTTAGGTGCTTTGCTTACGGGATTAGGTATATATGACCGAATAGGCAGATTTGCAGGAGCAGGTTCTGTGGTTCCTATAACGGGTTTTGCTAATTCAATAGTATCGCCAGCTATGGAGTTCAAAAGGGAAGGCTATGTACTTGGTGTGGGAGCCAAGATGTTCATCATAGCTGGACCGGTGTTGGTATATGGTTTTTCCTCTTCGGTGGCGTTAGGTATATTGCATCTACTATTTTCGAGATAAGGGGTGAAGTTTTTGGCTGCAAATAGCGTAGGCAAACAGACGGTGAAGCTTAATAATGCACCGTCAGTAATAGCTACGGCCAGTATCGTAGGTCCTAAAGAAGGCCAGGGACCGCTGGGGCAATATTTTGATAAAGTGTTGGATGATGATCTGTACGGCGAAAAGAGCTGGGAGAAAGCCGAAGCTAAGTTCTTTCAGGAGGCTGTGGAAAAGGTTATAGTAAAAGGGCACAAAGATAAGCAGGAGATAAATTACCTGCTTGGGGGTGACCTACTCAACCAGCTTATATCGTCCGATTTCGCTGCCCGGCAGCTCGGCATACCGTTTTTCGGATTATATGGTGCATGTTCCACCATGTCAGAGGCCATGGCACTGGGGGCTATGCTGGTGGACGGTGGTTATGCGGATAATATAGTGTGTGCCGTATCGAGCCATTTTTCAACGGCTGAGAGGCAATACAGATTTCCGTTGGAATTAGGCGTACAACGGCCGCTTACGGCTCATTGGACGGTTACTGGCGCAGGTGCAGCTTTGGTTTCCAATCAAGGAGAGGGGCCTTATATAACAATGGTGACTGTCGGGAAGGTTGTGGACATGGGCATAAAGGACAGCAACGATATGGGATCGGCTATGGCGCCGGCGGCAGCTGATACCATAATGGCGCACTTTATGGATACCGGCCTTACGGCGAATGATTACGATTTGATTATTACCGGTGATTTGGGCAGATACGGAAAGGACATAACTGATGAGCTTGTAAAAAAGGCTGGCTATGACATATCGGCTAAACATTTTGATTGCGGTGTAGAGATATTCAGCCCGTCACAGGATCCTCATGCTGGGGGGAGTGGCTGCGGTTGCTCGGCGTGTGTATTGGCAGCTTACTTAATACCGCATATGTGGGATGGAACATATAACAGCATGCTATTTCTGGCTACCGGAGCACTCCTTAGCCCAACTAGTTCCCAGCAGGGCGAGTCTGTCCCGGGCATAGCTCACGCTGTGTCCATTCACAGGACGAAGTGAGGCGATAGAGTTATGGAATATGTCAGAGCTTTTATAGTAGGTGGGACTATATGTCTTATAGGGCAGGTATTGATGGACACCACTAAGCTGACAGCAGCTCGGATACTCGTATTATTCGTAACAGCGGGGGTCGTTATGGCTGGCTTGGGCATATATGAACCTATAGTAGAATGGGGTGGAGCAGGTGCTACCGTGCCGCTAACCGGATTTGGTTATTCGTTGGGCAAAGGGGCTATTGAAGAGGTAGAAAAAGCCGGATTGTTGGGTGCTTTTACAGGAGGGATAAAAGCTACTGCCGGTGGTATAGCAGGGGCAGTGACTTTTGGATATATAATGGCAGTGCTTTTTAATCCTAAAACAAAGCCGTAAAATAAAGCCCGGAATCTCCGGACTTTATTTTATCATTGGCCATTGTTTGTGTCTCGACCGTTATCAGGAAAGAGCTTATCCAGCAGGTTTTGCTTTTGTGAAGAATTGTCCTTGTCTGGTGGATTATCCTTGCCTGACGGATTACCCTCCTCCGGAGGATTACCCTCGTCTGGTGAGTTATCCTCGTCCGGAGGATTGCCCTCGTCCGGTGGTGCATTGTCATCCGTAGGTATGCTGTCGTCCGGAGGCTGCTCCTCTTCAGGTGGCGGGGGATTTATTATCTGTTGCTGCTGATCATACCACTCTTTCGTGTGTATATTACATTGATTAGCCGGATCTTGAGGATTTTTTAATTCGTATTTGCTATCTGTGACTTTAGCTCTCTGGCTGGCGCTCAACGCTGTATAATAAAGCGAATTGTCCGGTCTCTTTACCATGGCTTTTGTTTCAATGCTTTCCTCCGGGCAGTACTGTGTTGCGTATTTGCCGGATTCTTTGCATAGCTGTGCAGCCACGTGCAAATCACATGTTTTAGTGGGCTGAGTTCCTCTGATAAAATATTCGGTTTTGACAGTAGAACCTCTGGGGTCCTTGTAGCAGAGGTCCGTAGGCAGTTCACCTGATACCGTGCATACCTTGACCTGTATGATACCGCTTGGTGTTTTATCATATATAGGTTTATTTTTCAATTCATTGTGTATAGGCTGCATGAATGCCTTCCAGAGACCACCTGCATTTCCGCCACCAGTTGTGCTCTTGCCCAAGGGTTTGTTGTCGTCATGGCCCATCCATACAGAAGCTGAATAGTACGGTGTAAATCCTACAAACCATGCATTGGTTAGATCATCAGTAGTACCGGTCTTACCAGCCGATGTCATACCTTTTAATTTGGCAGGAGTACCGGTGCCACTTGATACTACATCTTCCAACATATCGGTTAATATGAAGGCGGCCTGTTCGCTTAATACCACATGCTTATCCCTGGATTTATCATCGAGCAATATATTGCCGTCTTTGTCCTCGACTTTTGTGAAAGCCAATGGTTCTATATATACGCCGTGGTTGGCTATAGCGCCATAGGCTGCGGCCATCTCAAGGGGCGATGCTCCTGCTGCACCAAGCGTGAGGCCAGCTGGCGTTTTCTCGCTTGGTAGAATGTTCAAACCGAACTTGGTTACATAATTATAGCCGTTTTCCACGCCTACATCCTGCATAAAAGCCCTTGCTGCTACGATGTTTATAGAATGCTGTATGGCTTTTCTCATAGTAGTGAGCCCCGTATACCCCCTCTCCCCATCGAAATTGCCCGGATATCCTCGCGATGACTGCCAGCCGGGTATAGGAGCGGGTATATTTTCATAAGTGGTAGCTGCTGTAGCGGTACGCAAATCCAAAGCAGGACCGTATACGCCCAGTGGTTTCATAGTGGAGCCCACAGGCCGTTTTGACTGATAGGCCCTGTTGAGAGCGAATCTTGTATTATCTGGGTAACTTCTGCCCCCAACAAGTGCCTTTATCTGCCCTGTATGATAGTCTATAATAACCGCTGCGGTTTGAGGTTGTATAGCTTTTGTTTCCTTACCCTCTTTGGATACACCTGACAATAGCTTAGGATAATTCTTGTATGAAGCTACTGCATTTTCCAACGTTTGTTGTATTTTTGGATCGACGGTAGTATATATCTTAAGACCACCTGTTGCCATTACACCATTTGCTTTTTTTTTGGCCTCGTCTTCACTTAGGCCTTCACTGATGAATTTTTCGGCTAACTTTTGTTCGACGCTTACCAAAGCATAATCGACAAAGTAAGGCATGACCTGACTATCATATTTTTCCTTGCTTTCCTCTTTGGATATAGTCTTTATAGGCTCAGCTAAAGCTTTGTTATATTCAGTTTCGTTTATATATCCTAATTCATACATTTTGTATAGGACAGTATCGCTGCGCTGTTTTACGATATCAGCCTTATCGGTACGCCAAGGGTTATATAACGATGGGTTTTTAGTAATACCTGCAAGCGTGGCGATCTCGCGCAGGCCGAGATCCTTTAATTCTTTACCGAAATAACCATTAGCAGCGGCCTTAACGCCATAGAAAGAATTTCCGAGATCTATGGTATTTAAGTAAGCAGCGAGTATCTGATCTTTGCTATACTTTTTTTCAAGGTCCATAGCCAGGTAAGCTTCCTGTATCTTTCGTTTATATGTCTGCTCAGAAGATAACATTGTATTTTTTATGAGCTGTTGCGTTATGGTGCTGCCGCCCGATACGCTATCGCCGGTCAAATTTGATATAAACGCTCTAGCTATACCCTTTATGTCTATACCATTGTGCCGACGAAAGCGCTCATCTTCTATGGCGATAAACGCATTTTGCATATCTTTGGGAATATCAGAAATATTGACCCATTCCCGCCAAATAGCTCGGCCGTCCTGAACGCCGTGGATTTTGGTTATCAGGTTCCCATTACTATCATAAATAAATGACGCTTGGCTCTGTTCGCTTATTTTAGCTACGTCTAATGGCGGTGCTGCATCCACATAAGCTTTACCTATGCCTATTACAGCACCTATGCCGGCTATTATGCCGATAAGCACTGTGACCATTAAGATCTTTAAGCTGGTCATAAATATCTTAAGAAACACATTCGGTTCTTTTTTTCTAGGCTCAAACGCATGATTCTTATTGGCGGACTGACCTTTATGTTTTTGTGACCTTGACTTGAAGGATGTGTCAGTGCCGTTATTATTATAAGCCATCTTTTTACCTCCTGTTTTATAAACTTCAATACATATATTGGGCAGTAACAATGGCTGAATTTAAATCCCTTATATTATATCATATATGTCAATTCGCATAAATGAATTATAAATTACAAAAGTTTTAATTTTTATTAATTGTATCCATGATTTGGTACATTAATTCTTAAATCCATTGTTATAACAAAAATAACGGCTCCCAATAAAATTAGGGAACCGCTATTCTATGATGGTGCCGAAGGTGGGAGTCGAACCCACACCTGGGGTGAACCAGACCGGATTTTGAGTCCGGCGCGTCTGCCAATTCCACCACTTCGGCATTATATTGCCGCTGACGAAGTATATGATAGCATAATTGCGTTATAAATGCAAGATAAAAATTTTTGCTAATTGCTGGCTAATTAGCAAGATACGATGTAAAATTATTTATATAAGGGAACTTTTTTATGATTTTATACGTCTAATCTAAAGACGAAAGGAGCTGAGGACATGGGAGGGGAAAGGATGGCGGATTTTGATGCTTTATTCGATGAGTATAGCGATAAAGTATACGGGCTGGCCTATAGACTCATGGGTAACAGAGATGATGCTATGGACATATCTCAGGAAGTATTTGTAAAGATATTTCGTAATCTTAAGGCTTTTAAAGGGGAGTCTGCGATGGCTACATGGATATACCGCATAGTATATAATACATGTATGGACGAATTGCGCAGGCGCAAGATAAAGCAGGTGTCCATCGTTGATAAACCTGATTTAGTGGATGATAATATCTCTGTAGAAGAGATATACGAAGCCGATGAACGGAAAAAAGCGGTACATAATGCCCTATATAAACTGGATGACGACCAGCGTGCAGTTATAGTCATGCGCGATATACAAGGCTTATCATATGAGGAAATCGCCGATGTGCTGCAATGCCCGCTGGGCACGGTTAAATCGAGGTTAAGCAGGGCCCGCCTTAATCTCAAAGAAATTTTAAAAGACTATATGGAACTTTTTGATGAAGTTGACGTCTAAAGGTATAGAAAGAAGGTGAGCGAATGGATTGTGATAAAGTAAAGGAATTATTGCCACTATATATTGATGGTGAATTAAGCGATGATGAGATGAAAGCGGTAAGCGAGCATTTGGCTGACTGCCCACAGTGCATGGAGGAATACGAGCAATCAAAAAATATCGCTGCGGCATGCAAAGATTTGGGATTTCCAGCTCCGCCACCTGATTATAAAGAACGCGTGATAGCTGCTGTCGAAAAGGATAGCAAAAAACAGCGCAAGGGCATGTTCGGCGCTGCGGCAGCCGTTATAGCGGCAGCGTTGCTGATATTTATAAGCATATCGTCTATAGGCGATGCGACCGGAACCAAGGGGGTGGTCAGCGGCTTGGACGGCATGGAACAGCAGGAACAGACAGCGCCGTCACAAAACCAAGCTCTTACAGGATCGGATTCTTTTATGGGGGATGAGTCGAGGGCTGTGTCTGAAGCCACTGGAAGTTCTCCCCAAGAGGAGGGCATGGCATCGATTGCCGAAGCTCCTCAGAGTAACGATAAAGCTGATCAGGATACGTCCGCCGAAGAAGCCCCAGATACAAGCAAGAGCGCTGAACAAAACCTGGCGATAGTATCGGCCAATACGGAGCAGAGAAAGATAATAAAATCAGCCTATCTCTCATTGGAAACCGAAAAATTTGATAATACGGTTAATTCCATAATAGGTAGGGCTACAGCACTGGGTGGTTATGTATCGAATTCAGAGTACAATAACCGTAATGAGGGCAAAAGGACTGCCCATATAGAGATTAAGATACCTCAGCAATCCTTTGAACAGTACCTCGGCGATATGGGCGGATATGGCAAAGTAGTGGAGGACAGGAGGAGCGGTCAGGATGTGACAGCCCAATATATCGACACCGAAACACGGCTCAAAATGCTTAAGATTAAAGAGGAAAGACTGATGGAGCTATTGAGCAAAGCGGAAACGTTGCAGGACATGTTTACGATCCAGGATCAATTGACAAACACGCAGATAGAAATTGAGCGGCTGACAGGGGATCTTAAACGTTGGGATGATATGGTTAGCTATTCTACAGCTGTTGTAGATATATATGAGGTTGCTAAAATAGAACCTGAACAGGAGGATAACCCTAATATATGGAAGCGCATAGGTAAAGCGTTTGTTGATTCTATAAAGGCTATAGGAAGATTCTTTGAGGGGTTTATAGTCTTTTTATTCGGTGCTGTTCCATATCTAGTGCTTATAGGAATAGTGGCATGGGGTGTTGTTACGTTTATAAAGAGTAAAAGAAGGATATAAAATTAGAAGGGGCGTAAACTATGAACAATAAACTCTTAGCAATAGCTACGGTGGCAGTAGCGGCGGTGGCTATAATTTTAGCTATAGGTATATTCGGTACAAGTTACGGGCAAGAGGCGGATAAAGCAAAGGTAATGTATGCGGCGGATGATGTCAAAATCGATAAATCTATACTCACCGCAGCAGGTGAGGGCAAAGTGATGGCCAAACCGGACAGAGCCACCATAAACATGGGCGTACAGACCGAGGATAAAGATGCTAAGACAGCTCAGACACAAAACGCTCAAAAGATGGATGCCGTAATGAAAAAGCTGAAGGCTTTGGGTATAAGCGACGAGGATATAAAGACGTCGCAATACAATGTATTTCCGCAGTACGATTATAATAACGATGGTAAATCGACGCTTAGAGGTTATCAAGTGGTAAATATGGTCAATGTTACTGTAAAAGATACTGCCAAACTGGGCGATATAATCGATCAAGCAACACAAGCTGGTGCCAATCGGATGGATAGTGTGGCCTTCGCTGTAAGCGAGCCGGATAAATATTATAACGAGGCTATAGCCAAAGCCATAGAGCAGGCCAAGGAAAAAGCCAACGTTATGGCCAATACCGCAGGTGTCAAGATAAAGGGCACTATAAATGTAAGCGAAGCTGCTGCGCAGTCTCAGCCGGTATATGATATGGGCGGGATGGAATATGCTAAGGATCAAGCGGTGGCCGCTGTTGCTCCTACTCCTATAGCTTCAGGTCAGTTAGAAGTCAAAGCCAATGTGATAGTGACATTTGAGATACAATAAGGCTTTTCCATTAGAGAGGCAGAAATTACCTGCCTCTCTTTTTTGCTTGATTTTAAACCGTAGGTGTGATATCTTTGGTATGAACAGGTGAAAGGAAGAGGAGCATATTTGCAGCGACGAAGGCATGTGTATTACGATCTCCGTCATAATGTGCGGATGAACCTATATAATGGCATAGCCAGTTCTATAGCCATGAATTTGGTAATACCGTTTGTAGGTATTTTTGCCATGAGGCTGGGAGCGAATAATTTCGAAGTATCGCTTTTGAGCTCATTGCCAGCATTGGTTGCTATTATAGTTACTGTGCCTGGCTCAGCTTTTATAGATAAGATAAATGATAAAAAACGTGCCATAGGTACACTGATTTTAAGTGGCAGATTCTTTTTTGTGCTTATGGCATTGGTGCCTTTTTTGCCGAAGCATATGAGGCCTATGGCCCTTGTAGTTGTATACGCCTTGATGAATTTACCTATTTCGATAATGAGCGTGGCATGGCAATCATTTATAGCGGATATTATTCCTTTAAGGCAGCGTAGCAGTGTATTTGCCGTAAGGAACATATGGATAAGTATTGCCAGCGCTGTTGCAGTTATAGCGGGCGGCTGGCTGTTGGATGCCATACCGTTTCCGACTGGTTATCAAATAGTATTTGTTATAGCCTTTTTAGCAGCTTTGTTTGAATGGCACTATTTTATTTCTATTAGAGAGAATAAAGTTACTCCTGCTGCAAAGGCATCTCAGCCGCAGGAGGCTTCGTTATCCATAAGGGATATTTTGAATCAAGCGTTACATGAGCCAAATTTTAGCCGATTTTCTATTACAACATTGCTTTATCATTTTAGTTGGATGATGGTTTGGCCGGTATTTACCGTATATAAAGTGGATGTGCTCGGTGCTAATAATATCTGGATGAGCATATATACATTAGCGGGTTCTATGGCATCCGTTTTATTTTTCCGTTATTGGGGCAGGCTAGCTGATAAAAGGGGCAATAAACTGGTATTATCTTTAGCGGCTATGGGGTTAGGTCTGACGCCTTTAGTTTGGCTTTTCATCCATAGCCTGGAGTTGGCTGCTGTAGCCGATTTCGTAGGTGGTATTTTTACCGCGGGCTTTAACTTGATATTTTTTAACAGAGTATTAGAGATTGTGCCGGATAAGGGGCGTACCAGTTATATCGCATTTGTGACCACGTTGGTACAGATAGCTGCTACGATATCGCCGCTGGTCGGCATATGGCTGTATGAGTCGGTAGGTTTTGCTGCTACTATGATTATAACAACTATATTTAGAGTGATTGCAGGATGGTTATATTTCAGATTATAAAGGAGAAATAATATGAGCGATAAGATCATGCTGATAGACGGTAATAGTTTATTAAACAGAGCATTCTACGCTTTACCAATGCTTACTAATGCTGAAGGGCAATATACCAACGGCGTCTATGGTTTTTTAACAATGCTCTATAAAGTTATGGAACAGGAGAAGCCGACGCACATAGCTGTGGCGTTCGACCGAAAGGCTCCTACTTTCCGTCATGAGCAGTACGATGGTTATAAAGCCAAGAGAACCGGCATGCCAGATGAGATGGCTAGCCAAATGCCTGTTTTAAAAGAAGTATTGACGGCCATGAACATAAGAATATTTGAGATGGATGGTTATGAAGCCGACGATATACTGGGGACATTGGCAAATATAGCACATCAGAAAGGCATGGAGGTGGTGTTGGTAACAGGTGACAGAGATGCATTGCAGTTGGTCAAACCTGACGTAAAAGTCATTATAACCAAGAGAGGCATAACCGATGTAGAGGTTTATGATGAGCAGGCTATTACCAAGAGGTACGGTATAAAACCAGAACAGCTTATCGATGTTAAGGGACTTATGGGGGATGCTTCGGACAATATACCCGGTGTGCCGGGCATAGGTGAAAAGACTGCTTTAAGGCTTATAAAACAATTCGGTAGCCTGGAGTGCGTATTAGAGCATATAGATGAGGTATCTGGGGATAAATTAAAAAAGCTGCTGACAGAATACAGGGAACAGGCCATTATGAGCAAGCAACTGGGCTCTATACAATGTTGCGTGCCTATAGATGATGATCTGGATAAATGCCGCTGCAAGGGCCCTGATGCAGTTAAGCTTAAAGAAATTTACCAAAGGCTGGATTTTAAATCGTTATTGTCGAAGATACCTCAGAACAACGATGAAGAATTTGCAGGGAAAGATCCCATTGGATCTGATGTATACAATGTGGCTGACGATGACGATATAGAACAGTTGGGTAAAAATTTGAGCAATGTAAATGAGTTATGCGTGTACTCCAACGACGTATTATCGTTATCCGAGGACGAGCTGAAAGTATATAATATTTCTGTTAAACGATCAGTGCCGGATATAGTAGCCGCTGTTTTATCCAATCCAAAAGTATATAAACATGTATACGATGCTAAAAGACTGATAGTCTCTATGAATAAATCCCATATAAATGTCGAAGGCATAGACTTTGATGCTATGATAGCCGCTTATCTATTAGATCCGTCACAGAATAATTACGATATAAAGCGCCTTGTCAAACAATATCTCGAGATAGATGATGATGCCGCATCGCATGCAGGCTATTTGTGGCGTTTAATGAATATCATGTTACCGCAGATAAAGGAAAATGAAATGAACGCTCTTTTCTACGATATAGAAATGCCGCTGACGCGCGTGCTGGCCGATATGGAGATAAATGGATTTACTGTAGATGTTCAAATGCTGAAAGAGCTGGCCGATGATTTCGAAAGAATGATAGATGGATTGACTAAGGAAATATATGTGCTGGCCGGAGAAGAATTTAATATAAATTCGCCTAAACAATTGGGTGCTATACTATTTGAAAAGTTGAAACTCCCGGTGGGCAAAAAGACCAAAACGGGTTATTCCACCGATATAGAAGTACTGAAGCAATTGCAGCTCCAACATGATATAGTTCCCAAAATAATAGATTATCGGCAATTGACCAAACTAAAGTCTACATATATAGACGGGCTGATGAATATGGCTGACCCCATAACGCATAAGATCCATTCAAATTTTAATCAAACTGTTACAGTGACTGGTCGTATAAGCAGTACAGAACCGAATTTGCAAAATATACCGGTAAAAACCGAATTGGGCCATCAGATACGCAAGGCATTTGTCCCAAGTTCACCCGATTATCTGCTGCTCGATGCCGATTATTCTCAAATAGAGCTGCGCGTATTGGCACATATGTCGCGGGATCAAAACATGATAGATGCTTTCTTAAAAGGGCAGGATATTCATGCGCGCACCGCCTCAGAGGTATTTGGCATCCCGTTGGAACAGGTAACGCCGCTGATGAGGAGCAGGGCTAAAGCGGTCAATTTTGGCATAGTATATGGCATAAGCGATTTCGGTCTAGCCAGGAACATAGGTATTAGCCGCAGCGAGGCAAAACAATATATAGAGCAATATTTTGCCCGATATAACGGTGTAAGGCGTTTTATGGATGAAACTATAGAATTTGCAAAGAAACATGGTTATGTTACCACTATGTTTAAACGGCGCCGTTATTTGCCGGAATTAGCATCCTCCAACCGTACCGTTCGATCCTTTGGCGAACGGGCTGCTATGAATACGCCCATACAAGGCACGGCAGCCGATATAATAAAGAAGGCCATGGTTGATATTTATAGCGCTCTTAAAGAAAATGAATATCGTTCCAAACTGATACTCCAGGTGCACGACGAGCTTATAATAGAAGTGCATCGAGATGAGGTAGATGAAATAAAGGATTTGGTTAAAGATAAGATGGAAGGTGTGGTGAAGATGGATGTGCCGCTGGTCGCCGATATACATGTCGGAGAAAATTGGTACGACGCCAAATGATATGAAAATTATAGGTTTGACGGGCGGAATAGGCAGCGGTAAGAGCACTGTGGCAAGTATGCTAGCTGATAATGGTGCCTATGTTATAGATGCTGATAAAGTGGGGCATGAGGTGTATTATAAAGGTGGGCTGGCATGGGATGCTGTGGTTAAGGCTTTTGGGACAGACATATTAAATGAGAACGGTGATATCGACCGCAGGAAGCTGGCAGCTACAGTTTTTCATGATAACGAAAAGCTGAACATGTTGGATGCCATAGTGCATCCAATTATAGCGCGGGAGGTATCGCGGCGTATCGACAATGCCAGGGGTAAGGGTGTTGAATTGGTGATTGTAGAAGCAGCTTTATTGATTGAGTCGGGATGGTACAAAATGGTAGACGAGGTTTGGCTGATTACTGCCGATCAAGAGATACGTTTGCATAGAATAATGCAGCGCGACGATATATCCATAGAGGAAGCGCGCCTGCGTATGCAAAGTCAGATGCCGGATGATGAGAAGGCCGAATATGCCGATATTATTATAGTAAATAATAATGGTATGGAAGATTTGAAACGCAAGGTTAAAGAAGCATTGCAGCGAGAGGGAGGGCAATGAGGGGACGTATAATTGCTCTAATTTTTATAGGGATTATTATTGTTGGTATTTTGGTTTATCGTTCGGCACCTTTCCAGCGTATGATCTATCCATTGGAATATGATGAGTATATATGGCCTATGGCCTATGAACATGGTATAGACCCACGCTTGGTGGCTGCGGTTATATACGTGGAGAGTAGATTTCAGCCCGAGGCTCGATCTCATAAACATGCTATGGGCCTTATGCAGATAACGCCGGATACCGGCCGATGGATAGCGCAGCGTCTTGGTATAAGCGGATACCATGAAAATATGTTAAATGACCCTAAAACCAATATAAGATTTGGCGTATGGTATATTGAAGATCTGAAACGGGAATTCGATGATGATATGGTATTGGTATTGGCGGCATATAATGCAGGACGCGGCAATGTAAAGCAATGGCTGGAAAAAGGCTTGATCGAGCAAGGGAAAGGTACAGATGGCATACCATTTGCTGAAACTAAGGAATATGTGGCTAAGGTTATGGATGCTTATGAGCATTATAAAGTATTATATAACGATTAAAGGAGAGATAAAATATGACAGGGAAAATGAAAGTGGCTCGTATGGTGGGTATAAGGGATATGCGCATGGAGCAGGAAGATATACCGACTATAGAAGATGATGAAGTACTGGTAAAGATCGAATATGTAGGTATATGCGGTTCTGATGTGCACTATTATGAATATGGGCGTATAGGTGATCATGTGGTGGATAAACCGCTCATACTTGGCCATGAGTGCGCTGGTACAGTGGTAGAGATAGGCAAGAATGTATCTTCGCATAAGATCGGCGACAGGGTAGCACTGGAGCCGGGGCGCACTTGCGGTAAATGCTGGTACTGCAAAACTGGCAGATATAATCTTTGCCGAGATGTGGTATTCATGGCTACACCACCTGTGGATGGGGCTTTTGCCGAATACGTGGCTTATCCTGCTGATATGGCTTTTAAGCTGCCGGATAATGTGAGCACTATGGAAGGTGCATTGGTAGAGCCACTGGCTGTAGGTATACATGCTGCCAACCAAGCCGATGTGAGGCTGGGACAATCTGTGGCCGTACTGGGTGCTGGTTGCATAGGTTTGATGGCATTCAAGGCTGTTAAGGCTATGGGCGCTGGAGATGTTTATATGACCGATACGATAGATAGCCGCTTGCAGTTTGCTGCTAAATATGGAGCTGAGGTATTTAACCCTAGAAATGAAGACGTTGTAGCATCCATACTGAGGCTTACAAATGATGAGGGATCGGACATAGTGATAGAAACGGCTGGTGCGATACCCAGTACAAGGCAGACGATAGATATAGTAAGACGCGGTGGCACGATAGTGCTGGTAGGATTGGTTCCGGATGGAGAGGTTTCGCTAAATGTGGCACGCCTTATAGATAAAGAGATCCAGATAAAAACGGTTTTCCGCTACAGGAATATTTACCCGAGCGCTATAAAAGCCATAGCTGATGGCAAGATAGATGTTAAATCCATGGTAACCCATACTTTTGATTTCGATGAAGTAAAAGAGGCGTTCGACTATGTAGTAAATAATAAAAGCGAAGTTATAAAAGCTGTTATAAAAATGGGGTAAAACATATGCTGATAAAGCGGCTAAATGATCTGCCCCTTAGAGATAAGCTGATGATCTCTTATTTTATAATATTGGCATTAGCCCTGTCAATATTTGGAGCTTTTGCCTTTGAAAGAGCATCTGCTGTTATAAAGCAGCAAGTACAGGCTTCCACTCAACAAACTGTTATTCAGGCGAAGAATAATTTGCAGTCTTACATGCGGGACGTAGAAAATGTTTTGATGAAAATACATGTTGATTCAACTGTACAAAATATATTGGGCAAGCCTCAGCCAAATAATGGTTTTCAGCTAAACAGAGACATCAAAAATTTGGAAAGTAGTGTGTTAGGGGCTGATATTTTCAGAAAAAAAACATCTTCTATCCAATTGTTTGCATTTAATAAGGCTAACTATCCTTCTATAAATTTAGGCGATTCTATATTTTCCAGCAATAGTGTAGAGCAGGAGGATTGGTTTAAACGTACGATTGAAATGGGCGGAAAGATGTATTGGTATACAAATGGGAGACAGATATGTTCGGCGCGCCTTATAATAGATGTTAGCGATTCTCGCCACATATTAGGAGTAGTAAACGCCAGTGTAGATATAACACAATTTCTTGGAGGAGTGGATAGGATAAGAATCGGCAAAACAGGTAAGGTATTTCTTGTAAACGATGATAGAATAATAGCCGGTACAGAAAGCGAATTGACGCGTATGCTAAGCAATGAACCGGGCTTTTTTTCTACGATATATGAGAATAAGCAAGGCAGTGTATTCAAAGAATTAAACAAAAGTGAATATTTAATAATATATGATGAACTGATCGGGCCAAAATTAAAAGTGGTAGGTACCGTACCCACTTCAGAACTTGTGGAAAATATAGGTATAATACGCAATGCTTTATTTTTAATAGCAGCTATAAGCCTTATCATTGCGTTTTTATCATCTATATTTATCTCTTATAAAATATCGGCGCCCATATATGCATTGGCTGATCGTATGAAGAATTTTGATAGCGATCAATATACCAAGGTTCCAGTATATTCAAATGACGAGATAGGTGAGATCTATAATAGTTTTAATAAAATGCTGGAAAGAATACAACAGCTTATGGATGAGGTTAGTGAACAAAGCCGCAGAGAAAAAGAGGCTGAAATGAAAGCTTTGCAGGCTCAGATAAATCCCCATTTTTTATATAACACCCTTGATTCTATAAATTGGCTGGCTATAGCAGCTGGGGCTGACGAGATAAGCCTTATGGTCAATTCATTGGCTAATTTTCTTCGCTTTAGCCTGAATAAAGGTAGGGAATTTATCAGCATAGCCAATGAACTGGAACAGGTGAGAAGTTACATCACCATTCAAAAGTTTCGGTTTAAAAATAAATTCGATGTGATTTATAATATAGATAAAGAAGTATTACCGTATAAAATAATAAAGCTTACACTTCAACCGCTGGTGGAAAATGCTATAAACCATGGCTTTGACGGAATAGATTATAAGGGATTGATTGAAATAAAAGCCTGTAAAGATCATGAATATATACATCTCCAAGTTACCGACAATGGCAAAGGCGCTGATATAGACAGTTTAAACAAAATGCTGTTCGGTGGCGGAGGGGGAGTAGTGAATGATATGGGATATGGCATACGAAATGTCAACGAACGCCTTAAGCTTTATTTTGGAGAGGATTGTGGTTTATACTTTGAGTACAGCCAGTATGGAGGAATAACAGCAAATATTAAAGTGCGCGCTGTACTATTCGAGCAGGCGGAGGAAAGCTGATATGATTGGTCTGTTAATAGTAGATGATGAGGAAACTATAAGGCAAGGACTTAGGGATTATGTACCGTGGCATGAGATGGGTATAAATATCCTAGGAACAGCAGAGGATGGCATAGACGCTTTAGAAAAAATAAAGGAGCTGAAACCGGATATTGTGATGGCGGATATAAGGATGCCTCGTATGGACGGTTTGCAGCTAGCCCAACGGCTTAAAAATATAGCTCCGGAAATAAAGATAATATTTCTTACTGGTTATGATGATTTCTCCTATGCGAAACAAGCTATAACCCTGAACGTAGAAGATTATGTATTAAAGCCAGTTTCCCGCAGCGATCTCATAGAATGTATACAAAGGGTTAAAAATAAGCTGCTCGATGAAGAAAAAGAACGCAGGGCAAGAGAGGCACTAAAGAGGCATATTGCAGAGAGTTTGCCTTTTTTGAAAACGTGGTTTTTTAATGCCGTTGAGCAGAAAGATGATATATGGCAAAGGTTGTCAACTATAAATATAGATCTCGAAAAAGGGGCATTCATGGCCATGGTTATAACTATAGATGATATAAATAGCCAGGATGTGGACAGCGATTATTATGCCTTATTTAAGTTGTATAATAGTATAAAACTTATACTCGATGAAACAAAGAATACGAAATCAGTGGCATTTTTCGAGAATCGTATTTTTACGATTATATTGAGTTTTAATCATAATATTGCTTGGGATGCGATAGATAATACCGTACTCAATGTAGCGTATAAGATAAGGGATTTGCTGGATTATGCACTCGACGGCTCGTATACTATAGGGGTAGGACAGTTAGTTAATGATATAAAATATATTGAAAGTAGTTATAAAGGGGCTCTGGAAGCCTGCGAGCATAGATTTTATATGGGGGAAAGGCAGATCATATATATAAGCGATGTAGAGCCTGCGGTAAGAGAACAGCGGTATAAGATGCCCAATGGCGAAGAATTTATGACTATTGTTAAGGTAGGCAATGAACAAAAGGCCAAAGCTTTTTTAAGAGATATGTTTGAAGATATGAGAGAGCGACGCGAGGATATCGATATTGTAAAAAGAGCATGCCTGGAGCTTATTGTATATACGTCCAGAGCTATGTATGAGATAGGTGAACGGCCGGAAGTGCTTTTTAGCAAAACCGACCCATGGTATGAGATAAATAGGCGTTTTACAATAGACCAGCTATATGATTTTATGGCTGATGTGATAGACGTTGTAATGGGACATTTATCCATACAAAGGAAATCCAGGAATCAAAAGATAGTGGACGAGGTAAAAAGTATAATAGCCACGCAATATGCCAAAGATATCTCATTGGAGACAGTGGCTGAGAAGGTATATATATCGCCGTGCTATTTGAGTTCTATTTTCAGCCAGGAGGCTGGGATAACGTTTAAAGAATACCTTATAAAGGTGCGTATAGATAAGGCTAAAGAATTATTAAAGGAATCGTCTGTTAAAATATACGAAGTTGCGGAAAGTGTGGGCTATAATGATTCGCATTATTTTAGCCAATTGTTCAAAAAATACACAGGTTTTACCCCTGCTCAATATCGTGATTCCCAAATATAAAAAGAAAACAAACCAAATAAAAAGTTTACCATATTTATCATTCCTTCCTTTTGGCTTAGTATATAGATGTAAGAAATCTATTATTAATAAATCAAAAGGGAGGTTTTTTCTATGAACAAAAGGTTATTGGCTTTAGTATTGGCTGCCATAATGCTAGTATTTATGATTTCGGCATGTGGCGGTTCGCAAACATCGGATAATGGAACAGATAATAATGCCGCTGAAACACAACCGGGCTCTGAAGGAGCGGGTAATTCAACATCAGAGGAACCTGTCACGATTACTTATGCTCGCGGCAAGGATACAACGACGTCAAATCAAAAAATGTTAGAAGCATTTGAAAAGAAGTATCCGAATATAAAGATTAATTATCAAGAAATGCCGCCACAAAGCGATCAGCAGCATAATGCATTTGTAACGGCATTGAGCGCAGGCGATGATAGCGTGGATGTATATCGTTTGGATATAATATGGCCGGCGGAATTTGCTGCAGCCGGATGGGTAGAGCCATTGGATGATTATTTCACGGAAGAGGAAAGAGCAAAATTCCTGCAGGGACCGATACAAGGGTGTACTTACAATGGCAGTATATATGCTGTACCGCTTTATACTGATGCCGGCGTTCTGTATTACCGCAAAGACCTAGTAGCCACGCCCCCCGAAACATGGGATGAACTTTATAATATAGGTAAACAACTGATGGATGAGGGCAAAGTCGATTATGGCTTTGTGTTCCAGGCAAATCAATATGAGGGCCTTGTTTGCAATGTATTGGAGTATATCCACAGCAATGGCGGCAATGTATTGGATGGATCAGATGTGGTACTAAACAGCGAAAATAGCATAGAGGCATTAAATATATTTAAAAAAATGCTGGATATCGCGCCCGAGGGAGTTACTACTTACATCGAGAACGATGGAGGGGCGATGTTCCAGGAGGGTAAAGTTGCTTTTATGAGAAATTGGCCTAACTGGTGGTCAAATTTAAATAAGGATGAATCTGCCGTTAAAGACAAAGTAGGCATAGCACCTATCCCGAAAGGACCTAAAGGCGATGCGACAGGGAAGGCTACCCTCGGAGGATGGAATCTTTCTATAAATAAAAATTCAAAAAACAAAGATGCAGCATGGACATTTATAGAATTTATGACCGGTGAAGAGGGGCAAAAAATACAATCGGTGGAAGGCGGTTATTTGCCTACGCGGCAAAGTTTGTATAAAGATCCAGATGTTATAAAGGCCAATCCTCATTTTGAAAGCATGTATGACGTGCTGGTCAATGCTCTGCCGAGGCCAGTATCGCCTTTCTATCCCAAGATATCTGAGTCAATTCAGATAAATACTCATAAGTTCCTTATGGGGGAAATCGATGCAAAGACGGCTGTAGAGAATATGGCTAAAGAAATTCAAGATACCATGGCGCAATAAATAGGAGTTTAACTGACAATCGGCCGAGTACTCGGCCGATTGCATTATAATAAAGGGGGTTTGCATTATGCGAAGACATCGTGGAATAAGAAGCACCGGTATACCGGAAGATGTTTTAGGTTATTTAATGGTAGCACCGGCTCTTTTGTGTATATTGATGATAGCGATATACCCGGTCTTCAGAACATTTTCATTAAGCATGACCGATATGAAGATGCAGTTTCCCGATATGGCTAAATATATAGGATTGAATAATTATGTAAAGCTATTGCAGGATAGCAGATTTTGGAGCGCTACGTATAATACATTGTTCTTTACCGTCGTGTCAGTAGCGATGGAATTGGTTATAGGGTTTGCAATGGCTCTGATTATGAATATGCCGTTTAAGGGAAGAGGCCTTGTGCGTGCGGCTGTATTGGTGCCTTGGGCTATACCTACAACAGTATCGGCCACCATGTGGAAATTCATGTATCATGACCAGTTTGGCGTTATAAACGATATATTATTAAGGATGGGGTTTATAGATCAATATAGATCGTGGCTTGGCAGCACGTCGTCGGCTCTTTGGTGTGCTATAATAGCCGATGTATGGAAAACAGCGCCGTTTATGGGACTTCTTTTATTGGCCGGTCTTCAAACCATACCAGGGGAATTATATGAAGCGGCAACTGTTGACGGTGCAAGCCGGATAAAACAATTTTTTAGCGTAACTCTGCCGCTTATTATGCCAACTATGCTCGTAGCGCTTATATTCCGTACTTTAGATGCTTTCCGTGTATTTGACCTTATATTTGTATTGACAGGTGGAGGGCCGGGTAATAGCACTGAGACACTCACGATGTATGCTTATACCACGCTATTCAGAAATCTGGACTTTGGCCTGGGTTCTGCTATAGCAGTGCTGATATTCATATTTGTATTTTTAATAAGTTTAGTGTATATCAATCTTTTGAGCAGGCAAAATGATTGAGAGGAGGGCAGGGAACATGCGTAAAAGCAAATTGTCTACTATAGTTTTTTATATATGTGTAGCAATATTTATGATTATAATAGTATTTCCATTTTATTGGCAAATTATAACATCACTTAAGCCACCGGAACAATTATGGGATATACCACCTGGATGGTGGCCGTCGAGATTCTATTTGGGCTCATATATAGCAGCTTTTACCCAGCGACCATTTTTGACTTATTTGAAAAACAGCGCTATAGTGGCGATATCTACTACAGCATTTGCGGTGTTTGTTACTTCTTTTGCCGGATATGCATTGGCAAGGCTGCATTTTAAAGGCAAAAATGCTATATTGGCTCTTGCATTATCGGTTTCTATGTTTCCAGGCATAGCTATAGTGAGCCCATTGTTTTTGATGATGAAGCAATGGAACCTCCTGAATTCGTATGTGGGTCTTATTTTAACATATACTACAATAACTATACCGCTTTCGATGTGGAACCTCACTACGTTTTTCAGGACAATACCCGCTGATATGGAAGAAGCAGCAAAAGTGGACGGAGCCTCGCCGTTCTATACCTTTATAAGAATAATATTGCCGTTGGCTGCACCAGGTATATTCACAACGGCTATATTAGTGTTCATAGCAGCGTGGAATGAATTCTTATTTGCATTGACATTTAATACGAAAGATGCTTTAAGAACGGTGCCAGTAGGAATAGCGATGTTCCCAGGGGAGTATACCTTGCCATGGGGCGATATATCGGCCGCATCCGTGGTGGTAGTGCTGCCACTTATCATTATGGTGCTTTTATTCCAGCAAAGGATAGTATCTGGACTCACTGCTGGCGCGGTAAAAGGTTAAAATGTAAAGAGCGGCATAAGTTAAAGGCCTATGCCGCTCTTGTTATATTATTATTCCCAACCCTTGCCGCCAACGCCGCGGGATAATATTTTTTCTCCATAACCGCTTTTTATATATGCTGCCATGGGATCGGGCTGAAGTCCCATCTCTTCTCTTACAGCTTCCAGAAGTGGTTGCACGTCAGTTTCAAAAGCCTCTCTTACCACCGCTTCAGCGGCCATGACATCATTTGTTTCCTGTGCACGCCTGAGTTTATCATGGTTTACCAAAAGAGCCTTTGCATATGCAGTTTGTATATTTAATACCGAGCGTATCATAGCGGGTATTTTGGGTTCTATGCAGTGGCTCTGATCGATCATATATGCTATATTTGCAGCCGTTTGAGCCGTATTCTCATCCAAACTGGCCGCTATAAGCTCATTGAATATTAAGAAAAGTTCATAGGGATTTATAGAACCCACTATTAGGTCATCGTCCGCATATTTGCGATTATTGAAATGGAAACCGCCTATTTTGCCCTCATCCAGCAAAAAAGCCACTATATGCTCGACGTTTGTCCCTTGAAGATGATGGCCAAGGTCTACCAATACCTGTGCTTTCGGGCCAAGCTTTGAGGAAAATGTGTAAGACATACCCCAATCTGCTATATCAGTATGATAGAAAGCGGGTTCGAAGCACTTGTATTCTATTAACAGGCGCATGTTATCGCCGAGGGCATCGTATACCTCTTTAAGACATTGTTCCAAATAATGTTTGCGCATACGAAAGTCGCCCTGGCCAGGATAATTTGTACCGTCGGCCAACCATAAGCTGATTATGTTGGAGCCCACCTCTTTGGCAATATCTATGCATTCCAGCATATGTTCAGTGGCTTTACGACGTATGTCGGCCTTGACATTTGTTAAACTACCGAATTTATAATCGTCATCCTGAAATAGGTTTGGATTTACAGCCCCTATTTTCAAACCCAGTTGAGCGGCATATTCCTTTACCTTGCCATAATCATCGACTTTATCCCATGGTATATGTATAGCTACGGTGGGGCACATGCCCGTGTATTTATTTACTTGAGCTGCATCTTCCAGCTTTTCAAATAAATTTCTCGGTACGCCTGCCTGCTTGAATGTCTTAAAACGCGTGCCTGAATCGCCATAACCCCATGAAGGCGTTTCCACCTTGAAAGACTTAAGGCGATCCTTTACCCATCCTATGTTTATGCCTTTATCTTGTTGTTTTTCCTCCCAAAGTTTATATTCATCTGACATTGATTTTTCCCCTCTCCATTTGATATTGCCGCTAACAGTATTATAACAAATCTATAAACATTGAGCAACAAAAATAGTCAAAAAAATTTTTGAATTTAAAAAGGATTCTTTTGATTTATGTCGTATATATACTGCATAAGCAAAAAAATATGAATAGCTTTTGTCTACAGGCCATCCTTATTATCACGGCATGAGCGATGTGACCGAATGCCGCTTGCCTTGGGAATAGCTGCTCTATACTCGGTCAGTAACAAGCATCTTATATTTCCCGTATGCCTCATCCCATGAATCTGCATTTTGAGGTATATATTCATCGGTTGGAAATGAGCTCTTTATAACCTCTCGTGCTTCGCTTATATCATGGATCTCTCCTAATGCTATCGCCTGCGCCATCAAATTTCCTATAGCTGTGGCCTCTGCTGGTCCTGCTGTTACCGGAAGATGCGTGGCGTCTGCTGTAAATTGACACAGTATTTTATCCTTGGTGCCACCACCGACGATGTTTATCATATCTATATTGCGTTCAGATGTTTCTTCTATCTCTTCTATAGCTGAGCGATACTTTAGCGCCAGGCTTTCCAAAACGCATCTTATTATCGCACCTTTATCCTGCGGTACAGGTTGCCCAGTTCGCGAACAAAATAGCTGTACCTTCTCGGGCATATTGCCCGGGCTATAGAATATTTCGTCGTCAGGATCGATAAATGATAGGAACGCTTCAGCTCGTTGTGCTCGTTGCGTCAGTTGGTCATAGCTTTCTACTGTACCTTCTTTATCCCAGAAACGTTTGCATTCCTGTATGATCCAGAGACCTGCTATATTTTTAAGGAAGCGAAATGTACCGCCAATACATCCTTCGTTGGTAAGGTTATACTCCAAAGCCTTTGGGTTCATAATAGGGCGTTCGGTTTCTATGCCTATAAGCGACCATGTGCCACTGCTCAAGAAAGCCGCATTTCGGCTTTTGTACGGCACGGCGGCAACAGCTGAGGCCGTATCGTGAGAGGCTACTGCTATGATCGGCGCTTGTGTTATAAATAATTCTTCTGCTACGGTAGGCATTACCTTTCCTCGTATTGAAGCAGCCGGCGTTATAGACGTAAAAATATGGCGGGGTATGCCCATTGTGTCTATAACATCCCATGCCCACTCGTTTTGTAAAGGATTGTATAACTGCGTAGTAGATGCAATTGTAAATTCAGTGGCTTTCTCACCGCATAATAAAAAATCAAAAAGATCGGGCAAAAGCAGCATAGTTTGACCTATTTCTAAGACAGGAGAATCATTTAAAACCATTGAAAATAATTGGTAAATAGTATTAAATGGCTGGAACTGACTGCCCGTCTTTGAAAATAAACTTATTTTATCTATTCGCTTACATGCTTCTTCTATCATGCCATATGTACGCTTATCGCGATAATGATAAGGGTTACTTAACAGTTCATCGGATTTGCCTAATAAACCGAAGTCCACACCCCATGTATCTATACCTATGCCAGCTAAATCTGAATTACCGTGGGTAGCACATTTTAGTATGCCTTGTTTTATTTCATGGAAGAGGCGCAATATATCCCAATGCAATCCATCCGGAATCTGTACAGGATCATTTGGGAAACGATGTACTTCCTCCATTTGAAGGTCCCGACCATTAAACTTGCCTAATATACCACGCCCGTTACTGGCGCCAAAGTCAAAGGCCAATAATTTGAGTTCAGCGTTCATCTTACTACCCCTTTTATCTAATATTTCATTAAAGATATTATAACAGACTTACAGACATTAAGCAACAAGATCAAAAAGAAATATTATAATAAATTGGGACACTGGTTGAGCATAAAAAATTAGATTTTCATAGTTTCATTTTAAATAGGAGTGTGATATAATAAACACCGTAATGGTCATATTTTATTCGGTGCTCTGCGGAGGTAAATAATATGTTGTTGCGTGTTAAAACCGTATTCGTTAAATGCTTATTTATATTTGCAATAGCTGTGGTTACTATTATGAGTTTATCGGCATGTGCTTTATTCCCTCAAAAAAGCGAAGCTCTTGTTCCACCCCTTACAAAACCCAAAGGAGAGCAGTATCAGACGGTGGAAGTAAAGCGAGGAACTATTACCAACGATATAAAAGGTCAGGGAACTATTGTTTCGGCTAAAAATTATCCATTGTATTTTAAGACAGATGGTCGATTGGAATCAATCAATGTCAATATGGGGGGACAAATAAAAAAGGGGCAGATTCTGGCACGCTTAGATATAGGTAATATCGATGAACAGATCGAATTAGCTAGATTGGATCTAGATAAAGCTGAATTGGATGTTGAACGTGCAAAAGAGGCATTGACTAATGCGAAAAAAACAGGTGATCCCGCGGCAGTAAAGAACGCAGAGTATTCTTTAGAACAGGCACAATTAAATCTTAATTCTGTAGAGATTAATTTAGATAGGCTGGAGGAACAGAAGCGGCAGGCTGAAATTATATCACCTATAGACGGAGTAATAACGTTTAAGGAAACTGTTAAAAAAGGCGACAACATACCGGCTTATAAGGTAATAATCCAAATAGCGGATCCGAATGATTTACAGGTAAGTTTTGATCCCGCTAATCTCGCTGATCCAATGATAATTAAACCTGGAATGAAAGTAAATCTTACTTTGGGCGGCAAGGTTATTGCTGGCGAGGTGATATCATGCCCATATAGCGCTCCTTCATCCGGAGAGGATGCTGCAGCGATTGTACCGGTTATTATAAAAGTACCTGAGATGCCCAAGGAAGCCATAGTTGGGGATAGCATAACCATAAATATTATATTAGCTCAGAAAGAAGGCGCTTTAATAGTACCAAAGGAAGCTGTGCGTACTTACATGAACAGGAATTACGTTGAGATATTGGATGGAAATACAAAAAAAGAAGTAGATGTTGAAACTGGCATCATTACATCAACAGAAATCGAGATTTTATCTGGCCTCAAAGAAGGGCAGCAGGTTATAATAAAATAGAAGCGAGCGCTCATATTATAGTGGCTGGACACTGCGCAGGATATCCAGTAGTTTTGCCGGATCATTGGTTATTATGCCTGTCACTTTGGCATTTATCATATCGTTCATAATTATCGGATTATCTACTGTCCAAGGATATAGTTCTATGCCATAATATTGGCAGTTTCTAACCAGTGAAGGGGTTGTATTGGCATAAAAGGGGTTAAGTGAGCGGGCTTTCAAACGAAGAGCCATCCACCATGGTTCCACTAAACCGCACTGGTATAAAAGGCCTATGGCTATGGCTGGTTCTATGCATTTCAAATTGCGCAGGCTATAATGGTTGAAGGATGATACTAATGTTCTTTCTACCATATCGAACCGTCTTATTTCATCGGCGAGACAGTGCTCGATATCGTCGTATGTAATCATGCCGGTTTTTATTTCTATATTTATAAAAAAATCCATATTTCCTATGAGGCGAAACACCTCGGTTAATGTGGGTATCTTTTGACCGCAACCCATGTCTAACTGCTTTAATTCTTCAAGTTTCATATCACGTATGAGCATTTTGCCGTCGGGGGTATTCACTGTTTCATCGTGGTGTACTACGAGATAACCGTCCTTACACATATGGACATCAAGTTCTATTCCATCGGTGCCTAACTCTATAGCCTTCTCAAAGGCCATTATTGTATTCTCGGGAGCGTGAACGGAATCGCCGCGATGAGCTATAACTTTGACCATATAATACATTCCCTTCAATATTGTAGTTAAGTATATTTTTCTTTTATTGTATCACATAGTTTATGAAATTGTGTTAAAGTTGCGTTAAATTTTGGAGTTGCATTATTGGTTCATAAGCGGTAGAATAATAATATAAATCCTATGGAAGCGGAGGTTTTATGGATGGCAGGGGGTTTTTTTAACAGGCTTTATTATGGCAATGATAAAAAACCTGATTTAACAAAAGAACAAGTAAGTGGTAGCAGATTTAAGCTGTTTTTTGATGTTTTAGGCGTGCGGTTTTGGAAACTGATTCAGCTCAATTTGCTTTATCTCTTGTTTTGTATACCTATAATAACTATAGGGCCGGCTACAGCAGGTATGACATTAGTATTGAGAAATTGGGCCAGGGATGATCATGCGTGGGTATGGTCGGATTTCTGGGATGGTATGAAATCTAATTTTTGGCAAGCATTAGCTGTATTCGGCATAGACGTTTTAGCGGCTATTATATTATGGGTAAACATACAGTTTTATAATGCGATGGGACAGACCAACCAGATATTTTTTATGGTAAAGTATTTGGTATTAGGTATAGCTCTGATATTCGCAATGATGCATATATACATCTATCCTATGATGGTAACTTATAAGCTAAGGCTAAGGGATATGTTTAAAAATGCCTTTATATTTACAGCGGCTAAGTTGCCTCATACAATAGGTATATTTGCATTGTGCGTCGGGTTGTTCATAGCCAGTATTTACCTTTATGTTTTGCCGCTGTTTATTATAACCTTTAGTTTGTGCGGGTTGATAGTAAACTCTTTCACCAATGCGGTATTTGATAAATATATTAACGTGCATTTGGATGACAGTGGCCATTACGTACCCATAGAGGACGAAAAAACAGATGAAGAACCAGTAGCTGATGAAAAGTCCCTTGAAAAGTCGGGTGTAAGAGCATAAGCTAAAATATTCTTAATCTTACCGAGATATAATATTATGCAAGGACGCTGCATAGATGACAAAATATTTATAGCGCACAGCTCTTGATATCGAGTATAATATGAAAAATTGAATAGTTGAACTTTACGATATAGGTGCTTTATAGCTTTGCCTATAAGTTAAAAGGGAAGTCGGGTGCAAATCCCGCGCGGTCCCGCCACTGTAAGGGGAGCGATGACGTGTCACTGGGAAACCGGGAAGGCAGAAAATCGCTATGAACCTGAGCCAGGAAACCTGCCTATGTCGGTATGCTAACTCTACGGTCGATGGAGGAAGAGCAATAAAATACAAATGCGATATTATTGCGATGTATAAGGCCTCTTAATCGTGAAGGGTTAAGAGGCCTTTGAGTTTTAAAATGAAAGGCGATGGGTATGGCCTGCGGTATAGTGATAGCCGGTACAAATAGCGGAGCAGGAAAAACTACTATAAGCTTGGGGATTATGAAAGCTTTATCGGAAACGTATAAAGTAATTCCATTTAAAATCGGTCCCGATTATATAGACGCGGCATATCATAGATGGGCTTGTGGCAATTTCTCATATAACTTGGATGTACATATGATAGGCGAAGATGGCATAAAGCGCCTTTATGGACAAAAAGCCCCTTTAGGCGATGTAGCTGTGGCGGAAGGCGTGATGGGCATGTATGACGGTATGGACGACAGCTCTTACGGCAGCACAGCATACATATCCAAGCTGTTAAACTTGCCTGTGATACTGGTATTTGATGCGAGCTCTATGGCGGCCAGCGCCTCTGCAATGGTCATGGGATACAGGGACTATGATCGGGATGTGAAATTAGCAGGCGCAATATTAAATAGGGTGGGAAGTCACAAACATTATGAGTTGCTGAAACGGTGCATCGAAAGAGATGCAGGCATACCTGTACTGGGCTATTTGCCGAATGACCCATCTGTTATGATTCCCGAACGCCATCTCGGTTTAGTACCGGCCCTTGAGAACAGTGGGTTAGACGAGCATTTGTCGTGTTTGAGCCAGCGTATAAAGGATTATGTGGATTTGAACGCTATCATAGATATTGCAGATATGAATTCGGATAAGCAGGAAGGCGACAGGCATGTTAGGGCAACAGATTATCCTTTGGTCAAGATAGGCATAGCGTGGGATGAGGCATTTAACTTTTACTATAAGGCTGGATTGGAGACATTTGAAGAAATGGGGGCCAGGATGGTACCGGTGAGCCTTTTACGCGATAAAGCACTGCCCGGCGATATAGACGGCCTATATATAGGCGGGGGCTTTCCTGAAATTTTCGCGGCGCAATTGAGCCAAAATACATCGATGCTGCGCTCGGTCAGGGACGCTATAGAGGATGGTCTTGCAGTTTACGCGGAGTGCGGCGGGTTCATGTATCTTTGCCGGTCTCTGACGGATTTAAGCGGCCAACAGTTTCCCATGGTGGGCATATACGATGCGGAAGCCGTTATGACCAAAGGCCTTAAACATTTTGGGTATGTAAAAGCAGAGGTATTAACCGACAATATACTATCTGAAGCGGGAAATGTACTCGAAGGTCATGAATTCCATCATTCTGAGATAAAAGGTATATTACCCAACGCATGTTACAGCGTGAAAAAAACAAAAGGCGACAGCGATGAGTCATGGCCATGCGGCTATGCGTATAAGAATTGTTTAGCCACCTATGTGCATATAGATTTTTTTGCTCATCCGGAATTGGCACGCTACTTTATAACGCAAAATTTAGGTTCGAGAGGTAAAAGTGTATGAACAGCATGACTTCAGATAAGACAGACGGCATATTGATTTTGGCCCATGGCAGTCGAGCCAGCGAAGTATCATACGTACTACAGTCCATAATGGACAAGGTAAAGTCGAAGTGGTCTTATTGCCCTATATATACCGCTTCATTGCAATTTGAGCATCCTGATATAGAAGAGGCAGTGAATACTATGGTAGGAAAAGGTATAAAGCGCATAGTGATGGTACCGCTGTTTCTTTTCCCAGGAAATCATATGCAAATAGATATACCTGCTTTGATAGATAGAATAAAAAAACATTACCCGAATACTGAAATTGTATTGAGCGGTTACATAGGCGATGATGACAGAATAGCCGATATTGTTATAGACAAAGCTTTGGAAGGAGTAGCACATTTAAATGGTGCACATAACAGACCCTAAGGCAATTGAAAACACCAGCATGGATATAATAGACGGGCTCTTGGCATACAAGCGATGGGATGACAAGCTTTATCCTATAGTAAAAAGAGTGGTGCATACCACTGCGGACCCTGCTTTTGCAGAGCTGTTAGAGGCTAGCCGAGATGCTGTGGATGCTGGTATAGAGGCATTGAAAAAAGGATGCGTCATAATAACCGACACGCGCATGGCTCAAGCCGGCATAAATAAGAAACGGCTGCAAAAATTGAATTGTGAAGTCCAGTGCGGCATAGACGATCCCTCTATAGAGGTGATGGCTATGCATGAGGGCATAACCAGAGCGGCTGCTGCTATAAGAGCTCAATCTGCGCTGGCACCACGGGCTATATTCGCTATAGGGAATGCGCCTACCGCGCTCTATGAGCTGGGTGAACTTATAGAAGGTGACAAGGTTCAGCCGTATTTGGTCATAGGCGTACCGGTAGGATTTGTAGGCGCGGCTGATTCTAAAGAATACATAAAAACTTTAGGAGCGCCGTTTATCGTAGTCAATGGGCCTAAGGGCGGCAGCAATATAGCAGCGGCTATAGTAAATGCGCTGCTCATAGAGGCTATGGGGAATAATGCTGGATAGATATGTCATTAAAGATGGCAAACGCCTGCGATATGGTTATACTACCGGTTCATGCGCTGCCGCTGCAGCTAAAGCCGCCGCCATAATGCTGTTCAGCGGCAAATGCGTTGATGCCGTGGATATAGACACGCCAAAGGGTTGGCGGTTGCATTTGGATATAGAAGATGCATTATTGGGTGACGGCTTTGCATCATGTGCCGTGCGCAAGGATGGCGGGGACGACCCTGATGTGACCGACGGGCTGTTGATATACGCATATGCGCAGCATATACCTCAGTCGATTATAGATGTAGAAGGTGGCGATGGCGTAGGTTTAGTAACCAAACCGGGTTTGCAGGTACCTCCAGGTCTAGCGGCCATAAATCCTGTGCCTATGTCCATGATAAGAAAAGAGGTATCTGAAGTGCTGCCGCCAAATAGAGGTGTAAAGATTACGATAAGAGTCCCTAATGGCAAAAAAGTGGCCGAGCGCACGTTTAATCCGCAGCTTGGCATCGAAGGGGGTATATCCATATTGGGCACGACGGGTATTGTGGAGCCGATGTCCAATGAGGCATTGAAGGAATCGTTGGCTTTAAGGCTGCACATGTTGGCGGCGCAAGGCCAAGACCGGGTATGCCTCGTACCCGGCAACTATGGGAGAGACTTCGCTATCCAGCGTCTAGGCATGGATGAGCGATGGATATGCCCTATAAGCGACTTTGTAGGCTATATGTTGGAGCAATGCGTCGAGTATGGTATGCGGCATGTATTAATGGTCGGCCACGCAGGTAAATTGGTTAAAATAGCAGGGGGCATATTTCAAACACATAACCGAGTGGCCGATGCGCGCATGGAGATCATCGCCGCTCATGCTGCGGCACTTGGAGGCGATGCCGCTGCCGTTAGGGATATATTAAACGCTGTCACTACCGAGGCCGCATTTTCCATTATAGAAAGGGCGCATATCGATGGCGTATACGATAGATTGATTCAAAGGATAGGGTATCATTGCCGGCGCTATATGGGCAGTGGTGTCGAATTCGGATGCGCTATGTTTTCTATGGATAAGGGGTTGTTGGCCATGGATGAGCAGGCTAAGCATATGGTGGAGGGTTTTAAGCATGTATAACGTGTATGTAATCGGCATGGGGCCCGGGCATGAGGATTATATAGTGCCGGCAGCCACGAAAGCCATTGAGCAGGCGGATGTGCTAGTTGGAGCCAAGCGCCATCTGGAGCGATTCGATAATGGCCGAAAACGCATGATACCGCTTACGGGCGATCTATCAACGGTGGTAAATGAGATAGAACGCTGCAGACAATATTGGAGAGTAGCCGTGCTGGTATCGGGAGATCCAGGTTTCTATAGTTTATTGGCATTCCTTCGCCGCTACTTTGATTCGGAGGAGCTTAGCGTTATACCAGGTATAAGCTCAATGCAGATGCTGGCGGCGGCGGTCGGCGATACGTGGTCCGATATGGCGGTATTCAGCGCTCATGGGCGATCGCTGGAGGGGTTGGAGCGCCTGCTCAGTCATAGCGATAAAGTGTTGGTGCTGACCGATGATGTCAATTGCCCTGCTGCTATAGCGCGTTTTATGATAGAACGCGGTATGGACAGCTTCCGCGTCGCTGTAGGAGAAAATCTGTCATATGACAACCAGAGGATCAGGGTATTTGCTCCGCATGAGTTGGCCATGTGCAACGATATAAGCCCTTTGAATGTGATGGCGGTGTGGCGATGAACAACATATGGCCTTATGACGTACCCGGTATACCAGATGATATGTTTATACGCCGAGATGTGCCCATGACTAAGAGGGAAATACGCTGCCTTGCGATGTCGGCCATGAGGCTGCGTAACAGCAGCATCGTATGGGATATAGGCGCCGGCACGGGGTCGGTCAGCGTCGAAGCAGCTATAATAGCCAAAAACGGCAGGGTATATGCGGTGGAAAAAGATGCGCAGGCGTTGGCTTTAATACAGCAAAATGCCGAAAGGTTTGAGCTGGACAACATAGAGGCGGTATATGGCGAAGCTCCCGATATATTAGAAAAGCTGCCAGCTCCCGATGCGGTATTCATAGGGGGCAGTGGCGGATACATGGGCAGCATAATGAACACTTGCGGCCAACGCCTACGCTCAGGTGGAACGCTGGTCATCAACTGTATTTCTTTAGAAAATGCCGCCTTGGCTATAGAGGCCATGAGAGCTTGCGGGTTTATCGGTACCGATATTATACAGGCGGCTATAAGCCGGGGCAGCATGGCCGTATGCCATACCATGTTAAAGGCCTTAAACCCGATATTTATTATAAGCGGCCGAAGGGGGGATGAAATTGAAGGGTAGATTATATGGCATAGGTGTAGGTCCTGGCGACCCCGAGCTGATATCTATAAAAGCGTGCCGTATATTGCAGATGGCGGACGTATTGGCAGCGCCGTCTTCATCGGTTGAGGGGACCGATATAGCGCTCGATATAGCCTCATATTATATTAAACCTTCAACCGAAATATTGCACCTCCCGTTTCCGATGACATCTGATAGAGCGGTGCTGGAGCAACAATGGGACAAAAACGCTCGCTTGCTGCAGGAAAGATTGGACTTAGGCCAAAATGTGGCCTTCGTCACCATTGGTGATCCTATGATATACAGTACTTATATATATATGCTGCAACGTTTGACACAATTGGGTTACGACACAGAAACCATACCCGGCATACCGTCTTTTTGTGCATCGGCTGCCGTCGCGCAGATACCTTTAGGCAAGGGCGGCGATGCGATAACCATAATACCCGGTGACCCTCAAAAGGTATTGGATGCCCAATCGGGAATATCCGGCACGCTGGTATTTATGAAGCCATCAGGGCATGGACGTAAAATAGCGCATATGCTTGTGCAAGCCGGGTACCGCAATGCGACTTTGATAAGCCATGCTGGACAAAGAGGGCAACGGATATGGCGCGATATAAGCGCTGCAGATTGGGAAGATATCGATTATATGTCGATTATTATAGCCAGGAAGGATGAGTGGTAATGATCTACTTTGTAGGAGCAGGCCCCGGTGATCCCGGGCTTATGACGCTGCGTGGGCGATCCATTATAGAAAGCAGTCCTATCATCATTTATGCCGGCTCACTTATCAATCCGGCATTGCTCGAATGGGCGTCGCCTGATGCAGAGGTCTATGATAGCGCGGGCATGGATTTGACGGAGATAATCGCTATAATGTCCGATGCCGATAGCTCTCATAAGGATGTGGCACGGCTGCACACCGGCGATCCGTCGATATATGGTGCCATAGCTGAGCAGATGGACTGCTTGGATAAATTGAAGATAAGCTATGAAATAGTGCCCGGTGTGTCCTCTTTTTCGGCTGCAGCCGCTGTCTTAAAAAAAGAATATACCATACCTGAGCTGTCCCAAACCGTCATATTGACCAGAGCCGCCGGGCGCACGCCTGTGCCGCCAGAGCAGGGGATAAGCGCGTTGGCTGCACATAAAGCGTCGCTGGCCATATTCCTCAGCGTTCATATGATCGATGAGGTGGTAGAGCAGCTTCGATCCGGCTATAAAAGCGATATACCTGTGGCAGTGGTGGAGAAGGCCACTTGGCCGGATCAGCGCATAATAACAGGTCGTCTGTCGGATATAGGCCCTAAAGTGAGAGGAGCTGGGATGAATCGCACAGCGCTTATATTGGCGGGGCCGTTTTTGGAAGAAGGACAGCAGCCGTATTCCAAGCTTTATGATAGCAGTTTTACTCACGGATACAGGAAAGGTTCTGCGGTATGAGCACAGTCATCATAGCGCTTACCGAAGATGGCTGCCGCATAGCCGAGGATTTAGAGGACGCTGATTTATATATGCCTTCCAGATATGCAGTGGCTTATAGCGGCTCATACAGCATTGAATCGGGGTTGAAGGCGCTTACCGCAGAGTTATTTCGCGGATATGATGCTTTGATATTTATTACGGCAGTCGGCATAGCGGTGCGCTGTATATCGCCGTATCTAAAAGATAAATACAATGACCCGGCCGTAGTGGTTATAGACGATATGGGCAAATTTGCAATAAGCTTACTGGCCGGCCATATAGGCGGCGCAAATAGTTTGACCAAACAGGTGGCAAACATTATCGGCGCATGCCCGGTTATAACGACATCTACCGATAATCATGGCCTATGGGCCGTAGACCTGTTTGCTGACGAACATGGTCTTAAAATAGAAAATAAAAGAGATGTCAAAACGGTTAGTACAGCGCTTATAAACGGCGAGCGCGTGGCATGGTATACCGACGACCCAAGCATAGAGGTGCCTTTTGGCCTATATAATGTGCCCGGCATAAGCGATATAGACAAAAACTATAGCGCTGCGGTGTTGTGCACTATAGTTGCGGCGCGGCAAATGCCGGTTCCAGCCGTGTGGTTGCGCCAGCCTGTAGTATCAGCCGGTATAGGTTGCCGGCGCGGCGAGAAAAGCTGCAATATAGAAAAAGCTATATATGAAGCGTGCGGTATGGCCGGTATCAGCTTTAACGCCGTGGGCCGTATATGTTCCATAGATATAAAGGAAAATGAAAGTGGCCTAAAAGAATGCGCCTCGAATATCGGCGCTTCACTTCATTTTTACAGCGTGGAGGAAATAAAGATGGTAGAACACCTATTTTCATTATCAGCTTTTGTGAGTTCAAAGGTAGGGGTGGGCAATGTGGCGCAAAGCTGTGCCTATTTGGACAGCATGCGCGGAGAATTGTTGCTACCCAAAACCATCATAAACGGCATCACCATTTCACTATATAGAAGAGGAACGCTATGAATTACGGTGATATTTATGTGGTAGGTATAGGCCCCGGCGATGAAAGTCAGCTTACGCCGGCTGCCCTTAAAGCCATAGAATATTGTGACGTCGTTGTGGGATATAAAACCTATCTGGATTTGATAGATTATTTATTGTGTGATAAAACGATAGCAGCTTCATCTATGCGCAAAGAACGGGAGCGATGTTCTCAGGCATTGGAATATGCCCTAGAAGGGGAAAATGTGGCATTGATAAGCGGTGGTGATCCCGGTATATACGGTATGGCAGGGCTTATGCTAGAAACGGTCGAACAGGCCGGATGCGATATAAACGTGCGGATAGTACCGGGTATTACGGCGGCTAATGCCGCGGCCGCTTTGTTGGGCGCCCCGTTGATGAATGATTTCGCTGTTATAAGCTTAAGCGACCTCATGACGCCGTGGGAAACCATAGAGAGGCGCGTTCGTCTCGCGGCCGAGGGCGACTTTGTCATAGCGCTTTATAATCCTGCCAGTACCAAGCGGAGGTGGCAGATAGAGACTGTTCGCCACATAGTGATGCAATATAGGACTGGCGATACGCCGGTTGGCATTGTAAGGAATGCTGTGCGCCCGGAACAGAAGGTTACGATAACCAATTTGGAAGATATGCTCAAATACAGCATAGATATGGCCTCGGTGGTGATTGTGGGCAACAGCGCCACGTATGTGCGGAACGGATGCATGATAACGCCGCGGGGATATCATATATAGAAATGGTGCGATGAATTATGGAATTGATAATGATGGGATTGAGCTTTAAAACGGCTGATATGACCTTGCTGGAAAAAGCTAGTTACAATATGGACAAAGATATAAGCGAAGGCCTGCGATTTTTAAAAAATCAGGTAGGTGTAAGTGAATGCGTTATAGTGGCTACATGCAATCGGAATGAGGCCTATTGTTATGCCTCTTCTTATCTTGATGGCTTGAACGGTTTAAAGGCGTTGTTCGTGGATTTCATTGGTGTGGGAACCGATGATGTAGAAAGATATTTTTACATAAAGGCCGGCGAGGATACTATAAACCATATTATAAACGTGGCATGTGGCTTGGATTCGATGGTCATTGGTGAGGACCAGATATTGGGGCAGGTCAATGATGCCAGGCAACAGGCGCTCGCCGTCGGCGCGTGCGGCAAGGTAATGGATAGGCTGTTTAGGGAGGCGGTGACGGCCGGTAAAGCCATGCGCACTTCCACCGGAATATCGCATATACCCACCTCTATCAGTTATATGGCCGTAAAGCATGCGGCAAAAATGCTGGGCGGTCTAAATGATAAGACAGCATTTGTCATAGGGACCGGCCAAATGGGTAAACTGGCCATACGTTATCTGCTCGAAGGAGGGGCGCGCGTTTATATAACCAACCGTACCGTTCAAAAGGCTATGGATATGGCTGCGGCTATGCCGGGTGTACAAGCCGTTGAATACCCAAAGAAATATCAATATATAGCTTCATCCGACCTTTTGATCAGCGCTACAAACGCTCCTCATTATGTAGTATACAAAGAAAGGCTGGAGGAATTCATAAAGCCAGGCAAACGCCTTTTGGCGTTAGATTTATCTGTACCAAGGGATATAGATCCTTCCATTGATGATATCGCTGAGATAAATTTATTGGATATGGATCGGTTCAAGGCCATGATGCATGACAACGACGATTTACGCCGACAGCTTTTATCCGAAGCGGTTCCGATAATGGAAGCGGCTACCGATAGGTTTATAAAATGGTATAATGCTTTAGAGGCTGTACCTATCATAAATATGATAGATGAATGGGCCGATGCTTTATGCGATGAAGAAATCCAAAAGATTATGCATAAACTCAGCACCGATAGGGACAGGGAAATAGCAGCCCGTGTGATGAAGCGTTTGACTGGCCGACTTATGAGCCGGCCGATAGGCTGGGTAAAACAATGCGGCGAAAATGGCAGTATAGACCAATACAGGCGCATTATAACCGATATGTTCGGTATGGAGGATTCGATTGAATGAATAAAATAAGGGTAGGCAGCCGAGGCAGCCGTTTGGCTTTGGCCCAAACTGATGCCGTTATATCTGCGTTGCGTTCATTATATCCGGATATCGATTTCGAAAGGCAGATCGTAAAGACCGAAGGAGATCGGCTGCAGCATATACCTGTGGAACGAATAGGAGATAAGGGCGTTTTCGTAAAAGATATAGAACAGGCGTTGATAGACGGCCGTATAGATATGGCTGTGCACAGCATGAAAGATGTGCCGCCGCAATTACCGGATGGTCTCATGATAGGAGCCATGCCGTGGCGGGAAGATCCACGGGATGCATTCATATCTTCTGATGGCCGCACGATAGAACAGCTTGGGCGCAGGGCGCGTATAGGTACCGGTAGTGCGCGCAGGTCAGCTCAGTTGAAGAGCTGTTTCCCCGGTATAGACATAGTGCCCATACGCGGGAGTATCGATACGCGTATAAATAAAATAAACGAGGCCGGACTGGATGGCATAGTACTGGCTGTTGCCGGCTTGAAACGTTTAGGCGTGTCCGACGTGATAACTCAAATATTGCCTGTAGATGTATGCACGCCGGCGGCTGGTCAAGGGGCTTTGGGTATTGAGATAAGGCAGAGCGATGAAAAAGCGGCAGATTTACTGATGCCCTTAAACCATGCTCCTACTCGAGCGGCCGTCGATGCAGAGCGCATGTTCATAGCCATGATGGGCGGCGATTGCAGTACGCCCATAGGCGTATATGGAGAGGTGGATGGTGTTGATATATTGTTGCGCGCGGCTGTGGAAAAAGACGGCTGTATAATGAGGCACAGCGTAAAAGGGACGATTGTTGGATACCAAAATGTGGTATCACAATTAGTCACCTTATTTGAGGAGTGAGGTATGATTGGTAAGGTATATCTTATAGGGGCGGGTCCCGGGGACGCGGGCCTTATAACCCAAAAGGCCATAGAATGTTTGAAATCGGCTGATGTAGTGATATATGACCGGTTGGTGAATCAGGAGCTTTTGGCCTATGCGAATAAATCGGCAAGGCTCATATACGCCGGCAAACAACCCGGAAGGCATGCAATGGTGCAGCAGGATATAAATCGTCTGCTGGTGGATGAGGCTATGGCCGGACATACGATAGCTCGCTTGAAAGGCGGCGATCCCTTTGTATTCGGTAGAGGCGGCGAAGAAGCTATGGCATTGCGGCAGAACGGTTTACCGTATGAAGTAGTGCCGGGTATAACATCGGCTATAGCCGTGCCGGCTTATGCCGGCATACCGGTTACATATCGAGGGTTAGCATCGTCGGTGCACATTATTACCGGGCATGAGGGCGCTTCTAAAGGAAAGTCCGATATCGATTGGAATGTACTGGCTAAATTGGACGGAACGTTGATCTTTCTGATGGGCATGGAGCGCTTAAGCGATATATGTAGCCAGCTCATTCTATACGGCAAGGCTGAACAGACGCCTGCGGCCATTATAGAACGGGGCACCACAGCCCGGCAAAGGACGATTGTAGGGACATTGGCAGATATAAGTCAAAGAGCCGCACAAGAAGAAATACGCTCGCCATCTGTAATAGTAATAGGCGATGTAGTATCGCTGCGCCAGCAATTGATGTGGTATGAGCATTTGCCTCTATGCGGTAAGGTTATAATGGTGACGCGAGCCGACGGCCAACGAGAAGATTTGGCGCGAGGGTTGGAACGATTGGGCGCTCAAGTCGAGCATTTTCCTGTCATATCGATAAAGCCGCCTGATGATTATGGGCCGCTGGATGAAGCCATAGAGTTCATATCACAATATAAATGGCTTATATTTACCAGCGCCAATGGCGTGGAATCTTTCTTTGACAGGCTGTTGTACCACGGCATGGATAGCCGCCACATTGCCGGAATAAAGGTGGGCGCGATAGGCAGCGGCACGTATGCTACTTTAAAACAGCATGGTGTTATAGCGGATTATATGCCGGAGAGTTTTAGTACAGATGATCTGGCTCGCGGCCTGAAAAAACAGATAACATCTGGTATGCGCATATTGTTGCCGTGCTCGGACATAGCCGGCCGTAATATAAAACAAACGTTGGAATGTGCAGGTGCTGTCGTAGATATGGTTACGGCCTATCGCACGGTGCCCAATGCTCAGCAAAGTCAGCGTTTGATAGATTTACTTGGCGATCATTATATAGATGCGATAACTTTTACGAGTTCGTCCACTGTCCATAACTTCGTAAATATATTGGGCATAGGCAATATATCATTGCTGGACGGCGTTAAATTGGCCTCCATAGGGCCGGTTACTTCGGCCGTTTTGCAACAGTACGGGCTTAAAGTCGATGTGCAGGCCGACGTTTATACTATGGATGGACTTATAGAGGCGCTAAAGGAGGATTATAGTGATGGACATACTATATAGGCCGAGACGTTTGAGGCAAAACGATGCTATAAGGGCTTTGGTACGGGAAACCGAGCTGAACGTTCATGATCTTATATACCCAATCTTTGTCATGCATGGTATGAACACGCAAGAGGGCATACAGTCAATGCCGGGCATATATCGTTATTCTATCGATAGGCTGATGGAAGAGGTAGAAGATATCGTAAAGTTCGGTATTCCCGGTATCCTTATATTCGGTTTGCCAGAGCATAAGGACGCCGTTGGCAGCGAGGCATATGCCGACGATGGTATAGTGCAGGAGGCTGTAAAAGCCATAAAAGGGCGATTCCCGTCATTGTTGGTCATTACCGATGTGTGTTTGTGCGAATATACAGACCATGGCCATTGCGGCATTGTAAAGGATGGTATAGTGGATAACGATGCATCGGCAGAGCTGATAGCCCGAACGGCGCTATCGCATGCGCGGGCCGGCGCCGATATAGTAGCGCCGTCGGATATGATGGATGGGCGCATAGGTGCTGTAAGAAAGGCTTTGGATCAGAATGGTTATCAGCATATATCTATCATGGCCTACAGCGCCAAATATGCATCGGCTTTTTACGGGCCATTTCGCGAAGCAGCCCAATCGGCGCCGCAATTCGGCGACAGGCGCTCGTACCAGATGGACCCTGCCAATGCCAGAGAAGCGCTGCGCGAGGTAAAATTGGACATTCAAGAAGGCGCCGATGTAGTCATGGTCAAACCAGCATTAAGCTATTTGGATATTATACATGCCGTAAAGCAGCGCTTTGATGTACCGTTGGCGGCGTACAATGTCAGTGGCGAATATGCCATGATAAAGGCTGCCTCAGCTAACGGCTGGATGGATGAGCATAATGCGGCATTGGAGGCATTGACTTCCATAAAGCGGGCAGGCGCCGATATCATCATAACTTATTTCGCAAAGGATGTAGCTAAATGGCTCGATACTATCCTGTAATACTGGATTTGGAGCATTGCCCTTGCCTGGTGGTAGGAGGGGGCAGCATAGCTCAACGCAAGATCGAGGGCATGATGCAATGCGGCGCTGATATAACGATGATAGGTCCATCGTGTACGCCACGTCTTGAAGCCATGGCCGCTGAAGGCAGCATACATTGGCTGCCATGCTGCTATCGGGCAGGCATGGCAAGGGGCTTTGCCTTTGTATGCGCCGCCAGCGACGATGCGGAGGTAAATGAGCAGGTGGCCATTGATTGCCGTCGAGATAATATACCGGTCAATGTGGTGGATAATATCGAGATATCCTCCGCTATAATACCTGCCGTATTACGCAGAGCAGACGTTATTGTATCGGTGTCCACGAGCGGTTGCAGCCCTGCATTGGCCGCTGCAATACGCGATAAAATAGCCGATGTGATAGGGCCGGAATACGGCATATATAACGATATGCTCGGTGAGATAAGAAAGCATATCCTGGTAGAAATAGATGATCCGGAAAAACGCCGTTATATACTAAGAAATATAGTAGACCAAAGATATATCGATATGATAAAAGCCGGATACGATGTAACGCCGGAGTTGATTTTGGATGAAATTTCATTTAAGTTGGAAAGAAAGGGACGTTTAATAGATCGTGAATTATGATAAATCGAAAGCATTGTTTCAAAAAGCTACACAGCTCATGCCGGGTGGCGTGAACAGCCCGGTGAGGGCATTTAGATCGGTAGGCATGGATCCGCCCTTTATATGTCGCGGCAACGGTGCCAGAATATACGACGAGGATGGGCATGAATATATAGATTACGTGTGTTCATGGGGGCCGCTTATACTGGGACATGCCTATCCGGCGGTAATAGAAAGCATACAACAGCAGGCTGCCTTGGGTACCAGTTTCGGTGCGGTTACGCGCCTGGAAGTCGATATGGCTGAGATGATAACGCAGGCCGTGCCATCGGTGGAAATGGTCCGCATGGTCAATTCAGGCACCGAAGCTACTATGAGCGCCATAAGGCTGGCCAGAGGTTATACAGGCCGCGATAAGGTGATCAAATTTGCCGGATGTTATCATGGCCATGCCGATGCATTGCTGATAAAAGCAGGATCAGGGGCTATGACATTTGGCGTACCGGATAGCCAAGGCGTATCGCCAGCCATAACTTCAGATACCATAGTAACGGCATATAACGATGCGGAGGCGCTGGATCATGTGTTCGAGCAATGGGGGCGAGATATCGCAGCCGTTATATTCGAGCCTGTTGCGGGCAATATGGGCACTGTACCGCCACAAATGGACTTCCTGCGGGAAATAGAATACCTGTGCGGGAAATACGGCTCGCTTATGATATGCGATGAGGTAATGACAGGCTTTCGCGTGCGTTACGGCGGCGCGCAGCGTTTATATGGCATAAAACCGGATATCACTACCTTCGGAAAAATCATAGGAGGGGGTCTGCCAGTAGGCGCCTATGGTGGGAAGAAGGAAATAATGCGGCATGTGGCCCCTGATGGGCCGGTATATCAAGCGGGTACATTATCGGGCAATCCTTTAGCTATGGCAGCGGGTTTAACCACCTTAAAGATACTCAGAGATAACCCTGTTATATATCAGGAGTTGGAAAGGCGGTCGGGCTTGCTGGAAAGCGGTATTAAACGATATGCTCACTCCGCGGGTATTCCCATATGCATTAACAGGGTGGGTTCAATGATATGTTTGTTTTTTACCGACATAGATGTAAAGGATTATGATACCGCTCTTACCTCTAATACCAGGCGTTATGTGGATTATTTCAAACATATGCTCGAGCATGGCATATATCTGCCACCATCGCAATTCGAAACCTTTTTTGTATCAGCAGCCCATACCGATGAGGATATAGAACATACTATCGAAGCAATGAGCAAAGCTTTCAGCCATTTGGCTGATTAGTTCTAGCTGAATTTTTGTTGACAGAGCAAGGGATGAGTGCTATAGTATTTATAGATACCATACGAGGGTATTGTATATAATAGATGATGAGATGAAATATTGGGCTCTTGGTTATGCTAATATAGGCTACTAATAGAGAATGGAGAGTGGGTTTGATGGATAAAAAGATAAGCTTGAGAATTTCGGGCATGAGTTGCGCAGCTTGTGCCGCGGCTATAGAAAAGAGCCTTTCACGAGTACAAGGTGTGAAAGAGGCTAGTGTGAATTTTGCTGCCGAAAAAGCCGTAGCAGTATACGATCCTGAGCAAGCAACGACAGACAACCTCGTAAAAGCTGTGCGAGATGCTGGCTACGACGTTATCATGGATAAAGTACAGCTCCGCCTCAAAGGGATGAGCTGTGCAGCTTGCGCCGCAGCTATAGAAAAGGCTTTAAATCGTTTGGATGGGGTTTATCATGCATCGGTAAACTTCGCTGCAGAAAAAGCTACGGTTGAATACGACTCTTCTGTGGTCAGCGTAAGGGATATGATAAAAGCCGTAGAAGATGTTGGGTACGAAGCCGAACGAGCCGATGAGGTTTCATCGGATAGAGAGCAGGCTGAACGCGAGAAAGAGATACGCGACAGAAAGCGTATGCTGATACTTTCCGTAATATTGAGCGCTCCTCTGGTCTTGAATATGATACTTGAGGCTTTTAATATACATGTGCCATTGTTCATGAATCCATGGTTTCAGTTCATATTGGCAACGCCTGTACAGTTTATTGTAGGTGCCACCTATTATAAGGGTGCATATCACGCCTTGAAGGGACGCAGCGCCAATATGGATGTATTAGTTGCTATGGGCACTACCGTCGCTTATGTGTATAGTATATTTACGGGCTTTTTCATCGGCGGAGATATGTATTTCGAGGCCTCGGCCGTTATAATAACCTTAATTACGTTGGGCAAATTACTGGAAGCCTTAGCTAAAGGCAGGACGTCGGAAGCCATAAAGAAGCTGATAGGCCTACAGGCTAAGACCGCCCGCATCATACGCTATGGTCAAGAGATGGATATACCGGTGGAAGACGTGGAGGTAGGCGATATAATCGTAGTCCGGCCAGGCGAGAAGGTGCCGGTAGATGGCGTAATCATAGAGGGAAATTCATCTTTGGATGAATCGATGCTGACCGGCGAGAGTATGCCTGTGGATAAAAAAGCCGGCGATGAGGTGATAGGTGCTACCATCAATAAATATGGTACTTTTAAGTTTAGGGCCACAAAAGTAGGCAGGGACACGGCTTTGGCTCAAATAATAAAGATGGTGGAAGAGGCTCAGGGTTCAAAGGCGCCTATACAGCGCCTTGCCGATCAGATATCGGGCATATTCGTACCTACGGTATTGGTCATAGCCATAGCCACTTTCGTACTTTGGCTCATATTCGGCGACGGAACTTTGGCCACAGCGCTTATACCTGCTATATCCGTTCTTATAATAGCCTGCCCATGCGCATTGGGCTTGGCTACGCCGACATCTATCATGGTAGGCACAGGCAAAGGTGCTGAAAACGGTATACTGATAAAAGGCGGCGAACACTTGGAACGAGCTCATAATATCAACGCTGTTATATTGGATAAAACGGGGACTATAACAAAAGGGCAACCCGAGGTAACCGATGTATTGCCTCTAAACGGTCGGGATGATGATTTATTGCACATAGCGGCTATAGCAGAAAAAGCATCTGAACATCCATTGGGAGTGGCTATATTAGAAAAGGCGAAAGAGTTAGGAATGGATTTGCCCGATGCCGAACGTTTCGAGGCTGTCCCAGGCCATGGCGTTGAAGCGGTCATAGAAGGCAAAACATACTATGTCGGCAACCGCAAGTTGATGAGAGAGAAAAATATCGATATACAAAATGCCGAGGACGAGCTGATATCGTTGGAAGAAGAGGGTAAGACGGCTATGCTGGTAGCAACCGATCAGAAGCTTTTAGGTATATTGGCTGTGGCCGATACAGTAAAGGAGCATTCTAAAGAAGCTATAGAAGAATTACAAAAGATGGGTATAGATGTATATATGATAACCGGCGATAATGAACGCACGGCCAAAGCCATAGCGCGACAGGTGGGCATAAGTAATGTTATGGCTGAAGTGCTTCCCGAACACAAAGCCGAGCAGGTGCTCAAGCTTAAAAAGCAAGGCAAGTTTGTAGCTATGGTAGGCGACGGTATAAACGATGCTCCGGCGTTGGCTGCTGCCGATGTCGGTATTGCCATAGGTACTGGGACCGACGTGGCTATGGAAGCAGCTGACATAACGCTTATGCGCGGTGATTTGCGCGGCATACCGGTGACTATAAAGCTCTCGCGAGCTACAATGCGCAATATAAAGCAGAATCTATTCTGGGCATTTATATACAATACGATCGGTATACCGTTTGCCGCTTTCGGACTGTTGAGCCCTATCATTGCAGGAGCTGCCATGGCATTTAGCTCGGTATCGGTGGTAACCAATGCGTTGCGCCTGAGAAGGTTTAAGGCTGAATATTAACAAGCTTGTTCTGGATAATGAATGTATGTATATTTGCAGCCTATCATGGGAATAATCTACGTAAAATATATGCGTGGTGTGGAAATGATAGGGAATATAATGCGTTTGGCCAGAACTCCATTTTTGGGAGCATCAGCTGTATCGGTCATGGTGGGATCGGCAGCAGCTTGGTATTATACTGGCAGATTCTCATGGCTGTATTTTATATTGACTGAGATAGGGGTTGTATCGTTGCATGTGGCTTCTAATATGGCTAATGATCATTATGATTATTTGAGCGGTGCTGACCCTTTAGGTGAGGTGAAGCCCTTTAGTGGAGGGAGCCAGGTATTACAGCATAAACAGATGACTGTTGAACAAAGCCGTATATTATTTACGGCTTTTTTTATATTGGGTTTAGTGATGGCTATATATTTCGCCGTAGTGGTCGGCATATGGGCTTTAGTATTGGGCTTATGTGGCGCAATTATAGGTTACGCATATACGGTGCCACCTGCTAGCATTTCGTATAAGGGATGGGGTGAATTGCTTATAGGATTAGCCTTTGGCCCTTTATCGGTATTGGGATCATATTATGTTCAGAGCGGAGGCTTAAGCTGGACGCCGATTTATGTTTCATTACCGGTGGCTTTGCTCATAACAGCGGTATTGTTTATAAACGAGTATCCTGATTATAAGCAGGATAAAGCTGCTGCTAAAAACAATCTGTTGGTTCGTCTCGGTAAAGAGAGGGGGTTACCACTCTATTATATATTGATGCTATTGCCGTATATCATTATAATCGCGTTTATAGCACGAGGCATATTGCCGGTGGGAGCCTTATTGACCATGTTTACGGTACCATTGGCTGCAAAAGCTGTAATCACAGCTCATAGGTATTGGTACGATGATGAAAAGCTTATGCCGGCCAATGCATCGACCATATTATGCCATTTATCATTATCCGCATTGTTAGTCATAGGATTTATAGTATAACTTCGATTCGTAATATGAATAGTGGCGGATTACAGTTGGTTAAATAAATAAGGCTGAATCTATAAAGATTTACAGCCTTTGTTAAGATACAGTTGTTAA
>JASGMM010000038.1 GCA_030156435.1 Clostridiales bacterium | reverse complement strand
GCGCTTATGAATCAGAGCATACACAATATAGATTTGCTGCAGTGGATGATGGGTGATGTCGATACAGCCTATGGGCTTGCCGATACGTTTTTAAACAATATAGAAGCTGAGGATACAGCGGTGGCTGTATTGCGCTTTAAAAGCGGCGCTTTGGGCATAGTGGAGGCTTCTAACTGCATATATCCGTCCAATATGGAAGAAACGCTGAGCGTATTCGGTGAAAAAGGTACTGTGCAGATAGGCGGCATGGCTACTAACTACTTAACCCATTGGAAATTTAGCGATGGTTTAGACAATGAGGGAGAAGTATTGGCCAGCTATGGCGAAAATCCAGCCAATGTATACGGTTTTGGCCATACATCTCTATTTGCTGACTTTATAGATGCCGTACAGAGCAATAGGCAGCCGTATATAACGCCTGTCGAGGGCAAGAAAGCCATGGAAATAGTGTTGGGCATATATAAGTCTGTTAAGACTGGTCAGCCGGTCAAATTCCCTATAGGCGATTTCTCAACGCTGGATATGAGGTGAATATGGGAAGGCATATATCCCCGTCGGCGCATATAGGCGAAAATGTCAGCATAGGTTATAATGCCGTTATAGCGGAGAATGTTATAATAGGCGACGACTGCACAATAGGTCACAATGTCGTGATATACGATGGTAGCCGTATAGGCAGGGGCGTGCGCATAGACGATAATGTCGTCATAGGTAAGCAACCAATACGCGCTGCCAACAGTATATTTAAAACCGGCGATGTGCTGCCTCCGGCTAGCATAGGTGATGATTGCATAGTGGGCACATCGGCTGTGGTGTACGCGGGAGCGAACATAGGAGAAGGGGTGCTAATAGCCGATCTGGCTACAGTTAGGGAGAATGTAAGCATAGGCGAGCATACCATTATAGGCAGAGGCGTCGCGGTGGAGAATTACTGCACTATAGGCTCTTATTGTAAGATAGAGACCAACGCCTATATAACGGCTTATTCAAACATAGGGGACAGGGCGTTCATAGGCCCCGGGGTTGTTACCACCAATGACAATTTTGTAGGCCGCACTGAAGAGCGCTTCAAGCACTTCAAAGGCGTGACGGTCAAACGCGGCGCCAGGATAGCCGCACATGTTACCATATTGCCCGGCAAGGTGATAAATGAAGATGGCCTGGTAGCAGCCGGCAGCGTAGTTACCAAAGATGTGCCGGCGAAAAAAGTAGTGATGGGTACACCAGCCAGGGAGACCGGCGATGTACCTGAGGAACAATTGCTGGAAAGGCAAAAATAAAACAGGAAGGAAGGGCAGGACCTGGGATAGATCAATGCTTTATATAGATGAAGAAAAAAAAGATGTATCGAAGCTTTTGCTGTTATTGACCGTGTTTACGGCTTTTTTTGGGAGTACGCTTTCTATAAAGGGTATTGAAAGCCTTTTTGCGTATAGAATATTTTTGGCATTAAGCGTGTTGCTTTTTTGTTTAAGCGTTTTGTTTGCGCACAGGCTCTCTATAAGTCGCATGCTGTATAGATATTACTTTTTTTTAATGATATGGGCAGTATGGGCTATTGCTTCATTCATTTGGGCACATAGTAAGCCGGATGTTATAAGAGGGGCCTTCCTGCTTATATGCAATATATTTGTTATATTTTTTACTTCTTATTATCTGAACAGTGAAGAAGATCAGCGTCAGCTTTGGAGGGTGTTTTATGCAGCTTTTGCCATAAATGTGGCTGTAGCATTGTGGGAAGTATTTACCACCAATCATCTGCCTGTTTCGAGGATGAATGAGTATGTGCCCCCGAGGTCTATACCTACGGCATTTTACAGGAATCCTAACGATTTTGCGGCGTATATAGTGATGTACTTGCCGTTGGTATATGCTGGCTTTAAGTATGAGGACCGGCATGCGATTGCGAGATATATACTCTGCATTGCGAGCGTATTTGTCCTTTTGTATACCAACTCGCGCTCTAGCTATATGGCGTTTTTGTTCACGATAGCGTTTGCATGCGCATTGGCGATGATAGATATTATAAAAGGCTCTAAGTATTTTGATAAAAAGGCTAAAGTAAAAGCGTCTATAATGCTTATAAGTGTCGTAATGATACTTATATTGGATTCTGTAGGATTTGGATGGCTTAAGAATACGCCAGGCAACCCGTCGATGATGGATCAAATAGGCGACATTAAAGAAATAAATGAGGACGGTTCTACGCAGGTTCGCATAAATTTGATAAAAAATGGTTTTAAAATATTGAATGAAGATCCATGGCAGTATATAGTGGGAATAGGCGCGGGTAATACTGAAATAAGGATGATGCCTTATGCCGATACGACCAATGGCATAGTGAACATGCATAACTGGTGGATGGAAATACTGATGGAGTACGGCATTATAATAGGAGTATTATTTATATGGTTTTATTTAAGTCTTATGTGGAATTTATTAAAAATATACATGTATTCGCCATCGCATTTTTATAAACTATTTGCTGAAGGTTTATTTCTATCGCTCGTAGCATTCTTTATGGCTTCCATAAGCCCCAGCTCTATACGTGGTATGGCTAGCCTGTGGATTATATTTGGCGCAAGCATGGCTTTAATAAAACTATATAAAGAAAATATTGAGGAGAAATGTCATGAGAGTATTAATACTGTCTCATATGTATCCAAATAAGGCTAATCCGGTTAACGGCATTTTTATACATGAGCAGGCTTGTGCATTGATGCAAGTCGGTTGTGAAGTAAAGGTAGTGGCGCCATTGCCGCTGGTGCCACCTGGCATAGACTTGGTCAGCGAAAAATGGAAGAAATATAAACAGACGCCCAAAAAAGAGATTATGAATGGCGTAGAGATATATAGACCGTCCTATTTCGTGGTGCCAGGCAATCATTTACTTGAATACAGCGGTTGGACATATTATAGAGGTGTAAGGCAGACGGTAGAAAGGATATACAGGTTATGGCCGTTTGATATTATGCATGCACATGTAGCATTGCCGGATGGGTATGCGACTATGTTGCTGAAAAGAAATTATGACAAGCCCACTGTTTTATCTATTCATGGCCAGGATATGCATTATACTGTGCATCGGAGCCCAAAGGCAAGAAATAAAGTTATAGAAGCTTTGGATAGCGCCAATGTAGTGATAGCAGTAAGCGATAAATTGAAAAAGGAAATAATCGAGTGCACGCAAAAGGCAAACGTAGTGACCGTGCCAAATGGGTTTAATGTGGACGATGTCTATGAAGATCAGAGCCCGTTAAAGGATAAATATGAGGGCAAGATCGTTATATTGTCCGTAGGTAATCTTGTAGTGACTAAAGGACATGAATTCATGCTACACGCGTTGAAGGATATAGTTAAAGAATTTGAGAATATTGTTTATCTTATTGTAGGGCAGGGCAGTTATAAAAGCGCGCTTGTAGAATTGGTAAGCAAACTGGGATTGGGGCCGTATGTTGAGTTTTTAGGAGCGTTGCCACATAAAAAAGCTATGGAGTACATGTCGGCATGCGATATATTTGTTTTACCGAGTTGGCAGGAAGGATTTGGCGTGGCTTATCTGGAGGCTATGGCACATGGCAAACCTGTCATTGGTTGCAAAGGTCAAGGAATAGAGGACTTCGTAACCGATGGTGTGAATGGTATTTTGGTTAAGGGGAAAGATAGCGATTCGCTTAGAGAAGCTGTTTTATCCCTCATAAGAGATAAAGATTATGCTGCTTCTATAGGAAATAAAGCTAAACAATATGTAATGAATAATTTGACTTGGGCGAATAATGCTTCGCGTATGATTGAGATATACAATAAGCTGCTTAATAAATCCGCAGCAATTAAGGAAGGAGATAGGTAGATTAAAATGAATTTAACTGATGATAAAGTTTCTATATTGGATACATTAGACGAGCATATACCGCAAAATGCATGGTATAAAGACGTAGCTGTTATTGGGCTGGGCTTTGTTGGTTTGCCGCTAGCATTAAGTTTCTCGTTAAGAGGCTGCAATGTAATAGGCGTGGATATAAATAAGCGGCTTGTAGAAGAGATAAACGATGGTATAACGGCTCATAAAGAAAGCTTTTATGATATACCAATAACAGATATACTAAAGCGTGAAATAGAAAGAAAGCATTTTTATGCAACTGCAAATATAAGCGATGTGCTTGATGATTGCCATAATTTTATAATTACAGTGGGCATACCGATTGTAAACGGCGAACATGAGATGGAGTACCTTGAGTCGGCATGCACAGAACTGGGGAAAGGGCTCAAGCAAGGAGATCTCGTAATAGTGCGTAGTACGGTAGTGCCCGGTACTACTGAGGAGGTCATAAAGCCCTTGTTGGAAAGCGCGTCTGGCCTAAAGGCCGGAGATGATTTTCATTTGGCTTATTCGTCGGAGAGAATAGCCGAGGGAAGGGCATTTCAGGAATTTGCCGATATGCCTATATTAGTGGCAGGTGTTGATGAGCCCAGCACAACAAGAGCTAAGGAGCTGCTTGGTATCGTATGCAAGGCGGAAGTAATACCGGCCAGTTCCATAAAAGTAGTGGAAACAGCCAAGGTATTTGAAAATGTGCAAAGGGATGTCAATATAGCCATGGTACAGGAGTTTGCCAGGTTTACGGAGGCGTTGGGCATAGATATATTCGAAGTAGTAAATCTCGCAAACACCCATAAACGGGTCAAGCTATTAGCTCCCGGGCCTGGAGTGGGCGGCTACTGCTTGCCAAATGCATATTATTATCTTAAGCCCAAAGCAGAGCAAATGGGTATATCTTTAAGTTTGTTAGAATTGGCTAGGAAGGAAAATGATGCTGTTCCACAGATTATAGTAGACATGCTGGAAAGGGCTTTGGCTGATAACGGCAAACACCTAAATGGTGCTGATATTGCAGTATTAGGCTTAGCCATGAAGGATTATTCGAACGATGCCCGTATAAGCCCTCCATTGGAAATAGTCAATATATTGCTGCAAAAGCAGGCTAACGTAAAGGCCTTTGATCCGGCTGTAGATGGTGATTATCCATATAAAGTGGACGATATAAACAAATGCATATCAGATGTCGATGCCGTGATGATATTGGCAAAACAACATGAAATAGATAGCAGTATAAATAAGGTATTATCCGAGGTGCCTGAGGGTGCGGTTGTGTTGGATACAAGGGACATACGTTCGTTTGCCGAGCCGGCTTTATTAAGTAGAGTACGCTACGTATGCATATAATTGGAGAAATTTTATGAGTGGCAGAGAAAAGGTTTTTATTTTTAGCTGCGTTCACAAGTGGGATGATGTGAGGGTTTATCATAAACAAGCCATGTCGCTGGCGCGCTTTTATGATGTTCAGGTTCATGCTATAGCTGATTTTGAGTATAGAAAAGTCAACGGTGTCGAGATATATGGGCTGCCTAATTATGGGAAAAGGTACAAAAGGCCGCTTCTGTGGTGGGCGTTATTAAAAAGGGCTATAAAAGCTCGTGCTGATATATACCATTTTCATGATCCCGAACTTATACCTACTGGCTTGCTGGTAGGTTGGATAACAGGTAAGCCCGTTATATATGATATACATGAGGATTATCCCAGGGCTATATTGACCAAAAGCTGGATACCCAAGTATATCAGAAAGCCTGTAGCGTATGCATTCGATGGGTTTCAGAAGCTGTGCGGTAAAGGGTTCGCGCAGATAATAGTGGTTACTGAAGAATTGCAAAGGTCATTTAAAAGCGATAAAGTGACGCTGGTACAGAATTTCCCGCTTTTATCTATGCGCGATGATGTAGAGTCACTTATTGAACGGCGCAGGCAGAACGGCCAACATGTGAAACTGGTATATGCCGGTGGGTTGACTGACATTCGCGGTATATATGAGATGGTCAAAGCTTTTGATTATATACCAAAGGATATGGATGTAAACATGATATTGGCAGGAAGTTTCAATGATGAAAGGTATGAGAAAAAGGTGCTCGATTATATAGCTGGTGAAAAAAGAATAACGTATATAGGTCAGGTCAGCTATAATGACGCTTACCAGTTGATGTGCGAGAGCGATATAGGTCTTATATGCTTTAAGCCGGTAGGACACAATACTCACAGCCTATCGAATAAGATGTTTGAATATATGTCGGTAGGCATACCTGTAATAGCATCAGATTTTCCATTGTGGCGTGGCATAATAGAAACTAATGATTGCGGTATAATGATAGACCCATTAGATAGCCGTCAGATAGCGCAGGCCATAACTTATTTGGCCCAGAATCCCGATAAAAGGGCACAGATGGGCATGAATGGCTATAAGGCTTATAAAGATAAGTACAACTGGGCTGCGGAGGAGCGCAAACTTCTCGATGTGTATGAACGTATATTGAATAGGTGAATGTTATGCGTATAGTTACTATAATAGGTGCGCGACCGCAATTTATAAAAGCAGCGCCGGTGTCGCGCGCTATAAGGCGGCGCAATGAAGAGATACTGGTCCATACCGGCCAGCATTATGATGAGAATATGTCGGAGATATTTTTCCGCGAGCTGGATATACCCTTGCCGGATTACAACCTGGCCATAGGATCGGGCAGTCATGGATGGCAAACCGGACATATGCTCATAGCAATAGAAGATATATTGCTAAAATCTAAGCCCGATGCAGTGCTGGTATATGGCGATACTAATTCCACGCTGGCTGGAGCGCTGGCAGCCAGCAAGCTGCTCATACCGCTGGTGCATGTAGAGGCAGGCCTGCGCAGCTTCAACAAAGCCATGCCGGAGGAGCAAAACCGTATATTAACCGACCATGTGTCCGACATGCTCTTGTGCCCTACTCAGACAGCAGTGGCCAACCTTGCTAAAGAAGGAATAAGGCGGGGTGTGTATAATACGGGCGATGTTATGTATGATGCTGTTTTATACAATAAGGATATAGCGCGCACTAAATCGGATGTACTAGATAGATTGAATTTGCAGTCTCGCGGTTATATCCTGGCTACTGTGCACCGAGCTGAGAATACCGATAATAAAGATAGGCTTTCTGCCATAATAGAGGCTTTTAATCGCTGTGGGGAGAGGATTGTATTTCCGGTGCATCCGCGGACGCTTAAGTATATAAGCGAGTATGACCTGGCCTTAGGCAGCAATATAATGGTTACAGAGCCGGTGGGCTATTTGGATATGCTTATGTTGGAGAGCAATGCTGCTAAGATAGTTACAGACAGTGGCGGTGTACAGAAAGAAGCCTATTTTCTGGGTATACCATGCATAACTCTCAGGGAGCAGACCGAATGGGTGGAAACTGTGAGCGCTGGATGGAATATAATCGCCGACAGCGATGAGAGAATCATCTTAAATGCTATTATGAATTTTAATCCGAGCAGTGATAGACCGCCTTATTTCGGTGACGGGCACGCGGCGCAAAAGATAGCTGAGATTTTGGATGGGGTAGCCGTATGACAAAGAAGGTGTGGATATTCAACCATTACGCTGTAACGCCGGATATGGGCGATGGTACGCGCCATTACGACTTAGCTGAGCAGATGGTAAAGAACGGCTGCAAGGTCACCATATTTGCCTCTAGTTTTAACCATAAAAAACGTAGCGATATTTTGAAGAAATGGGAATTAAAAAAGAGCACTAGTATAAACGGTGTAGACTTTATCTGGCTTAAAACCGTGCATTATAGGGATAATGGTATTGCTAGGGCTTTGAATATGCTAAGCTATGCTATAATGGCTTTTTTTGCGGGGCTTTTCAGGTCATCGCCGGATACCATAATCGCTTCTTCAGTACATCCCCTAGCCTGGTTGACTGGCTATGCTCTGTCCAGGATAAAGCGCGCGAGCTTTATAGCTGAGGTGCGCGACCTGTGGCCACAGACACTCATAGATATGGGTGCTATGAGCGAAAATGGCATGCCAGCAAGGGTACTGCGAGGTATCGAGCGATTTGTATATAAAAGGGCCGATAAGATAATCACATTATTGCCTGGTGCCTATTCATATATAGAAGGCATGGGCGTGGATGCGTCAAAAATCGTTTATATTCCCAACGGCGTGAACATAGAACGATATGACAAGGCTTATGCATCGGGCGATGTGGCTGAAGAAGTCAGGCATATATTAGATGAACATAAAGGCCGATTTAAGGCCGTGTATCTTGGAGCGCATGGCGAAGCCAATGGCTTGGAAGTGGTAATAGATGCTGCTAGGATATTGTTGGATGAAGGGTATAAGGATATAGACGTACTCCTGGTGGGAGACGGCCCGGAGAAGCGAAGGCTTATCGAGTATGCCTGTAAGGTGGGGGCTAATAACGTTTATTTTTATCCGCCTATAAGCAAGGGACAGGTTCCGTACCTTTTAAAAGGGATTGACCTATGCCTTTTTAACCTGAAAGATAACGATGTATTTAAATACGGTATAAGCCCGAATAAGATGTTTGATTATTTATGCGCTGCCAAACCTATAGTATTTGCATGCAGGGCTTTTAACGATATAGTGGCGCAAGCGCAGGCTGGTATATCGGTTCCGCCGGAGCAACCCGAGCTGCTTGCACAGGCGGTAATTAAGTTATATAATATACCAGAACAACAACGCCGCGAGATGGGCGTTAACGGCAGACGTTATGCTGAGGAATACCACGACATAGCCAAGCTTGCTGCTCAGATTATGGCAATGGTTCATTAACCACTATCATGTCATGCAAGGTATAATGTTATCAAAACATTTGTATAGATGACGAGACTGTAGTTACGGGTGACATCCTTAGGAGGTGGATACATAGAAATTTGATGAATAAAAATAAATTAGTCATCATTGGTGCAGGCGGACATGGTAGAGTAGTTGCAGATATAGCTTATAAGATGAATAAGTGGCAACAAATTATTTTTATGGACGATGATGAAACCATTAAATCTTCTATGGGAATAAAAGTTGTAGGCAAAACGAACGATGTTCCCATGTACATTGATGATTGCGACATTTTTGTAGCAATTGGAGATAACATCAAGCGGGAAAAAATACTGCGCTGGCTGGAAAGAGAAGGCGCTAGTATACCTACACTGATTCATCCAAAAGCGATTATTGGAGAAGAAGTTGAGATCGGTATGGGAACAGTTATAATGCCAGGGGTTATTATAAACTGTTGTACTAAAATAGGCAAGGGTTGTATTATTAATACTGGGGCGACAATAGATCACGATAATATAATTGAGGATTATGTTCATATATCGCCCGGCGTGCATTTAGCTGGTGCGGTAAGCGTAGGCAAGGGCACATGGCTAGGTATTGGGAGCATAGTGATCAATAATATAGTCATCATAAGTCACTGTAAAATTGGTGCAGGTGCTGTCGTAGTCAGGAATATAAACAAAGAAGGAACATATATAGGAATTCCGGCGACGAGATCTGAACAGTGCTAGAAATAAAAATAGTGAAAAGAGATGGGATTAAAGATGAAAGTACCTTTATCCGGGCCTGATATAACACAAAAAGAAATCGATGCAGTCATGGATGTGATGCACTCAGGCATATTGAGCATAGGCCCTAAACTGGAAGAATTTGAACATAAAATAGCTGAATATATAGGCGTAAAGCATGCTGTCGGCGTAAACAGCGGTACCAGCGGCTTACATTTGCTGGTGCGTTCCATGGACATAAGCGATGATGATGAGGTTATAACGACGCCGTTCAGCTTTATATCATCCAGCAACTGCATACTGTTTGAACGGGCTAAGCCGGTGTTTGTGGATATTGACCCGCTTACGCTCAATATGGATATAGATCGCATAGAGGATAAAATAAGCGAAAGAACTAAAGCTATATTAGCGGTAGATGTATTCGGCCAGCCAATGGATATAGCGAAGGTAAGAGCGATAACCGATAAATATGGCCTTAAATTGATAGAAGATTCATGCGAGGCATTGGGTTCAGAATATAACGGCGTAAAGGCTGGCAGTCGAGCCGATGCCGCTGTATTTGCTTTTTATCCAAATAAGCAGATGACTACCGCAGAAGGCGGCATGATAGTGACCGATGATGATGATATAGCTGCTTTATGCCGCAGTATGCGCAGCCAAGGCAGGCCCATCACCGGCCTTTGGCTGGAGCATGAGCGATTGGGGTATAATTATAGGCTCAGCGAACTTCATGCAGCGCTGGGTTGCGTGCAGATAGGGCGCATAGAAGAGATAATAGATAAAAGAAACAGGGTGGCTCAGCGTTACAATAACATGCTTAAAGATATAGACGGTGTTACGCTACCATATATTTCTCCAGACGTAAATAAGATGAGCTGGTTTATATATGTTGTAAGGTTGGATAAGAGAATAGATCGGAATGCCGTTATGCAGTATCTTTTGGATAACGGGATAGGTTGCCGACCGTATTTTACACCTATACACCTTCAGCCTTATTTTAGAGATATGTTTGGCTATAAAGAGGGGGATTTTCCCATAACTGAGGGGGTAGCCGAGTCTACCGTCGCCTTGCCGTTTTTCAATAATCTAAGCGATGAGCAAATGGATTACACTGTATATAATCTGAAAAGAGCTATAGAACGTTTTGGGAGGTAAAGATGCATTTTGTGAAGATGCACGGTTTGGGCAATGATTTTATCGTTGTGGACGAGTTCAATGCCCAATCCGACAGGGATTATAATAAACTGGCGCCGATGCTTTGCGACAGACATTTTGGCATAGGTGCCGATGGCATAATAATAGTATTGCCGTCCGATATAGCTGATGCGCGCATGCGCATAGTCAATGCCGATGGCAGCGAAGCCGAGATGTGCGGTAATGGCATACGTTGCTTTGCTAAATATGTATATGAAACCGGCATAATAAAAAAACAGGTATTGTCAGTTGAAACATTAGCTGGTATAATGAAGCCGGAACTTTTTGTAGAGGGGGGCGAGGTGCAAAAGGTAAAAGTGGATATGGGCAAACCTGATTTTGAGCCAGGCGCTATACCGGCATTTATGCCAGGTACAAGGATAGTAGAGAGGCCACTTGAAGTGGATGGTCAACCGTATGCTATAACGTCTATGTCCATGGGAGTGCCGCACACTGTGATATTTGTCGATGATGTAGATAAGATGGATATAACAGGATTAGGACCCAAGATAGAGAAGCACCCCATGTTTCCCAAAAAAACAAATGTGAATTTTGTAGAGGTATTAAACGATCATGAGATAAGGGTGCGTACGTGGGAGAGAGGTGCCGGGGCTACATTGGCCTGTGGTACCGGTAGTTGTGCATCGGCGGTGGCCGCAGCTATAACGGGACGCACAGGGCGTGCGGTGACGGTACATTTGATAGCGGGACAGCTTGAAATACAATGGGCTGAGGACGATACGGTCTTTATGACTGGTCCGGCCGCAAAGGTCTTTCAAGGCGATATAGAAGTTTAGAGAGGAGCCAAAATATGTCCGAAGAGAATTACGTACAACAATTATTTGCTGATAGGATAGGTGGTGCTAATTTCGGTAAAGAAACCGTGTTATATAAATTCGAGAAAATAAAGCGCGCTAAAGCTGCCGCTATAAAGGCTCATCCAGATATGGAGGTCATAGACTTGGGCGTAGGCGAGCCCGATCAGATGGCCGATATTAAAGTAGTGGATGTGCTGGCTGAAGAGGCAGCGCGTCCGGAAAACCGTGGCTATGCTGATAACGGTATACAGGAGTACAAGGATGCGGCGGCCAGATACTTAAAAACGGTGTATGGCGTTGATATAGACCCTGTAAATGAGGTGAATCACGCTATAGGTTCCAAGTCGGCGCTGGCTTTGCTGCCCTATGCGTTTATAAATCCCGGCGATGTAACGCTTATGACAGTGCCAGGGTATGGAGTGTTGGGCACTATTACCCAGTGGCTGGGCGGCGAAGTGGTGAATCTGCCGCTATATGAGGAAAATGGTTTTTTGCCTGACCTCGATGCCTTACCTGAAGATGTGTGCAAGCACGCTAAACTGATGTATTTGAATTATCCGAACAACCCTACCGGAGCGGTGGCTACGATGGATTTCCTGGAGAGAGTGGTAGATTTTGCCATAAAAAATCGTATATTAGTAGTATATGATGCCGCATATGCTGCATTGGTGTATGACGGGGAAAGGCCGTTGAGTTTTTTATCGGTACCGGGGGCGAAGGAGGTAGGCGTGGAGATCCATTCCATGTCCAAGGCTTTCAATATGACCGGATGGCGCCTTGGTTTTGTTGCCGGCAACGAACGTGCGGTGAGGGCGTTTGCTACGGTGAAGGATAACAACGATTCAGGCCAATTCAAGGCTATACAGAAGGCCTCGATTTATGCACTGGATCATCCCGAGATAACCGAGCGCATATGCCAAAAATATTCCCGACGTCATGATATGCTCTCTCAAGCCCTTGCCGGATTGGGGTTTAAGGCCAAGAAGCCGCGAGGTACGTTTTATGAATATATGCCAATACCCAAAGGCATCGAGGGTGGTCCTCAATTCAAAACCGCGGAGGATTTTTCACAATGGCTGCTTGCAGAAAGGCTTATATCCACAGTGCCATGGGATGATGCAGGGCATTTTATCCGACTTTCGGTTACCTTCCAAGCCAACGGAGAGGATGAGGAACGCCGCGTAGTGGGCGAAATAGTGCGGCGCTTATCCGATGTCAGGTTTGAATTCTGATCAAAACCGTGCGCCTATATATGACATGGTGAGGCGCTACGTCGAAGAATATACAGTGAGATTTCATATGCCCGGCCATAAAGGCCGACTGTGTGGCGATGATGCTGCTGGTCTAGCGCAGGATATGTGGCAGATGGATATCACAGAACTGTCCGATACGGATAACCTGCACATGCCGCAAGGCCCGATTGCGGAGGCTCAACGGCTCATGGCTGAGGCGTACGGTGCCGATCAAAGCTTTTTGATGGTGAATGGCAGCACTGGAGGTTTGTATACCATGATGCTGGCGGCATGCAAGCCAGGCGACAGCATCGTGGTGGCACGTAATTGCCATAAATCGGTTATAAATGGGCTGATATTGGCAGGATTGAATCCCATATACATATGGCCGCCGGTACTGCAGGATTGGCATATTGCTGGCCAGATAAGGCCGCAACAGGTCAGAGAGGCTTTAGAGCATCATCCTGAAGCCGCTGCTGTGCTCATAACCAGCCCGGACTATTATGGCTTATGCGCTGATGTAGCAGGGATAGCCAGTGCGTGCCACGAGCGCGGCGTGCCGTTGTTGGTCGATGAAGCACATGGCGCGCATTTTGTCTTTCATGAGAGCCTGCCGCCGTCGGCAGGGCATTGCGGGGCCGATATATGGGTGAACAGCATGCATAAAACGCTGCCGGCTTTGACCCAGACAGCGGTTTTGCACGTCAAGAGTTGCCTGATCGATATTGATAGGATTCGGGCTGGATTGCAGATGGTGCAGACGACCAGCCCGTCTTATATATTGATGGCTTCTATGGATATAGCCAGGCGTTATATGGTGAACGAAGGATGGAACGGTTTGGATGACTTGTTGGGGTACATCCTGGACTTGAGCCAATGGATATACGGGATAAACGGCGTGAAGATGATGGATGAATCGATAAATGGTAGATGCGGTGTAGCCTTTAAAGACCCAACTCGGTTGTGCTTTGATGTAAGCGATTTGGGGATAAGAGCCATTCGAGCAGAAGAATTGTTAAGAGCCGAGGGCGTGCAGGTAGAGATGGCTGACTTATATAATGTTGTGCTCATAACCACTGCAATGGATGACGCAGAGGATTTTGTCGCTCTAAAGGAAGCGTTTGGCCAACTTGCGGCATCAGGGCGCAACGCAAAGGCCATATACTATCCACCTGTTATGATATTGCCGCATCCAGTACAGTCCTTGCTGCCCAGGGAAGCTGCACTCAGTGCAACAGAATGTATACATCTCAAAAATACAGCAGGCAGGATAGCGGCTCAGCCGATAGGTTTGTATCCTCCAGGAGTACCGCTCGTATGCCCTGGTGAGATCATAGATGAAAATACAGTAGAAGTATTGCTGGCAACGTCGGCACTGGGTGGCCGAGTTTTTAATATAGGAGAGGACAAGATGATAGCGGTGGTACGGGAGAAGGCATATGAGTAGAGGCCTTTTCATAACGATAGAAGGGATAGACGGCAGCGGTAAGAGCACGCATGCGTCTATGCTGGCCGATTATTTGAACGAACGTGGTATACCGTCGGTGTTGACAAGAGAGCCGGGCGGTACGCGCATAGGCGAGCAAGTGCGCTCTATACTGCTGGATAATGCCAATAGCGATATGGCGGCTATGACCGAGGTTTTGCTCTATGCTGCTTCCCGAGCGCAGCATGTGGCGCAGGTTATAAAGCCTGCTTTAGAACAGGGCAAGGTAGTGCTGTGCGACAGGTTTGTGGATTCCAGCCTGGCATATCAAGGTTATGCCAGAGGACTTGGCTTGGATACCGTAGAGGCTATAAATGAACATGCTCTGGGCGGCGTGTGGCCTGATATAACTTTGCTTTTGGATATATCCCCTGAAATAGCGTGGAAAAGGATATTGAAGGATGGATTTAAAGATCGGTTAGAATCAGAAGGTCTGGAATTATTGAAAGTTGTTTGCGAGGGGTACATAGATATTGCACGTAGGTATAACGATAGGTTTTATATCATAAACGCTGCAGATGGGGTAAATAATATACACAAAAAAATATTATCTATAATTGAACCGAAATTGAAAAAATATCGTCTAATATAAAGGAGGAATTTGAGGAGGTAAGATTACAAATGAGCATTGAAATAGGAAAACGGTCGTCAAATACGACTGTTGCGATGTCAGGATTCAGCAGTAAGACTGATATATACGACAAATATGCGTATTATAATATAATTGTACTATTGCTCGGCGTGCTATCGCCATATACGGCACCATCTATGGTATTCTTTATATCAGTGCAATACATAATAAGTAAGATAAAAAGCAGGGATATAGACTTAAGAGCGATTCCATTGGGGCAGCCGTATATACTCATGTTTATAGCTGTGCTTATAAGCGATATATACTCGCCTGACTTTATTGAAATAATAGCGACTATAGGGATTATGCTGCCTTATGTTATCTATGGCATGTATACCGAAGAGGTGTTCGATAAACGTTTTGCTGTGCGTATGGTCAGCCTTATAGTGTGGACCAGTTTGCCGATATCCTTGTTCGGCATATTACAGAAATTTTTAAGCGATAACGGTATATTGTTTCGCTTATCGGGAGGAAGGGTGGAATCCACATTTGCTAATCCCAACCTCTATGCGCTCTATCTTGCGGTCGTAATATTCGTGACGCTTGGATATACGTTTTATACGACTGGTGAGAAAAAGCGCCGTGCATTAATGATAGTGCTATGTTTAGATGCTTTGAACCTGTATCTTACCAATTCACGCACAGCGCTGTTTTCGGTACTGATAGCCGCTATATTTTTCTTTATACTTTGCGGCAAGCGCCATGCGGCACACATACTGTTTATGTCGGCGTTTATAATAATGATGGCTATTCTGGTATATCCTCAACTTATACCGCGCTATGCTGTATTGGACGAAAATTTGGAGACGCGAATGGAAATATGGCAAACAGCCCTTATAGGTATAAGTTATAGCCCCATTATAGGCAGGGGGTTCCTGTCCTTTATGGATTTTTCGGCCATGTTTGGCGTAGGGCAGCTCCATGCTCATAATATACTGCTGAATACATGGTTTGAATGGGGTATATTGGGAGTTATATCAATCGTATGGTATGTTGTGGTGTTATTTAAGAGGGGGCTATCAGCATTGAAAGATTCGCCGCACAGGCCTATAATAGCAGGTATATTGGCCGCTGTGATAGCAGCCTTTATACAGAGCATGACCGATAACCCAGTGATAAATATACAGACCGGGCTTATATTTATCATGCTGGCTTCGATATTAGTAGCACTGACGCCAAATAACGCTTGCCCAGCCGCTCAAGAAAAGGTATAATAAAAGAAAAAAGGGGGCTTTACTATGAAGCTTATTATAGCCATAGTACAGGATGAAGATGCCAACAAGCTTATAGCCACGCTTATGGATGCGGGTTTTAGCGTTACCAAGCTTGCCACCACTGGTGGTTTTCTGCGCTCAGGGAATACGACACTATTGCTTGGTATCGATGACGATAGGGTACCTGCAGCCATGGCGTGTATAGAAAAGGTGTGTAAGAGCCGTAAACAGGTGGTGACTTCTCCTATGCCGATGGGTGGAGCAGGAGAGGTTTATATGCCTTATCCGGTTGAAGTAGTGGTTGGAGGGGCTACGGTATTCGTATTGAATGTAGAGGAATTCCGCAAGCTGTAGCCTATGAAGGTAAATGACGTAAAAGGCGGGTATGCCTACAATAGCCAATCTTCCGATGCTGTGCATATAGATAAAAATGCCCCGGGGGGCGCATTTTCACAGGCATTTGGCAATGCTGCAAACCGCGATGCTAAAGATTGGTTGGATGGCATGCTGTCAGATATCAAGGTTCAAGGCCAAAGATTAGAAAAAAACACCGATTTAGCCGAGCTTTTGCACTATAAGCGTATTATAGCCGAGTTTTTAAATGCCGTGACATCATCCATGCTGCGGTTTTCTACATTTGAAGAGGTGGATAAACGCGGCCGGCGCAAGAGGTATATTATCATAAAGCGGATCGATGAACAGCTTGAGCTTCTTGCCGAGCAGGTCATGAGGGATGAGACGGATCATATAGCCATATTAAAGCTTATAGGCGAAATAGAAGGCCTATTGGTAGATCTTATCGCGTGATCATGATGTTTACATTTAATGATATTATCGGACAAGATTCTATAATAAAAGAGCTTAAAGAATCGCTCGTTCGCCAAACTATATCCCACGCCTATATATTCGAGGGCCCGGCCGGCGCAGGCAAAAGTACATTGGCCAACGTATTTTGCCAGGCCATCGTTTGTGAAGACAATCAGCATAAGCCATGCGGTCTATGCGATGCATGCAGACGCTTTGAGGCAGGTACACACCCGGATTATAAGGTTATAGCGCCCGAAAAGAATACGATAGGAGTGGATAGGATAAGGGAGCTCATAGACGATATATATATAAATCCATATACGGCTGATCGCAAGGTATATGTCATAGATCAAGCACAGTCTATGACCGTACAGGCCCAGAATGCGCTGCTCAAGACGCTGGAGAATCCGCCGCCTTATGCAGTCATTATACTGCTTACAACCAGTACTGATAATCTTTTGCCCACAGTGGTATCGCGTTGTCTTATCTATAAATTAAAACCTGTATCCTTACCTCATATTGAAGATATTCTAATATGCCGATTCAATGTCAGTCCCGGTGATGCCAAAAAAGCTGCATCTGCTTCGGGCGGTATAGTAGGCAAAGCAATATCCGTAGCAAATGACACAGCGTGGCAGGCGCTGTGGCAGAGCGCGCTGAATAATTTGCAAAATTTAATTAGGGATAGATGGAATGTTTTCTTTGCGGTAGAGGAATTTTTGGTCCAACATAAGGATGATATAGATGTTATACTGGATTGCTGGGCAGACTATATAAGGGGAAAACTGCTGGATATGGAGGTATCGGACTTTACATTGTTTCGATGGAGTAGTATCATGAAATATATGGATGCGGCACGCAAAGCTTTGGCATCCAACGCTAATTATCAATTAACCGCAGATGTTTTGTTGCTTAATATATTGGAGGTAGTAGATGATGCCCATAGTAGTGGGAGTGCGTTTTAAAAGAGCCGGTAAGATGTATTATTTTGCTCCCGATGTTTGGGATTTAAATATAGGAGACTGTGTTATAGTGGAGACGGCTAAAGGCCTGGAATACGGTCAGGTGGTATCTGGTCCTAAAGAGGTATCGGATACTGATATCGTCGCGCCATTAAAAAAGGTTATAAGGATAGCCACCGATGAGGATCGGCAGATGATGAAGGAAAACGAAATCAAGACGCGCGAGGCTTTTGAAAAATGCTGCCAAAAGATAGCCGAGCATGGTATCCGTATGAAACTCATAGATGCCGAATACACATTCGACAGGAATAAATTGATCTTTTATTTTACAGCTGAAGAACGCGTGGATTTCAGAGATTTGGTCAAGGAATTGGCAGGTATTTTTAAAACGCGCATAGAATTGCGGCAGATAGGAGTAAGAGACGAGGCCAAGATGCTTGGAGGCTTGGGCCCTTGTGGACGCCCGGTATGCTGCAATGGTTTTTTGGGTGAATTTGAGCCGGTGTCTATAAAAATGGCCAAGGAACAGGATCTGGCACTTAATCCGTCAAAGATATCGGGTATGTGCGGGCGCCTTATGTGTTGTTTAAAATATGAAGAATCATTTTATGAACAGCAGCTGAGAAGATTGCCAAAATGCAATGCCAGTGTAATTACCCCAAAAGGCACGGGTACAGTAACCGAAGTTAATGTGATCCTTGATAAAGTGAAAGTGAAATTGGAGCGACCGGATGATAGCTTTGAATTGGAAGTTTTTGATGCATCTGATGTAAAGCTTGTACCGGGATGCGACAAAATGCATTGCCCTCGTATGGTGTCAAAATAGTCGGAAAATTATTTCTTTAGCGAAAGTATTTGCATATAACACAATCCATGTTACAATGGAAACGGACATCTTTAGGATGTACGAGGTACGAGGGGGTGAAGATATGCCTTATAGAATTACAGATGATTGCATAAGCTGTGGCGCCTGCGAACCGGACTGCGAAGGAGGTGCCATATCTGCCGGCGATGATATATACGTGGTGGATCCTGCGCTGTGCACTGAGTGCGGTAACTGCGCGGATGTGTGCCCGGTAGATGCTTGTGTTTTGGAATAGTAATACAATAGAGGATCAGAATGGAATACTTTCTGGTCCTCTATTTTTTAATGAACAATGATGGAGGCGATATTATGAAAGCAGCTGTATTTTATGGCACAGGTGATATAAGGGTAGAAGAGGTAGAAAAACCTCAATTGAAGGAAGGTCACATATTGGTCGAGGTTAAAGCGTGCGGCATATGTGGTACCGATATGCATATATATTCAGGAGGCATGGGACCGTCGGCGGTTGAACCACCTACTATACTGGGTCATGAATTCGCCGGCCGAGTGGTGGAAATAGGCGATGGAGTGTCCGATATAGACGTTGGCGATAACGTGGCCATAGATCCGAATATATACTGCGGGCATTGCCATTACTGCAGAATGGGTAAAGTACATCTATGCGAGAATCTGAAAAATATCGGCGTCATATTAAACGGTGGGTTTGCCGAATACTGCTTGGTACCTCAAAACCAGGCCTATAAGCTGCCGCCTGATATGCCGTATGAGGTAGGAGCTATGGTGGAGCCATTGGCATGTTGTCTTCATGGCACGGATCTGGCCCAAATTAAGCCGGGTGACAGCGTAGTAATACTCGGTGGAGGGGCTATAGGCCTTATACATGCGCAACTTGCGCGTTTAGCGGGGGCTTCGTCTGTTATAATAAGCGAACCTTCGCGAGGACGGAGGCAATTGGCTGAAAGACTGGGTTTCGACATGCTCATAGACCCGACTAGTTACGATATAAAAGCCATTGTGGAGACCTCGACGCGTTACGGCGCCGACGTCGTAATAGAGGCAGCAGGCCTTGCAAAGACGGCCAGACAGGCATTTGATCTTGTGAAAAACGGCGGGATCGTATTGCAATTCGGAGTGGTAGATGAGACGGCCGAGATACAATTGAAGCCTTTTGAGATATATCAAAAAGAGATAAAGTGGATAGGCTCATTCATAAATCCGTATACGCACGCTAGAGCGCTGGAGTTGTTGGCTAAAGACCTTATAAAAGTATCGCCGCTTATAACTCACAGGTATTCGCTGGATAATATGGAGGAGGGGTTAAAGCCCGATAAACGTGGTGACAGGATAAAAGCTATGGTAATAATATAGTAAAATTAAAGGGAAAATGATTTTTTTGTCGAATATGAATAATAGAGGCCAATGAAAGGAGGTGATAACCAAATGAGACGTATAACAGCAATATTTTTGTCGATTTTGCTGGCGTTTACAGTGTCGTTACCGTTAGCCGATCAGGCAGAAGCTGCCAAAAGTGAACCTGCTGTGATAAGGGTGCAATTGCGCAATTACATAGGCAATAAATCGCAGATAGCAGTGACAATAGATAAAGGCAGTTACAGCGTAGCTGGTAATCCATTGTTAGTATTGCGACCTGGCCATAACTATGCGGTGAAGGCGATAAATGGGAAGTTAAGCCTTTATGATGGCAACACGCTTATAGGCAGCTATGCTTCATCGTTTGAGCTCATACCGGCGCGCTACGGTACCGACAATGTTATAAAGATAAACGATAAAGCGTATATAGGTGCTATGATGTTTAGCATCGACGGCGCATATGTGAGGCCCATAAACAAGCTCATGCTGGAGGATTATCTAAAAGGGGTCGTACCATATGAAATGCCTGCGTCATGGGGTAAAGAGGCTCTGAAAGCACAAGCTATAGCAGCCAGGACATACGCTATAAGCTGCCTTAAGCCGTCTAATAGCTATGATGTGCTGGATACCACTGCTAATCAGGTTTATGGAGGCTATATATGGAACAGCTCATCATATAGCAACAGCAATGCGGCAGTAGATGAAACGCGCGGCATAGTGCTAGAGTACAACGGCAGCCCTGTTTTGACGGAGTATTCGTCCAGCAACGGCGGATGGGTGGAAGAGAGCGCTTATTGCAAAGCCAAGCAGGATTCGTATGATCCAATAAACCCGTGGACAGTGACGTATAAGAAAGCACAAATAGATCCGGCACAGATCGATACAGCCAATGTATACCTGGCTCAAAACAATATCGCTGCGCTCGACGCATGGTGGAACAGCATAGAAAATACCACATATGTATCCAGAGACAATGAGAAGGCCATGATAACTGGGCTAAAATCATTGATGCCATCGAAATATGCCGGTAAGGATATACGTATAACCGAGATAACCGATATGACCATGGATCTAAGCAAACGTACAGCGGGCCAGCGATTGCCGGCCGGTAGCCCTGTTACGATGACGGTAAAGTTCCTTACAAGAGATGCTAAAACAAAAGCATACGATATTGAAACCGTTATGCCGACTAAGTTAAAGGTAAGCGAGGAAACGCTTAGCTTTACAGTAACACAAATGCGTACGGCTTTCGGAGCAAACAGGATAAAGAGCTATCTTATAAACAGCTTTACGAAAGACAGCGATGGCTATACTATAAAGGGTACAGGCTATGGTCATGGCAGGGGTATGAGTCAGTATGGTGCTAAGTGTAGGGCCGAAGCCGGCCAAAATTATGGTCAGATACTGGATTTCTACTATCCAGGACTCAGCCGCGTGAAATACTCTATACCGGCTAATCCTGTATCTATAAGCGGCGTATCCGATATGCCCGATCCTTATAACGCCAATGCGGGGGATTTGATAATATCATACAGCATCAGCCGTGACTCCAACGTTACAGTTAAAATATGGGATAGCGCCAAGCGGCAGGTTGCTGTGGTTGCGAACGGTGTATCACAGAAAGCTGGCACCAACAGCGTACGCTGGGATGGTGCGTCAATGAACGAGGGCAATTACTATTATACCGTAGAGGGTGCAGATAGTGCAGGAAATAAAGCGAATGCATGCGGAAGCTTTCAACTGATTAAGAACGGCACACCCGCTCGCGGTGAGGATAGACCTACTCCCACGCCTGCACCTACTCCTACGCCAACGCCGACTACACAGACCGGTACAGTGAAGGTCAATACTACGTTGAATGTACGCAGCGGTGCTGGTACCCAGTACAAAGTGGTAGGCAGCTTAAAGAATGGCACCAAA